>NZ_CP040272.1:5491250-5818125 GCF_013393905.1 Nostoc sp. C052
TTTTTGCATAAATGCATCGTCACCCCAACTTTTCAAACAACTCCGCCAACACCACATTAGAAAACAAAAAGCCTTGGGGATCAATCAAACGCAACCTTCCCTCTCCAATTTCTACCCAACCATTCTCAAAATATTCTTGCAAACACTGGCAAATTTCCTCTACTTTCTCTTCGCCAAACGACTCCGCCAACCCTGCCAAACTCACACCCTCCGCTAAACGCAACCCCAACATTAACGTTTCTAACAATACTTCCTTTGGGGGAGTCACATCACAATCAATCACACCGCCAGCTTGCACCCACTGGTAATACTCCTTCGTTTTGCGTGGACGAGTGAAGCGTTTTCCCTCAACATAACTCGCCGCACCCATACCAAAGCCGTAATAAGGGCGGTTTTCCCAATAAACTTGATTATGCCGACACTGATGGCCAGGTTGAGCATAATTAGAAATTTCATAATGCTCATAACCTGCACTAGTTAAAACCTGCTGCCCCATCTGGTACATTTTGACTGTGGCTTCATCCGTAGGCAAAGGTGTATCGCCTGGTTTGTAGTAACGACCAAAGGCTGTACCTGGCTCAATAGTGAGATCGTAGATGGAAATGTGAGTGGGTAGAAGCGCCACCGCTTTTAAGAGAGAATCCTGCCATTGATCTAGAGACTGATGCGGCAACCCAGAAATTAAGTCTAAGCTAAATACGGGAATCTCGACTTGGTGAATCAGTTCCACAGCTGCAAAAATATCTGCAACTGAGTGCGATCGCCCCGCCTTCTGCAATAATTCTTCTTGAAAGGCTTGTACACCCAAACTTACCCGGTTTACGCCTGCACTGTGATAGCCTGCTATATGGGCTAAATCAAAGGTGGCTGGGTCAATTTCCATAGAAATCTCTGCACCAGTTGCAATCCCAAAATGCTTTTGTAGCTCTCTGAGTATACGTTGTAGCTGCTCTGTTGATAACAGCGAAGGAGTACCACCACCGAAGAAAATCGTCTTCAGGGGTTGACCAAATGCTGGGGTCATGGCAATTTCTTGACATAGCACCTCAACATATTGGGAGATAGTACCAGATGTTTCGCCCCGCAAGCGATCGCCCACAACAGATACCGGGAAATCACAATAAAAGCACCGCCGTCTGCAAAAAGGAATATGCAGATAAGCGGAACTCACAATTCCAGAAATACTAAAATTTTGACTCATTTTGAGAAAAGTTTGGAGTTAACCCAACTGCAAATTAGAGACAATAAAAATGAGGTAACAATTCAGGAGCCAAGAGCCAGGAGCCAGAATAATCGCAAAATCAAGCGTGCAATAACTTCTTGATTTTATTAAACTTATTAAGCTTGGGTATCAAAGTCTTCTTAATTCTGAATTCTGAATTCTTAAAAAATAAGTAGTTTATTTACAAATTTTTGTCGTTTTACAAAGAAACAATGAAAAATATTAAGATAAGAGCCTTTAGTTATAATAATTGCAGATATTGTCAGCCTAAACCCTTAGTGTAAGTCAATATTCATTAGTCTATCTTACCGATACAATAAAAAATACTTAACTGAATCGGTGAACACAGTTGTAGGAAAACAAGACAACCATGCTTGACGCAATTATCATTTTCTCATTTATCCTCGCAGCGTCGGGAATAGGGTTCTACAGCATTGAACTACTACCCAATGGGGCGCTAGATCAGGTAACGAATCTAGAAGCTTTACGCTTAGTTGTTGCCGTCTTTGCCGCTATTATTGGTGGTGCGATCGGGCTGAGTTTCCAGACGACATATCGTCGCTTGGAGGCACAAGTCAAAGAAATGCCCCTAGAAGTAATTTTAACGCGTGCGATCGGCTTAGTGATTGGGCTATTGTTAGCTAACCTCATGCTAGCCCCACTATTTTTACTACCCATTCCGGCGGATTTTGGATTTATTAAGCCATTGGTGGCAGTTGTCGGTAGTATTATTCTCTCCGTCACTGGCATGAATTTGGCAGACACCCACGGGCGAGGCTTATTGCGGTTCATTAATCCCAACACCGTCGAATCGATGGTAGTGGAAGGAACGCTAAAACCAGCCAATACCAAAGTTTTAGATACTAGCTGCATTATTGATGGTCGTATCGAAGCCTTACTAGAAACAGGGTTTTTAGAAGGACAAATTCTCGTACCGCAGTTTGTTTTGCAAGAATTGCAACAAGTAGCCGATGCTAGCAAAGATCAAAAACGGGTGCGGGGAAGACGAGGACTAGAAATTCTCAATCGCATTAAAGAAGATTACCCTGATCGCATCCTGATAAATGGAGTTGACTACGACGATATTCCCACAGTAGATGCTAAATTAGTCCGCTTCGCCCAAGAAATCAGCGGTACATTGCTAACCAACGACTACAACTTGTCTAAAGTCGCCAGTGTTCAGAAAGTACCAGTTTTGAATGTGAATGATTTAGTGAACGCCGTCCGTCCCAGTTATTTACCTGGCGACAACCTGGATTTAAAAATTCTCAAGGAAGGCAAAGAACCCAGTCAAGGCATTGGCTACCTAGATGACGGCACAATGGTAGTCGTTGAAGAAGGCAGCAATTATGTGGGTGGTGAACTGCGAGTAGTAGTCACCAGCGCCTTGCAAACCACCGCAGGAAGAATGATTTTTGCCAAACCCCAAGCTTCAGCATTGGCGTGAGGTAAATATCCGGTGCAATTAAATATAAATTGTCCAATCGGTGCAGGTTGACTGCACCGATTATTTATTTGGATTCATCAGACTCAGTTATCTGTAAATACTGTTGTTGCGTTTCGTAGAGAGCTAAGAATTAATTAAACTGGTGTTATTAGTTATTCACATTCTGAGCATTATGAAGCGCATTTGCACTATAGTTAATATTTTTACAATAACTTTATTATCTGCTTTTGTATTTGCTAGCACCACTAGTTTATTGCTAATGCAGACAGTTACAGCTAAACCAGTACAGACAAAAAAGCAAGTCAATCAACTAATACCATTTAACTCAAGAGTACGAATATACCCTGCAAATAATAGCCTACCAGCAAGTCGCTTGATTACGATTGAACGTGTTCTCAAAAAGTCTAGTAAGATGCGGGTAACAGAAGCAAAACTAACAACATACGAGGAATTTGCAGCCAAAATAGGAGAGTACAAATCATCGATTTCTAACAACCGAATGGTGTGGATAGTGACTGGTTTTGTCGAAGGTGAGTTGAGAATGTCTAAAGGTAGAAGTGTCTGTACTGATAATGCCAAAATTGTGGAAGTAACGGATGCTGAAACTGGCGATTCTTTTAGTAGAAGTATTTACTGTCCCCCAAATAACCAGATAAATTTTATGTAGTCAAGTTGACTTATAATCAAAATAACTTGCCTTCAGGAGATTGACTCGATAAATCGCCGTCTCTACAAAAGATTGATTATTGTAGAGACGGCGATTCATCGCGTCTCAGAATCGCCTAATAACCAAGTGGCGAAGTGACTAGAGAAGTTTTCAGTTAAGAATTTGCAGATATAGATATTGCCTAAATTCACAGGTATTTTTCCATTACATAGTTTTGAAACCAAACTCCCCGCAGTTCTACTTGCTGTTCTCTGACTATGCTAAATCCCCTATTTTCAAAAAATGGCTTCGCAGTAATACTCGCTTCTGTATATAGCCGTTTAATTTCTTGGAATTTTGCAGTATCTTCTATATGACTTAAGAGTTTTGAGCCAATACCCTTTCTTTGGTATTTGCTATGACAATAAAAGCAATCAATGTGACCATCTGATTCTAATTCTGCAAACCCAACTATCTCTCCATTATTGTCAGCAATATAGGGAAGCTTGGCTTGTAATCTTTTGTGCCAAACTTCATAATCCATATTTTCGGGTGCCCAAGTATTGACTTGTTCTTGAGTGTAATCGCAAATATTGATTTCATGAATTGTATCGTACAACAGTTTTATGATTGCCTTGGTATCAGACAGTCTATATCCTCTTACTAACATACTGAAGCCTAATTTTCATAAATCTCTAACGGCAAATTATCTGGATCTTTAAAAAAAGTAAATTTTTTACCTGTAATTTCGTCAATTCTGATATTCTCTGTTTCTACACCTTGCGAGTTTAAGTAAAAAACAGTTTCCTCGATATTATCAACTTGAAAAGCAAGATGTCTTAAACCACAAGCCTCTGGACTACTAAATCTTTGCGGAGGATTTGGGAAAGAGAATAACTCTATTTGAGCATTTTCTCCAACTCGTAAATCTAGTTTATAAGAATTTCTCTCAGCACGAAAAGTCTCTTGAATAATCGGAAAGCCTAAAGTTTCGACATAAAATTTTTTGGAGCGATTATAGTCAGAACAAATAATAGCTACATGATGAATGCCAGTGGTTTTCATGTGTAATTCTCAAGCTACTGGCGTGGCAAGCAAAAAAATTGTGCATTAGATGTAGGTTGCTAGAGCGGAGCGCAACCCAACACATATTAGGATGTTGGGTTACGCAAAGCCTCCACCCAACCTACAATTTTTTTGCAAGATTTTAGCCTTGACACGCTACTAATCATTTACCTGTAGCACTTTTAGCAGAGTTTTACTAGTTTTAGCAAGATAAGGGCTTTAGCAAAGTGCTAATATTTTTTTTTGCATCTTCCTACTTGAGCGATCGCATCCAGGTATTCTCTAACTAGTAACTTTATTGCACGCCTGTTCGGTTGCCAATGTACAGATTACTGAACTGAGATTACTAATGAAACTGAGCCAGGATCAACCCACTCATTTCCTTCGTAGTAGTCAAAGTGATTATGATAGCCTGATTCTGTACTATTGTCAAAATTAAACCAGTCTGCAAACACTTCCAGTTTCTCTGGTGTTCCTTCAATCTTTAAAGAACTGCCAGCAACCATAACTTTGAGAGAACAATCACTCTTACGAATGAGCAACGAATTTAAACAAGAATCATAAGGTGCTGGATCAACTTCATTGGCAGGAATACAAACTTGCACATCCTGAGCTTGAAGCAATTCAATAATCGATTGGCGAATGCTTCTCAAATCTCCCGGTGTACCTGACAGATCAATCTCACCGCCATAATGGTTGTCACTAAAACGGATATGAATCATACTTGTCCATCTCAACCATCTATTGCCTTAAGCTAAATTTTTACTATTCCTGTAAAACAGTCTTTGATACAATCCTAGTTTTCTTCAGGTCTGCTTCGGAAAGTTCTTCACCAGCTTGCAGGCGAGTGGCTGAAGTTTGCAACACTGTTGATGCACCTTTATCTCCTATTTGTAAAGCGGTTTTAGCTGCTGTTTGCAGCATCGTGGCTGCACCAGTGCGATCGCCTTGTTGCAATTTCGCCTCGGCTAACTGGGTTTGGCTATACCTTGCTTTACTTGAGGTCGGGAATTACCTGAATCAGTCCAGTATGGAAGGCTTTGTCGTAGGTGATCACAACTAAACTTTCGATTTCAGCCTGAGCCATGATCATACGATCAAAGGGATCTCGGTGGGCGATCGGTAGGCTTCCTGCTCTGAGCGCATGGTCTGTGGTGATGGCAAGTTCGATAAATTTAGCCTGATGCAATATCTGTGAATATTGCTCAACAAGTTGTTTGGCTTCGGGTAGTTTACCCATCCGGTATTTGGTGGCAATTTCCCAAGCGGAAGCACTGCTAACAATAATCCGATAATCTGGGTTGCGAATGATGTCTCGGCAGTCAGTGTGGAGTTTTGGGTCGTCAAAGAGCCACCACAGCAGAATATGGGTGTCGATGAGGTAGCTCATTCCCATTGCTGGAGTTCTTCTTCTGGCAGTGGTTCAAAGAAAGCATCGCCGAGTTGTCCTTTCAATAAACCAGGGGTGCGAGGTTGTGTACGTTCTTGACTTAAACCTAGCCGAAAGTAGTGAATTAGGTCATAAATTTCTGCTAGTTTGTCTTCAGGGATGTCTTGCAATTCTTGGACAATCTTCTGGATAAGCATAAGTCAAACTCTCTCTATACCCTTAATTAGCAACCTTCAATTTTTACTATTCTTGTAAAACAGTCTTTGATACAATCCTAGTTTTCTTGAGGTCTGCTTCCGAAAGTTCTTCGCCAGCTTGCAGACGAGTAGCGGAAGTTTGCAACACTGTCGCTGCACCTTTATCTCCAATTTGTAAGGCGGTTTTGGCGGCTGTTTGCAACATCGTGGCTGCACCAGTGCGATCGCCTTGTTGCAATTTCGCCTCGGCTAACTGGGTTTGGCGATACTTGGCTAATGCTAAAATGGACTGTTGCACCTGGGGATTAGATGTCGGTTGATACGCCCGTACTACATCTGCATACACTGGCATCAAGGGCGAAAGTAAACCTTCTTCGTTAACCAATGGGTCATCGTAACGGATTTGCAGATGAGCGATCGCTTGTTTACCTTCTGGCAATTGTCCCAGATAAATGTTCGCTAAAACTACCCTTTCTACATCCTGCATCAAATCTCCCAAACGGATAGCAAAGCTACCATCGGCTTCGGATTCCACTGGTAACTCGATTGTATCTGGGGCAACTTGGGCAATGGGTTTCAATTCTGCTAGTCGGACATTGGGCACTAGAGATAACAGCAAGTAGGCATTAGTTAGCCCAATCGATTGAATCCGTCCAAACAGTCGGCTAAATTGCTCTACAGCTTGTTCAGGATGCTCAATATGGGCTAAAGTCCCACCACCGACATCGGCAATTTTTTCTAGCAAATCCTGATTCCAGCTATTACCAAATCCGAGAGTGTTGATCGTTAGGTTCAGCTTGGCAGCCTTTTGTGCCAGTTTGAGACAGCGTTTGTTGTCGTCTCGCCCGATATCCCATTTCCAAATCCGCAAAGCGCTTTCACCATGCCCATCTGTCAGCAAAAACGCCTGGGAAACAGCGCCTCTTGTCCCCTTCATCAGTTCTGTAATTCCCAGTTCCAAACCCTCAGCGATCGCAGTGCCGCCGCTAGCAGTCAGTTTGCTTTTTATTTGAGATTTGATGCTTTCGGGGTCTTCGATCGCTTGGTTCGGGATAATGACTTCCGCAGTGCCAGAAAAAGCCACAACTGAGATGCGATCGCCTACTTTTAAGCGATCAATTAATCCTTCCACCGCCTGGATCACCGTTTTAATTGGGTGTCCATGCATGGAACCACTTCTATCCAAAATCAAGCAGAGATTAAGGGGGAGATTTTGGTCAAGCTCACCAGCGATCGCAAAAATCGTTATTGCTAGTTGACGTTGGCTACTTGTTTGAGCCACATCAACATTATTGTCATTTAATGCCGAGAGCAATTTAACTTTCATTGGGGAGGGGTATCTTGCAAAATTGTTTTGGAGACAATTCTGGTTTTCTTGCGATCGCTTTCCGATAAATCTCCACCAGATTGCAGTTGGGTGGCAGAAGTTTGCAACACCGTCGCTGCCCCAGTATCTCCCATTTGCAAGGCAGTTTTTGCAGCCGTTTGTAACATCGTCGCTGCACCAGAGCGATCGCCCTGTTGTAATTTCGTCTCGGCTAGCTGGGTTTGGCGATACTTTGCTAATGCTAAAATAGACTGTTGCACCTGGGGATTTAGGTCTGCTTGGTAATTTTTCACTACATGGGCGTAAACTGGGATATTTGGTGTAACTAAACCTACTTTGTTGGCAGATGGATCGTCGTAGCGGACTTGCACATTAGCGATCGCTTGTTCACCTGTTGGCAATTGTCCCAAATAAATATTAGCTAAGATTACCCGTTCTGCATCTTTCATTAAATCTCCCAACCGCACAGCGAAACGTCCATCAGCTTCTTGTTGCAGTGGTAACTCAATTGTGTCTGGGGAAACTTGAGCAACCGGTTTGAGTTCCGCTAGCCGGACATTTGGCATTAGAGAGAATAACAGATAAGCGTTAGTCAATCCTACCGTTTGAATACGGCTGAACAGGCGGTTAAACTCTTCCACTGCCTGTTCGGGTTTTTGAATATAAGATAAAGTACCTAAACCAGCATCAGCAATTTTTTCTAAAACATCTTGGTTCCAATTGTCACCAAATCCCAAAGTGTTCAAAGTCAAGTTATAGCTAGCAGCCAATTGAGCGAATTTTAAACAGCGATTGTTATCACCGTGTTCATTTTCCCCATCGGTTAAGAGAAAAGCTTGGGAAACAGTATCTTTTTTTCCTTTCGCCAACTCCTCAATCCCCAAGCGCAGTCCTTCATCAATGGAAGTTCCACCATCGGCGGCTAGCCGATTAATTTGCTGTTTAATTTTCTCTGGATCTTCGACACTTTGATTGGATACTAAGACTTTGGCACGGTGATCGAAAACTACAACACTCAGGCGATCGCCAGGATTGAGTCTATCTACCAGACGATTCGCTGCTTTTTTGACCGTTTCTAGCGATCGCCCATTCATTGAACCACTATGATCGAGAATTAAGCATAAATTCAGGGGTACATGGCGGTCTTGATTTTCTGCGATCGCCGAAATCGAAACTCCTAACTGACGTTGACTGTTCAGTTGATTCGCGTCCAAATTACCATCATTCAAGGCAGGCTGCAAGCTAACCTTCATAACTCAAAGTCCTTATTCAGGATATACATTTTAAAAAATAACTTCAAAGCACTACTTTAACTCTACGGAAAACCTATCTAACACAAATACACTAATATAATCAGAATATCTTAGAAGCCAAGCATTGGCAGATGCAAAGCCGCCTTCAGCATTAGGGAGAAATCCGCACCTTGAGGGAAGCGTGCATCGCGCTAGGATGTATTACAGTTAACGGCATAGTTTCAGGCGATCAGTTGCTATGGACATTTCCCCAATTAAGGCTGTTCAAGCCCCATATTACGGCGATAACTTTTACCGGACACCGCCGCCAGATTTACCTTCCCTGTTATTGAAGGAGCGAATTGTCTATATTGGGATGCCACTGGTGCCTGCTGTCACCGAATTAATCGTGGCCGAATTGCTGTTTTTGCAATCCGACGACCCGGAAAAACCGATTAAAATCTATATCAACTCCACCGGCACTTCCGGTTACAGTGGCGAACCCATTGGCTTTGAAACCGAAGCCTTCGCCATTTATGACACCATGAAATATATCAAGCCTCCTATCCATACCATCTGCGTCGGTTCCGCGATGGGTATGGCAGCAATGTTACTCAGTGCTGGTACAAAAGGTTGCCGTGCTAGTTTGCCTCACTCCTCAATTATCCTGCATCAGCCCAAGAGCTACGCCCAAGGTCAAGCAACGGATATTCAAATTCGCGCCAGGGAAGTTTTGGTAAATAAAGGGGCGTTAGTTGATATCTTACATCGCACCACTGGACAAGCCCCAGAAAAAATTACTAAAGACATGGATCGGCTGTTGTATCTAACACCCTATGAAGCGAAGGAATACGGGCTAATTGACCGAGTTTTTGAAAAAGAAGAACTCGCAAATCCCCCACTCCCTGCCAGTGTCCTCTAGTTAGTGCTGAGTGCTGAGTGCTGAGAGACGCGATTAATCGCGTCTGTATAGGAGTTATGAGTTATTTCTAACTCTCTTGCCGCCCTAAATTATTAAAAACGGAGTAAGTAAGTTATGCCTATAGGCGTTCCTAAAGTTCCTTACCGGATGCCCGGTGGGCAATATACAGATTGGATTAGCATCTACGATCGCCTTTACCGGGAACGAATTATTTTCTTGGGGCGAGATATTGATGATGAAATCGCCAATCAAATTATTGCTGTAATGCTGTATCTGGATTCAGACGATCCAGGTAAAGATATTTATTTATACATCAATTCCCCCGGTGGAATGGTTACATCTGGCATGGCGATTTTTGACACCATGCAGCATATCAAATCAGATGTAGTAACTATTTGCGTAGGTTTAGCTGCTTCAATGGGGTCTTTCCTGCTGGCAGCTGGCACCAAAGGCAAACGGCTAGCATTGCCTCACTCACGGATTATGATTCACCAGCCTTCAGGTGGCACCCGTGGACAAGCAACCGATATCGAAATTGAAGCTAGAGAGATTCTACGGATTCGTCACCAGCTTAATGGCATCTATGCCGATAAAACAGGTCAGACCATAGAAAAAATTGAAAAAGATATGGATCGTGACTTTTTCATGTCTGCCGAAGAAGCAAAAGAATACGGTTTAATCGACCGTGTGATTGAAGAACGAACCTCGGTAATAACTGGGGAGTAGGGAATAGGGAGTAGGGAATAGGGGGATGAGGGAGCAGGGGGAGCAAGGAGAGTAGGGAAAGAATTCTAAATCCCAGTTCCCAATCCCCACTCCCAACTCCCTTCTTTAAACAAACTGTCAACATTGAACTTTAAAAAAGCAAATTAGCCCTTATTATTAATAGTTCAGGCATAAAGCTGATAGCTGATAGCCTCTAGCTGCATATTCGATAGCTCATAGCTCAAGATGGATCTTGGAGATTGCTACCGTTTATTGGGTTTAAGGTCGGGAGCTTCTTTTGCTGACATCAAAGCGTCTTATCGACGACTGGCGCAGCAATATCATCCCGATATCAACCCAGATGACAACAAAGCCAAAGATAAATTTATTGCCTTAACAGAGGCTTACAAACTCCTGCTGACAGTAGTACTGCCAGAGGAAACTATTGCACATTCAAGTCAAGTGTCAACATCTGGGCGTGATGATGCCAAGGCAACGCAGCGGCAGAAAACACCAGTAACAACGGTGACAAGTCAAGAATCAGGGAAACCAAAGCCGCCTAATCTGTTGGAAATAGAAGAACGGCTGAAGTGGAAGACTTATGAGCAATTGCAGCGATTTTTGCAAGAAAGACGATTTCCGCAAGCGATCGCTCTGGCGGAAGCTTTAGCAGATCGGTTGTCAACAGATGCAGAAGTTCGCCAATGGCTAGCGATCGCTTATCAAATTTGGGGACGGGCGTTAATTTCGGAAAAACAGCTACTCAAAGCCAGAATTTATCTCAAAAAAGCTCTGAAGACAGACCCCCATAATAAAAGTCTCTGGTATGAAGTCCAGCGCGATTTTCAACGTTTAGAACAAATTTTTTAAGGTTACAAACTTTTCAATCTCGTTTTCATGTCTAAGAAAGAAATGCTTTTTGTTGCGGTTCTGCTGCTTAGACGGAAGGCAGGAGCCTTCCAAAGGGCATTCCCAGTCGGAGACTGGGAACGAGGTTACGAATTATCTTCAATCCAAAATCTAAAATCTAAAATCCAAAATTAGTTTCGCCATCCACGCAAGACTTTTCCCAAAACAGCAATTCCTTCGACAATCTTCTCTGTTGTTTGAAAGCTAAAAGCTAGTCTGATGGCATCATCTCCCTGACCATTGGCGTAGCAACGAGTTCCTGGCAGAAAGCTGATGCCATGTTCATTGGCAGCAGTTAGGAGTGCTTTGGCGCTGATATGTGGTGGCAATTTACACCAAACAAAAAAGCCTCCACCTGGTCGCAAAGCAACTACATCACTGGGAAACTCTTGAGCGATCGCTTCTAACAACAAATTACACTTATGGTTGTAACAGGCAATTAGCTCCTGAATGTGATGATCTAGTTTGCCTGTAGCACAGTAGCGGGCAACCACATGGCTGACAAATGGCCCCACAGGCCCCTCACTTTTGAACATTGCCAACCGCTCAATAATTGCTGGATCGCCACAAGCCCAGCCCAAGCGGATACCAGGCGCAATAATTTTCGAGAAGGTACTCACGTATAAAACCCATCCTTCCTTGTCAAGGCTTGCTAGGGAGGGCACTATTTCTCCTTGGAAGCGCAAATCGCTATAAGCATCATCTTCCACCACTAAAACTCCATATTCAGCCGCTAATGCTACCAATTTTTGGCGGCGAAATAACGGCATAGTAGCGCCCGTGGGATTATGAAAAGTGGGGATAGTGTAAATAAACCGGGGTCGAATGCCCTGTTTTTTTAAATCGCTCAAAGTTTCTTCTAGGGCGTCTACATTCATTCCCATTTCATCTACAGGAATGGTAATTAGGCGTGCGCCAGCCTGAACAAATCTACTAACTACTCCCAAAAAGGTTGGGCCTTCCACAATTACCACATCACCAGGTTCAATAAATACATCTGGTAGCAAACCGAGAATCTGACCGGAACCGTAGCCAATAATCAAGCGATCGCGATCGGCAGGGATTCCTTGAGCCTGCAAGCGGAGGATAATTTGCTCATACAATTGCGCTGAAGGTGGGCCGTAATTGAGAGCGATCGGAGCCTCTTCTGCCAGCACAGCCGCACTTGCAGTAGCCAAATCGGCATGGGGAAAGAGAATTGGGTCAGCTAAACCGTAGGCAAAGCTAACAGTAATAATTTTGGTTAACTCAGTGCCGTAAGTTGGTGGTGCAATTTTTCTCGCTCGTTCGGCGAATAAATCAGTAATTTGGTAAGCAGAAGTGGTAGAAGCCATAAGCAATTCAAAATTGGGAGTCAGAATACAGAACACATAAAAAGGCAATTAGCGAAAAGTCATACGGATGTATTATTTCTTATAACATCATCACAAGTATCGTAAATTATTGATTGCTAGAACAAAATTACTATAGTGAAATTAATTAACTTCAAGTGGGAGCAGCTAATTCTCAGCTTAGGCTGCCTGCTACTGATTATTGGCTGTCATAATTTATATCCCACTACTAACTCAGATGCTAAACCTTTCAAGGTAGCCACAGACCCCACCTTTGTCCCTTTTGAATTTCAGAAGGCTGATGGTAAGTTAGAAGGTTTTGATATTGATTTGATGAATGCGATTGCGAAGGTAGCAGGTTTTGCAGTCCAGTTTGAAAGTCTGCCCTTTGATGGCATGATCTCGACTTTGCAAGCCAAAAGAGTTGATGCAGCAATTAGCGGAATCACGATTACCGCAGAACGACTGAAAACAATTGCTTTTTCCCGACCTTATTTTAAAGCTGGATTAGCGATCGCTGTACGCGAAGACAACCAAAATATTAAAGACTTCAACAGTCTCAAAGGCAAAAAAATCGCTGTCCAAATTGGTTCCACTGGGGCAGATTTTGCCAAAACCATCCCCAACGCCAAAATTAGTACTTTTAATTCTGGGCCAGAATTCTTCCAAGACTTGCTCAATGGCAACGTAGATGCGGTGGTTAGCGATGCTTTCGCTACTTTGTATGCGATTAAAAATGGCAAACTCAAAGGCATCAGAGTTGTTGCCGACCTTCTGACTGAAGAATACTACGGGATTGCTACACCTAAAGACTCTCCTCATTTGGATGCAATTAACAAAGGTATAGCGACTTTGTTATCCAATGGTACTTATAAGCAAATTTATCAAAAATGGTTTAACGCGGAACCTCCACAATTGCCAGATTCTTGGTAATAGGGCATTGAAAAGAGGCAGAGGGGCGGGGGGCGGAGGGGAAAACTCTTCTCCCCCTGCTCTCTCATCTCCCCTATCTATAAGGAATTAACTGCCAATATATGAAATATTTATCTAATATGCGTCACAATTAATACTGCCACCAAAATTTATTGATAAACTACAATTTACTGTAGTCAGGGACAGCCAATTGTGGCACCTTGGATCTTAGTGGCTAGAAGCACCTTGGAACGGGAATAAAGGAACTTCCACTATGCTGATTTGCCCTCAGTGTAAATTTGAAAACCCCAATAGCAACAAATTCTGTCAAAACTGTGGCACGTCCCTGACTCACAAGGTCTGTCCTGAATGCAGTACTGATGATGTACCTGTGAATGCGTTACGTTGTCATAACTGTGATACGGAATGTGGAACAGTGTTTTGGGCAATTATTGCTAAGGAAACAACTGACAAAGCTTTAGGAGTAGAGGGGGATGTGGGGAATGAGGCAGATAAGGGAGATGTGGAGGATGAGGGAGAAATATCTTCTTTATCTCCTCTATCCCCTAGTTCTCAGATTGCATTAGGCTCCTATTTAGACTCCCAAGAGCGCTATCAATTGTTAGATCCGCTACCTGCCCAAACTGAAACTGACACTATTAGTGATGTGGGTGTGAGAGTTCTAGACTGCCAGCCGTATCAAATATCACCAATTGAGGCCATACTAGCAGGCCAGCAATCAGATTTGCTAATGCCATCAGCACAAGCAAGTGGAATTCCTCACCTTGCCCAACTTTATATTGCCTTACAATCCCAAGGTGAGCCGGGGATACCGCCGATTCACGATGCCTGGCAGCAGGATGATATACAGGTAGTAATAATCGAAGATCGCTCGAATTGGCAGTATTTACTTGACCTGTGGCAACAAGAAACAACGAGTTCGTTAAAAATTTTACACTGGTGTTATGAAATGACCCAACTTTGGGCAGCACTGGAACCAGTAAATTGTCGTCAAAGCCTTTTAGAATTGTCGAATTTGCGGCTGGATGAAGACCAAACGCTGGCGCTACAAAGGTTATATGTGGAATCATCCAATTCTCAGCCTGCCACGGAGTCGCCAGAAGATGCCCAAGTCCAAACATCTGCTATTCCAGAGGAACCGTTAGCTATCCAAGCTTTAGGACGGGTTTGGCAAGCATTATTTAGACAGTCTCAACGCACTCAATTTGGCTCTGTAGTCCAGATGTTGGGGGATTTAGATGTAGGCAAGATTGAGACGATCGCACAATTGCGATCGCGTTTGGAAGAAATCTCTATTGAACTAGAAGCATTAGGAAATGCAACTTTGCCCCCAATAAAGGAGAAAGATACTGCTGTGCCCACCATCCCGCAATCAGATGAGCCAGAAGATATCATTAGCAAAACTGATGATTTGCCAACTGTTGTGCTGGCGATGCAGTTAAGTAGTTTGGAAGATTCAGGACGCACAGATGTAGGGCGTCAACGTCATCATAACGAAGATTGCTTTGGCATTGAAACCAAAATTCACAAGCTGGAATTTCCCAAAAGTCGGGTCTTGGAAGGGCATGGTTTATATATTCTCTGTGATGGCATGGGTGGACATGCTGGTGGTGAAATAGCCAGCGAGTTAGCAGTCAACACCCTACGGCAATACTTTCAAGAACACTGGATTGCCAACCAACTACCAACAGAAGATAGCATTCGTGAGGCAGTGTATTTAGCTAATGAGGCGATTTACAAACTCAACCAACAAGATGCCCGTTCTGGAGTTGGGCGTATGGGTACAACTTTGGTAATGCTCTTAATTCAAGATACTCAAGCAGCAGTTGCTCATGTGGGAGATAGCCGTCTCTATCGCGTGACACGCAAACAGGGATTAGAACAAGTCACAGTAGACCACGAAGTTGGGCAACGAGAAATTACGCGCGGAGTGGAAGCAAGCATAGCTTACGCCCGCCCAGATGCCTACCAACTCACCCAAGCCTTGGGGCCTCGTGATGAAAACTCGATTGATCCCGATGTCGGCTTTTTTGACATCAATGAAGATACTCTTCTGCTATTGGCATCGGACGGTTTATCAGATAATGATTTACTAGAAACCCACTGGCAGACTCACTTAGAACCCTTACTTAGTTCTGGCGCTAACTTAGAACGAGGTGTTACAGACTTAATTGAGTTGGCAAACCAATACAATGGTCATGACAACATTACTGGTATACTAATTCGGGCAAAAGTACGCCCAAATCTAGAAAGTTAATCATAAATGGGCATAGGGAATGGGGCATGGGAAGATGAGGGAGTGAGGGAGATGAGGGAGATGAGGGGACAAGGAGATACACAAAACTCCTAACTCTTAACTCTTAACTCTTAACTCAGCACTCAGCACTCAGCACTCAGCACTCCCAATGCCCAATCCCTAATCCATTTACCTTGTAGGTTGTATTGTGGTTAGTCTGACCCTGTTAGAACCGCAACAGAAAACGCCCCTCCAGCAGTGGTGCTTTGAGAACTCTTCCATAATTCGGATTGGTCGAGCGGCAGATAATCACGTTGTTTTAAATGATAGTTTAGTTTCGCGGCATCATTTAGAACTTAGACAAATCGGTTCTCATAGCAATGGCGGTACTTGGCAGCTGATTAGTCAAGGTACAAATGGGACTTTTCTCAACGGTATCCTTGTAATTCAAAGTCCATTACCGGATAATTCCCTTTTGCAACTGGCACAGGGAGGTCCAATACTGCAATTCCAAATTCAGGATGTCACAGTATTGGAAACTGGTGTGCGATCGCAACAAATACCAGCAACAGAAGAAAATGCCGCCGAGACACTGTACTCAGCAAAAAATCCGGCAAATTTATCCTACACTTGCACGCACGAAGGCAACTCACCAAATAATTTATTTTGTATTCACTGCGGTCAACCTCTCTCAGTGCAACAGATGATTCGCCATTATCAGGTGTTGCAAACTCTCGGACAAGGAGGGATGGGTACTACTTATCTGGCTTGGGATGAGGCTGGTTTGATTGCAGGTACACCAAAACTGCTGGTGTTGAAGCAAATGAATGCTGATATGGCCAGAATTGCCAAAGCTCAAGAGTTATTTGAGCGAGAGGCGTACACTCTCAAATCTCTTAACCATCCGGGAATTCCCAAGTATTACGATTTCTTTGTAGAAGACGGAAAAAAATACTTGGCAATGGAGCTAATCCACGGACAAGATTTAGAAAAACGTGTCTATACCACTGGCCCAGTGACACCAAACCAAGCGATCGCCTGGATGATCCAAACCTGCGATATTTTAGACTATCTTCATAGCCAAGAGCCTCCACTGATTCACCGCGACATTAAACCCGCCAACTTAATGGTGCGAGGTTCGGTAAATCGCATAGTGGTACTAGATTTTGGTGCAGTTAAGGAAATTGGCACAGCGCCCGGTACTCGAATTGGTGCAGAAGGCTACTGCGCTCCTGAACAAGAACGAGGACAACCTTTAACTCAATCTGATTTGTATGCAGTTGGCCCAACGCTGATTTTTCTGCTCACAGGCGAAAACCCGTTCAAGTATTACCGCCAGCGGGGGCGAAACTTCAGGTTTGATGTGGCAAAAGTTCCCACCATTAGCTCCCAATTAAGAGATGCGATCGATCGCGTTACAGAACCATTGCCACGCGATCGCTATCAAACTGCAAAGGAATTAGCTGCGGCTTTAGCTGCTTGTAAAGTTTAGGGAGTGGGGAGTGATGAATATGTAAAAATTACTATTCCCCATTCACTATTCCTCATCCCAAGTTTCTACAGCTAGCAATTCGCTAACTGGGTCTTGCATACTAAAGCCAAAGTCAAGCAATTCCTGTTTCCAGTGCTGCCATTCATTACCATAGAGCAAAGCGATTTTCCAGATGCTATCGCTTGGCTTGATAATATTCGATTCTATGAGTGATTGCACGTTGCGCTGCAATTTCACCATTGGGTGAATCACTTGCTGAGTCATAACCTCGATTGAATTCTGATTTTGTTGGTAAATGCTTAATTAAAACTGCTTCCCATTCTGCAATTGTTGCCGGCCCGTAGAGTGGTGTAATTTTGGCAAAGCTAGTCTTAACTTTCTAACTATACCATAACAAACTCCACTAAGTTACTGGTAAATTCGGTTTTGTACGGTAATTACCACCACAAAACTCCAATTTCACCAAGTAGTCCTTTCGTAAGATATCTATTGTGAATTCTGGCCAAAACAACTAGTCGTCTGGGAAGTTGCACTAAGTAGTGTGACTAAGGACGACTGGAAAAATTTTATTTGTTTGAATCACAAAAAATATGTGTGCTTATTGAACGACCCATCGGACACGGGCTAGTTTGAGATTTATCGACTGGCAAGGGAAATTTGGAATTGAGTAGAAATGTCTACTGTTTATTCAAACGTTATTCAGAATATCGCAAACATCCGGCATTAGGCAGAATCATCGCAAATCTTCATATAACTTTAATGTTCTGCTCAGAGAATAAGACTTGTAGGGTTTTGCTTGAAAGTATGAAGGTGATGCCTACGGCGGTAAACTACGTATGGCAAAATTGTCGTTACAGCATGGGCTTACTATAAAGTTCCCTCGTCTTCAGAGTCAGCATTTAAAGTTTATGTAAAAAATTTCTAGCCAAGATGTTAGTTTCTGTTGAGCAAGTGGGTATCCTCAGAACGGGAGGCTTGCTGAGACCTAAGTGTTTACCGCAGCAAGTATGTGAGGCATGGCTGGTTCAGATGAAGAATACCTAATTTCCCGCAGAAAGCAGATTCAGCGGCGACAAAAGATTGTCACGATTGTGTCGATGTTCTCGTTTTTTGGTTCTACGGTGTTCGCAATCATTCCAGCAATCCAACATGCTAATCAAACTCAGCCAATAACTGCGTCTATTTCTCCTGAGTCAGTATTACAGCAACAGGTACGGGGCTACGAGTTGGTTTTACAACGGGAACCAGAAAACCAACTTGCTTTAGAGAAACTGTCTGTGCTGCGGTTGCAATTGAAGGATGCCAAAGGTGCGATGGAACCTTTGGAGAAGCTGGTGAAGTTGCACCCTGATCGGCAAGATTACAAAGTTGTATTGGAACAGATTAAGAAGCGAGAGGAAAAGGGCATCCCCGCTCAATAAAAATGGGGCGAATTGGTTAACCTCTAGAGGTAGTATGATATGTCTTCCCATTCTTCAAATCAGTATGCTAATGATGAAACTTATCTTTCTTCATCTGTATTAGTAGGGAAAGAGCTTGAAAAACAAGGATGGGTATTATTTGAGAATATTGTTGATGAGCAATTAGTTGAAAGGTTGAGGCTAGACCTCGATAAAGCAAATGCAATAGCTCGTCAGATTCAAATCAAGAATGGTGTAGCACAAAATACTGATGGGACGATTAATCACCTCTTGGGGTTGGGTGACAGCTTTATGGAATTTTTAGAAAGAATGTATTTGAAACAAACCATAATACATTACTTTGGTGGCAATTACATTTTGAATATTTTTGGTGGTGTAAATAATCTTAAGAATCATCCTTCTTATCTTTTGAATATTCATCGAGATGTTCGCAGTTTCACAGGAAACCTAAAATTGATGCTTCAGATGATTGTTATGCTAGATGATTTCACACTAGAAAACGGTGCAACTTACTTTATGAATGGAGGACATTATCTAGCTGATCGTCCATCGGAAAAATCATTCTACGAAAATTCCAGTCGGGCTGTGGGAAAAAGTGGTAGCATCGTTCTTTTTGATGCGAACCTTTGGCACGCGGCAGGAACCAATCAGACGGATGACCCCAGACGCGCTCTTACACTGTGTTTTACTAAGCCTTTTGTCAAACAACAGTTGGATTTACCTCGATATTTTGGATATGATTATGCAACCCATTTATCGGAAGAAATAAAGCAGATACTTGGATATAATGCCCTAGTTCCAACAAATTTGGAAGAATGGTATCAACCCCCAGAAAAGAGATTTTACAAGCCAGGACAAGGCTAATTTATTAATACATGATAACCCATATAAAGAGAGACTTACTATGAGAGATTATAATAAAGAATATTCAACCTTTAATACTAATGACCCAGACAAAAAGTATGAGTATAGCTTTGACAAACTCCTAAGACGCTATATGCTACGTTCTTTTCTACCATTTATGTCATCAGGTAAAGCATTAGAGTTAGGTTGCTTTCAAGGAGAATTTACTGAGATGCTGATCGATCACTTCACAGATATCACCGTTGTTGAAGCTGCTGACACGTTAGTAGAATATGTAAGAAATCGTGTGGGATATAGGGTTAAATTTATTAACTCAGTCTTTGAAACACTAGAATTGCAAGACAAATACGATGCTATTTTTCTAATTCATACGCTTGAACATTTAGATGATCCGGTCTTTATTCTACGTAAAATTAATTTATGGTTATCAGACCAGGGACTACTTTTCTTAGCTGTCCCAAATGCGAATGCTCCATCTCGGCAAATTGCCGTTAAGATGGGTCTTATTTCTCACAATACGGCAGTTACTGAGGCAGAGTTTGCTCATGGACATCGAAAAACTTACGCTTTTGATAGCTTAGAAAAAGATACTATTGATGCTGGTCTTAATATTGTTCATCGAGGTGGTATATTTTTTAAAGCATTAGCCAACTTTCAATTTGACAAATTATTAAGTAGTGACATAATTTCAGACTCATATCTAGAAGCTTGTTACAAATTAGGAATGCAATACCCTGATCTCTGCGCCAGTATTTTTATGGTTTGCGAAAAAGGTCGTATCTAATAGGTTACATATTTTATCAGCAAGGTCTATTTTTTATGCCTCACTGGTCTAAACGAAGGTCTATTTATGAAGATTACTATAATGCAGCCGTACTTATTTCCGTATCTAGGGTATTTTCAGCTTATCAATATAGCAGATAAATTTGTAATTCATGATGATGTACAGTACATAAAAGGAGGCTGGATCAATAGAAACCGAATTCTATTAAATAGAGAAGCTTACCTATTTACATTGAGCATAAAAAATGATTCTGCTTTTTTGAACATCAATCAGAGGCTTTTTACAGAAAATTTTGATAAAGAAAGAAAAAGATTGTTAAATATAGTGGATTTGTCTTATAGAAAAGCGCCTTATTACTCAAACATTAAAAAACTATTAGATCATATTTTATCTGTAGATGAAATAAATATTTCAACAATGATAACGAATAGCTTAAAGCTCATTTGTGATTATTTAGATATTGGCACACAAGTTTATTTTTCCTCGGAACTTAATAAAGACAATACATTGAAAGGGGAAGAGCGGGTTATCAGTATAAACAAGTGTTTAGGGTCTGACCATTACATAAATTCAATTGGAGGAGAGAAATTGTATTCAAGAGAGGTTTTTAAAAGAAATGATATCAAGTTGTCATTTCTTCAGCCAAGATTTGTTGAATACAATCAATTTGATAATCAGTTTGTTCCTTGGCTTTCAATCATTGATGTTCTAATGTTTAATGACAAAGAAAAAATTCAAAAAATGTTGAATGAATATGATTTAATATAAATGCAAAAATATTTATATTTTTAGATTAGGAAGAGAAAAAACAAGTTACTAGATATATATTTCATTTAATCAATAGCAAGCATAAGACTCATACCTATTCAGATAAATATAAATTTATATGAGGTTTTAAAGATTGAGATGAAGTCTAGAGTAAAACCAATTGGAGGTTTTTTTGAGTTAGAAATCCAAAATAAAGATTGCAGCTATCATTCTAATGCAATTGCTCTTAGTAATGGAAGAGCTTGCCTAAATCTCATTCTTAAACACATTCAAGCCCAGAGAATATGGATACCCTTTTACACCTGTAACGCATTGTTGGAGCCGATTCAAACGAATCAAACTCCCTATAGCTTTTACTCAATTAATATAAATTTAGAACCTACTGAAGATGTGAAATTAAAAAAAAATGAGTATTTGATTTATATCAATTATTTTGGACTAAAGGGTAAATTTATTGAAGCCTTAATTAATCGGTATAATGATCAAATTATCATTGATAATACTCAAGCATTCTTTGATAGAGAAAATAGTAAAGCTTGGTCTTTTAATTCGGCAAGAAAGTTTTTTGGTGTGCCAGATGGAGCATATCTTTATACTCCTTATGATATTCCTGTTGACTATGAAAGGAATACTGATTTGACTTGTAATCATTTATTAAATCGTTTATTGGGTAAGCAGAAACAAGCATATCAAGAATTTATAGAATATGAAAAAGTGTTGGATGATAAAATTAAAAAGATATCACTTATTTCTGAATATTTACTTGCTAACATTGATTATCTAAATGTTGCTCAAAAGCGTCGGCATCACTTCAATTATTATCATTCATTCTTTGAAGAAATTAATCAATTTAATTTGCCTTTAGCAACTAATGCTATTCCTTACCATTATCCTCTTTTTGTCAAAAATAGAATAGATAAAAACCTACTATATGATCAAGATATTTTTATTCCAACATTATGGAAAGATACAATACACAGAGGATTGGAAGGATTTGATTTTGAAAACGATTTAACGCAAAAATTACTTGCACTTCCAATAGATCATAGATATGAGATTGATGACCTAGATTATGTGATTAAATCAATAAAAAAACTATTAGGTAACTAATAATGTTCACATTAAGAGAGATTTGCAAAAATGATCTAAAAATAATTAATGCATGGAGAAACGACCATGATATTATCAATTTTCTTGGGTGTAATTTTCTTTATATTTCTGAAGAGATAGATGAGAATTGGTATCAAACTTATCTTAATAATAGAGATAAAAACGTTAGACTTTCTATTATTGAATCAGATAATAATAATCTTATAGGCAATGTTTATTTAACAAATATTCAATCGATTAATCGTTCTGCTGAATTTTCAATTGTTATCAGTAATAAGAATTACTGGTCTAAAGGTATTGGAGAAGCAGTTTGCCGAGAAATTCTTAAGCACGCTTTTATTGATTTGAATCTTAACCGTATTTATCTCTATGTTCTTGAGCAAAATACTAGAGCTATTAGAATGTATGAAAAAGTTGGTTTTTTTGTAGAAGGAAAGTTGGAAGAGGCAGTTTATAAAAATGGCAGCTACCATAACACTTTTGTGATGGCGATTCTTAGAAGTAATTATAATAAAGATATTCAAAACAATAATAAATAGTATAAATGCATGATATAAGAAAGTAAAGCAATTTTAAAATGATATTTTTTAGGAAGTTGTGGGTAATCTAATAACTAAGAAGACTGCTAGAATTTTGACCGTAGCAATAGCAAGTTTTGATACATAACAAGTTCAAGTAGTGATTATTTATTTATCATAACTGAGTCAAATTGAAATATTTGAAATATAGTAACAGCAAAATTATGTCCCAATTTATCGATGATATCATCCATACGTTTTATGTAAATATTCATAATTTTCAGGAAGATAACTGGGATTATGAGAGATTTCAAACCTTATCAAAGGATTATACCAATAGGCAGATTTTTATAGACTCATACAGTTATTATCTTAAGTTTCTTTTCCAAAATCAGGACAATCTTCAGCAAGTTCACGAAATTCTAGCTGATTCTGAGTCTAAGAATTGGTTAACAAACTTATTGCTTTTCAGACTAGTAGGACATCTACACTTTAAATTACCTACTAATAATGAACAACACTGGCGAGACAGACAGAAAGCTAGGGAGATGATAGTTTCAGAATCTGATGTAGATTACTCTGGTATTTTTGGTGAATTGCAGAAGTATGCGGTTAGCTTTGAAAATCAACATATTACTATTGATTGCTGGTCGGGCAATGTAGCTTGGACATTTTTGTTCAAGCAGTATTACTTTAGTAGAAATAATGTTCAAATCTGTCCTGAGCCAGGAGATTATGTGATTGATGCTGGTGCGTGCTTTGGTGATACAGCAATAGCTTTTGCATCAACTGTTGGTTCAGAAGGCAAAGTTTTTTCGTTTGAAATAGAGCCACATAATTTAGATGTATTTTGCTACAACTTGATGCAGAATGAGGATTTAGCAGAGAGGGTAGTTATTAGTGATTATGCTCTAACAGATAGTTCAGAAACTCAGCTTTATTTACATGGCGAAGGGCCTGGTACAAATATTAGTAACACTCCATCGGAAATACCTATAGCTACTACGACAATTGATCAACTTGTATATGAAAAAAGTATAGATAGAGTAGATTTCATTAAAATGGATATTGAAGGGGCTGAATTAAGTGCCTTACATGGGGCTGTAGAAACTATCCGTAAGTTCCGTCCAAAACTTGCTATTTCTATATATCATAGACCAAATGATATTTTTGATATTCCTATTTTTATCCATAGTTTAGATATTGGCTACCAGTTGTATATAGATCATTACACGATACATTCTGAAGAAACAGTGCTTTACGCCAAAGTTATGCAATAAACCACAAAAAGAATTTTTGCTTTTTAATATATCAAAGTTCCTCACCTTTGAAATGTTCTATAATGATTTATTTAAAATCTTTTCTAAAGTTTTTCCAAATACAAAATTAAAAAATGGTTCAGATGAAACAACAATTGAATAATTTAGCTATATTTACTGGTATACCAACGTTCACAGAAAAATTGCATGTTGGTCGTCCTAATATTGGAAGCCGCGAGCGCTTACTTAATCGCATCAATGACATCTTAGATAGAAGATGGCTAACGAACAATGGCCCTTATGTACAAGAATTTGAGCAACGTATTGCTGAATTTATCGGAGTAAGGCATTGCATTGCTAGCTGTAATGCTACAGTAGCATTAGAAATAGCCATCCGTGCTGCGGGTTTAAAAGGCGAAGTTATTGTCCCTTCTTTTACCTTTATCGCAACCGCACACGCTCTACAATGGCAAGAAATTACCCCAGTATTTTGTGATATTGACCCTAAAACCCACAACATCGATCCAAAGCAAATAGAGCAATTAATAACGCCACGTACTACAGGTATTATTGGCGTTCATTTGTGGGGTCGTCCATGTAGTGTGGAGGCTTTAAGTAAAATTGCCCGTACCCACAACTTAAAATTAATGTTTGATGCAGCTCATGCTTTCGGCTGTTCACATCAAGGACGTATGATTGGTAGCTTTGGAGATGCCGAAGTTTTTAGCTTCCACGCTACTAAATTTTTGAACACATTTGAGGGTGGAGCAATTGTGACTAATAATGATGAATTAGCTGCAAAAATTCGCCTGATGACTAACTTTGGTTTTGTCGGTATGGATAACGTTATCTATATTGGTACAAACGGGAAAATGCATGAAACATCAGCAGCAATGGGTTTGACAGGACTTGAAAGTTTAGAAGAGTTTGTGGCTATCAATTATCGTAATTACCAACAATATAAACAAGAATTGCAGAGTATTCCTGGACTGAAACTTATTGCTTATGACAAAACACAAAAATGTAATTATCAGTATATTGTTTTAGAAATTGATGAAAAAGATTTTGGTATAAGCCGAGATTATTTAGTTGAAATATTACAAGCTGAAAATATTATTGCTCGAAAGTACTTCTATCCAGGTTGCCATAATATGGAACCTTATCGTTCTTATTTTCCTTACAATAGGCTATTGCTACCTAAAACTGAAAAACTTGTCAATCGAGTACTCTGCCTACCAACAGGCACGGCATTAAAACCAGAAGATATTAGCAAAATTTGTCAAATTATCAAGTTAGTTTTTGCTAATAGTTGTGAAATTTCTAAAGTCCCCTATTATTCACACATCTAAAATTTATATCTTAGAGATGAAAGTATGAAAGTAAGTGTTTTAATGGTTACTTATAACCATGAAAATTTTATTGCTCAAGCCATAGAAAGTGTATTGATGCAAGAAGTCGATTTTGAATATGAACTTGTGATAGGCGAAGATTATTCTACAGATAATACACGTCAAATTGTAATTGATTACCAAAGAAAATATTCGGACAAAATTCGCTTATTACTGCCCGATATAAACTTAGGGGCGCACAAAAATTTTTTAAATACATTTAAAGCCTGTCAAGGTCAGTATCTAGCAATATTAGAAGGTGATGACTACTGGACTTCAAGTGAAAAACTACAAAAACAAGTAGATTTTTTAGATAAAAACTTAGACTTTGCTATATGTTTTCACAATGTATTAGTATTTTGCCAAGATAACAGTCACTCACCTACGATTTTTCTGCGCAATCAGCCAAAAACATCTACTATAGAAAATTTGTTAGTAAACAACTTTATTTCCACTCCTTCAGTAATGTATCGTGCTGGCTTAGTACAAGAGTTTCCCGATTGGTTTTATGAACAAAGTATGGGAGATTGGACTTTCCATATTTTAAATGCACAGTATGGAAAAATCGGATACATTGATGAAGTGATGTCAGCATATAGAGTTCATGCGAAAGGAATATGGTCTAGTAAAAGCCGAGAATCGCAAATAAAAGAAACTATTAGAATGCTTGACACTATAAAATATAATCTTAGCTCTCAATATCAAGCAATTATAAATACATCTATAAATTTATACTCTCAACAACTAGCTAGTGTATTAAAAGATCAAGAATTAAATAAATCACAGCAAGAAACTGATTACAAGAAAACCAACTTATTAGAGGAACAGCCGTTAGTTAGTATTTGTATTCCTACTTACAATGGTGAAAAATTTATTGCAGAAGCTATTAATAGTGTGTTACACCAAACCTATCCAAATATAGAAATTGTTTTATCTGATGATAATTCTAGTGACATAACAGTTGAGATTGCTAAATTATTTAATCAAAAATTATCCGTTGATTTTTCCATTCTTGAACATAGTCAATATGGACTAGCTCAAAATTGGAATTTTTGTATTTCTCAAGCTAAAGGTAAATATATAAAGTTTTTATTTCAAGATGATTTGTTAGAGCCAAATGCTATTGAAGAAATGGTTAATTTGGCTGAACAAGATGAAGAGATAGGTTTAGTTTTCTCACCGCGAACACTCTTCACTAATACTGGCAACACCGTCTATGATTCAAACTTTTTAATGCATCACGAAGCTAAAGATGTATACAAAGCTTGGTCAACATTAAAGCCAATTCAATCAGGACAGCAACTTTTACTAGATCCCAATATACTTGGCTCTCCAATTAATAAAATTGGAGAGCCAAGCACAGTACTCATCAGAAAAGATGTTTTTGAAAAAGTAGGATTATTTAATCCTGAGTTTTGTCAACTTGTAGATTTGGAAATGTGGCTCAGAATTATGAGTCAATACAAAGTTGGTTTTGTTGATCAAGTTTTATCTCATTTTAGGATACACCCACAACAACAAACTCGTCGAAATGCTGCTTTAAAGGATGCTATTTTATTAGATTATCAAAAACTGTTTCAGACAATTTACAGTGATACACGATATCCTGAAGCAACGAGACAACAAGCTCTTTATAGATATGCAGTTTTGAGTGAACAAAATGCAGAATTGCATAATTTGCGAAAACAAATAGCAGAAGAATGTCTGAATGTTTCAGATGAGCAGATAACAGATATGTATCTAGGTCTACTGGGTACAACACATAAGATGTTAGTGAATAGTAGCATCAAGTATGAAAGTCTGACTGATGAAGAACAGATTTTTGCTAATGATATCCTTTTAAGGCTATCTCAAGGTTTTGATCAGCCAAAAGCAATTCAGTATTTACTAGCAGCTATGCTGTATCGGAGTGCTGACCAGTTACCATTACAGCATGACCTCTCTCGCATACCCAGTTGGTTAATTAATGACTATTTACAATTCCTATTTTCTTCCCCAGTTGACTTTCAAGAACTGGGTGATGCAGATAATTACTATTACTATATGCGGGGGTGGATTGATTATTTACATACATCTATATTACAAAATTCTGACTCTCACTTGTGGGATCAAATAGCTAATAACTTTACGTCCATTGCTAATTTTATTCCCCTATATTTTAATGAGCATAATCTTAAAGATATCTATGTTAAGCGTGGAAAAATTATAGAGCTTTTACTGAAGCGTAAGGGTTATGAGGTAGATTATGAGTTTGCAAATAGACCTATAGGCAGAAAAAAAATTCGCTTGGGTATCCTGGCTGCACATTTTCTACCTGGTTCTGAAACATTTGCTTACCTTCCTATTTATGAGTATATCAGTAGAGATTTTGAAGTAATTTTGTACTCTCTTAATCAAACTGGTCATCAACTAGAGCAATATTGCCAAAGCTGTGCAAATTCCTTTAAGCTGCTACCACAAGATTTAGCAGGACAAGTAAATACAATTCGTAATGATGATCTCGATATATTATTCATTGCTACCAATGTGACGGCAGTAACCAATCAAATCTGCTTCTTATCAATGCATAGGTTAGCTAGAATACAAGTCACAAGTGGCGGTTCTGTAGTGACAACAGGAATGCGGCATATAGATTATTACATTTCTGGTACCCTAACCGATCCATCGGCGACGGCAGAAGAGCAATATCGAGAAAAGTTGGTGAAGCTAGAAGGAACTGCTCATTGCTTTAGTTATGGAAGTGAACAAGAAAATGTAACTGTCAAAGTTGATCGAGAAAGTTTAGGTATCTCTGAAGAAACAGTTATTTTTGTCTCTGGTGCTAACTTCTTCAAAATCATCCCTGAACTAATTAATACATGGGCAAAAATAATTTCTGGAGTTCCCAATTCAGTTTTAGTGCTTCTGCCATTTGGCCCGAATTGGTCAAATAATTACCCTAAAAAAGCTTTTGTAAATCACTTGATTAAAGTGTTTTCAACGCATGGTATACCAGCAGAGAAATTAATAGTTTTAGATCCTCAGCCAGTGCCAAATCGAGAAGAAGTTAAAGAATACTTCAAAATTGCCAATGTATATCTAGATTCTTATCCATTTGCAGGAACAACTTCTTTAGTAGAACCACTACAAGTTAATCTACCAGTAATCGCTAGACGGGGAAGTAGCTTTCGCTCTGCAATGGGAGCCGCAATGGTGCAAGTACTGGATATCCCCAATTTAGTTGCGGATAGTGAAGAGTCTTATATACAATTAGCGATCGCACTTGGTAATAATCCTAAATTACGTCAAGAAAAGAGTGACCAAATTAAGGAAAAAATGCAGGGGAATCCTAGTTTTCTTGATAGTCGTTCTTACTCAGCTAAAATAGGTAGCTTATTTCAAGAATTATTAAGTAAGCATCTTGCAGATAATCTGAGTCAAAATTTACAACTAGGAGATATTAACCTAATTATCTTCCCTGATTGGTTACAGCCAGAAGAATCTCTTGGTTTAGCTTTAGAACAAGTGATTAAAAGATTAGCCAATCATGTGAAGAATGAGAAAATTACTTTAATTATCAACACGAGTAATACTGCTCCTGAAGATGCAGAAATATTTCTATCTAGTATTGCGATGAATCTGTTGTTAGAGGAAGATTTAGATATTAATCAAGGATTAGAAATTTCTCTGGTAGAAAACCTTTCTAATATTGAGTGGCAAGGGTTGTTACCTCGAATTAATGCCAGACTTATTTTGGAATATGAAGATCAGGAAGCTTTAAAAAAAGTACCACTTAAAAATCTAGGATGTTATGAACTAGATAACTGGATTAATAAATTTTCGACTGTTGATTAAACAAGATTTACCATATTCAGGGGAGTATCCCAATTTTGCAAGAACGTGTTTGTCATTGCGTACTACTTTCCTACGGAACGCTACGCGAACGGAGAACCCGTTGGCGCAGCTTCTCGTAGAGAAGGGTACGAAGCGACAGCGTAGTGAACGCGAGTGCGTCTCCAAGAGTTGCAATCCCATATCTTGCGATTGCTTCACTCCACTGCGTTGCGCTCGCAATGACAATTTGTAACTTGACTTTGATATAACTTGCACATTTGGCATGATCCCATATTCAGTGCCTTGGCTTAGAGGTTGTTTGAAAAGTTTTGGGCGAATATAATTCGCTACTACACTAGCATTGTCCACCTCCACGGACTAACACAAAATCAAGGTCTTCAACCCACCTTCGCGTAGCGTTCCGTAGGAAAGGTGGGTTTCGTCTGTGTAGCCGCGATTTTTAATCGCCGGGGCTAGTATTAATTTAGACTTTTTAAACAACCTCTTAGAGTAAGAAGAAGAGTACTTGTAATTACAAGTAAACAATATTATGTCATAATTCGATTTTATGATTTTGAACTTTAAATGCGTTGCTCTGCTACCCTAACCCAACTGGTTGAAGTTATTTTGGGCCATTCTGTAAACTTATCTGAAACTGCTTTAACACAAGTAAGTAGTGGTATCCAAACAGATAGCCGTACCCTGAAGCCAGGTGAAGTATTTGTTGCTTTCCGAGGCGATAAGTTTGATGGACATGAATTTGTGCCAACTGCGATCGCAAAGGGTGCAATCGCTGCAATTGTAGATTTTGAATACGAAAATCCGGGATTTCCTGTATTACAGGTAAAGGACACCCTCAAGGCATATCAAAAACTTGGCCGATGGTGGCGCGATCGCTTTAACATTCCTGTAATTGGTGTAACGGGTTCTGTAGGTAAAACTACAACCAAAGAATTGATCGCCGCAGTCTTAGCAACCAAGGGACGAGTTCACAAAACTTATGGAAATTACAACAACGAAATTGGTGTCCCGAAAACTCTCCTAGAACTTGGCGCCGAAAATGACTACGCCGTAATTGAGATGGCGATGCGGGGTAGGGGACAAATTGCCGAACTGACGCAAATAGCGCGTCCAACAATTGGAGTGATTACTAATGTGGGGACGGCACATATTGAGTTACTGGGTTCCGAAGAAGCGATCGCTGAGGCAAAATGTGAGTTATTAGCCGAAATGCCTGCTGATAGTGTGGCAATTCTCAATCACGACAATCCGCTATTAATGGCGACGGCGGCGAAAGTTTGGCACGGGGAACTTTTAACTTACGGCTTTTCTGGTGGAGATATCCAAGGGCAATTAATTGATAACGAGATTGTGGAAGTCGCAGGCATCCAACTACCTCTGCCTCTACCTGGGCGTCACAATGCGACTAATTTTTTGGCAGCTTTAGCGGTGGCCAAGGTGTTGGGGATTGATTGGGAAACCCTCAAAGCAGGTGTGAATGTGGATATGCCTACAGGGCGATCACAGCGATTTAACTTACCCAATGATGTAGTAATCTTAGATGAAACTTATAATGCTGCACCAGAAGCGATGATTGCAGCGTTGCAATTATTGGCAGAGACACCCGGAAAGCGGAAGATTGCCGTATTGGGTGCAATGAAAGAATTGGGAGAGCGATCGCAGCAGTTGCACCAGCGAGTGGGTGAAACAGTCCGAAAGTTGAATTTAGACGGCTTGTTGGTTTTGGTAGATGGACAAGATGCCGAAGCGATCGCTCTTAGTGCTGAGGGGATTCCATCGGAGTGTTTTGCCACTCATGCCGAGTTGGTGGCTAGGTTGAAGACATTTGTGCAAACAGGCGATCGTTTATTGTTCAAGGCCGCTCATTCCGTGGGACTAGATCGGGTAGTCAATCAATTACGTGCAGAATTTCCCAAATGATACCACTAGAAACCCAACGTCTGATACTGCGAGACTTTGTAGAATCAGATTGGCCAGGGGTTCATCAATACGCCAGCGATCCGAAAGTTGTGCGTTATTTAACCTTTGGCCCGAATAGCGAAGAAGATACCAAAAACTTTTTGCAAAGAGAGATTTCATTACAAAGTAAAGAACCCCGTCAGCATTTTGCTTTGGGAGTGATTTTAAAACCCCAAAAGCAATTAATTGGTATCTGTCGTATATCCGTTCAGGATACTGACAACAAAATAGGCTCTATTGGATACTCTTTTACTAAAGAATTTTGGGGACAAGGATATGCAACTGAAGCTGTAAAAGCAGTTGTATCATTTGGTTTTCAGGAGTTAAACTTACATCGCATCTTTGCTACTTGTCACCCAGAAAACATTGCCTCTGCACGAGTGATGCAAAAAATCGGAATGCAGCAGGAAGGGTATTTGCGAGAACACCATTGGATTAAGGGAGAATGGCGAGACTCTTGGTTATATGCCATCCTTGAGCATGAATGGATTTTCTGAAAATATCACCTATGACGCCCGACAGACTTTAGTTGGAAAGACTAGGGTTGTTGTTGTTGCTGTAGTGTCTTTGAAAAAGAATTGCTGCCAAATTAGTCACCAGACAGGTGATTGCTAGCCATAACAAGATATAAGTAGGAGCCATCACCACGCCAATCATGAACCAAGTATATACGTGAAAGATCATTACAGAAGCAAAAAAGCTAGCAATTGCAGCAGATTGCCATACTTGATGTGATGGACGGCGTAACGCTACCAGACCCATCGTTAAAATTGTGATAAGTAAGTTTGCTGGTACGAGAAATGCACAAATGCTTATGCAGTTGCCACGAGAGAACTCAGCTAAGGTGTTAAAATCGAGCATTAATTTGTTGGGATAGATGTTAGCTTTTTAAGAATTTATTAATTTATTTTAAAACAACGCAATTTAAATTAACATAACAGTGAGTAATCACATTGCAAATATAACATAAATTAAACTATTGAGTTGCCTTTTGATACTATCAATAGTTAGTTAATTATAAAATTTCTGGATAACTAGGGTGGAAAACACCCACCCTAGCTGAATTAACCCGGTAAAATTACCGTATCGATAACGTGTACCACACCATTATCAGCTTCGATATCTGCTGCTAAAACTGTGGCATTTTTAATTTCAAAACCATCAGAAGAATGAATTTTAATGGGTGAACCTTCTACAGAATTAACCGTACCGAGTTCTGCCAAATCAGCCTTTAGCAGCTTTCCTGGAACGACATGATACTTTAAAATCCTCGTTAGCTGGGGAATATTCTGTAACAGAGTTTGGATAGTTCCCGCTGGTAACTTGGCAAAAGCTTCGTCATTGGGTGCAAAGACTGTGAACGGCCCAGGACTTTTTAATGTTTCTACTAAACCAGCCGCTTGGACAGCTGCTACCAGTGTTTTGAAAGACTCAGCCGTAACTGCAATATCAACAATATCAGCCATATATCTTAACCTCAATATCTGCAAAAGATTTTAAAGGATAATAAACCTATTTTAATTTTTATTGAAAAAGGGACTCTTTACTGGGGATTAGGGACTGGGAAAACACTACCCAAGTTTTGTTCGCGCAGCGATGCCTCCAGCGTCTCAAAGGTTGCGATCGCACATTCGGCGCAGTCGTGATTTATTTGGTTTGTGATGATACTTACTTGTGCGCGATCGCACCTTCACAACCCATTCTCGAAAATTGTTACCCTAAATAAAGTTATGAGGACGCAAATATGACTGACAAAAATCGTTCTCAATGGGACTTAGGCAGGTTTATCGAAACCCTGACTTACTTTGAGGTAATTCCTTTCCTTAACTGGGTACAGCAGTTAATCCAAGGCCGTCCTAAGGATAATCAAGATAGACCCAATGGAGGAAGAAACGTGGGTGTAATATTAGTAGCAGGTGCAACTGGTGGTGTCGGTAAACGAGTAGTGCTGCGATCGCTCCAACAAGGTTATAAAGTTCGCGCCCTAGTTCGAGATATTGACAAAGCGCGGTCAATTCTTGGTAATGATATAGATTTAGTGGTTGCGGATATCACGCAACCAGAAACTTTAACTCCTCTAGTCCTAGCTGATATCCAAGCTGTAATTTGTTGCACAGCAGTACGTGTACAACCTGTTGAGGGAGACACAGCAGATAGAGCCAAATATTATCAAGGTGTTAAATTTTACCAACCGGAAATTGTCGGCGACACTCCCGAAAATGTAGAATATCAAGGTGTCAAAAACTTAGTCCAAGCTGCGGCAAAATATTTACCCCAAGCAAACGAAAAACCAATATTTGATTTCACCAAACCATCAGCAGAATTAAAAGATTACTGGGGAGCGTTGGATGATGTCGTCATGGGTGGTGTTAGTGCCAGTAATATCCAATTGCTAGATAATACAGCTTTATTTGCTGGTAATGTCTCCACCGCTAACTCTGGCGGATTTGCTTCTGTCAGAACGAAGAATTTTGATCCACCCTTTAACTTATCTGGTTACACTGGTGTAAAATTACGTGTCAAGGGTGACGGTCAGCGTTATAAAATCTTTCTGCGGACAGATACAACATGGGATGGTATTGGCTATAGCTATTCTTTCGACACCATAGCTGATACTTGGATAGATATTCACATTCCCTTTACAGATTTAATTCCCGTTTTTCGGGCAAAAGTTGTCAAAGATGCGCCGCCAATTGAACAAAGTAGAGTTTGCTCATTCCAACTGATGTTGAGCAAATTTGAATATGATGGCGCTTTGAATCCCAAATTTTCTCCAGGTGGTTTTGCTTTGCAGTTGGAATCAATTAAAGCTTATGGTGGGACAACTTTGCCACAATTTATTCTTGTCAGTTCAGCAGGTGTAACTCGTCCTGGCCGCCCTGGGATTAATTTAGATGAAGAACCGCCAGCAGTGAAATTAAATGACCAATTGGGAGGAATTTTAACTTGGAAGTTGAAAGGAGAAGATAGTTTAAGAGAAAACGGAATTCCTTATACGATTATTAGACCTTGTGCTTTAACTGAAGATGCAGGAAGTAAGGAATTAATATTCGAGCAAGGTGACAATATTAGAGGCAAAATCAGTCGTGAGGATGTGGCAGAACTTTGCGTGCAAGCGCTAAAACTAGAAAAAGCCTCTAACATTACATTTGAGGTTAAACAGGGAGAAAATACTGTCAAATATATCGATTGGCCAAGTTTATTTTCTAACTTGCAACCGGATAAGAGATGAAATTTTCACAGCTTTTTAGTCTGTCACTATCCCAAAAAAGCCTATTTAGATAGACTGTTCTAACAAGTCAGCTATTGAGATGAAAAAAGTCAAGGTGCTAGTAATCGCCGGGATTTTAATCACAATTATCTGGGGCAGTTTTTTTTCCAAAACTGCCTCATCGCAGCAAGTTGAGTCCCGCATCAATAACCTGGAAGCAGACTTGAATCGTTTTGAGTCTCGGTTAAATCAGATAGAGTCTCAGCTAGGTAAAACCCGCCAGTATTCATCCTCAAGAACAACACTTACCCCACGACAGTCAACTGGTTCTAGAAGGAATTTATCACAGCAAGATCCAATGTTTGATAGATTGGCAACTTTGGTGATTGAATTGAAGCAACAAGTCAATAAATTAGAGGAGCGAGTTGCTAAAATAGAATCACGCTAAATATTTATTTCACTTGCATAGAATATAGATTTTTCGTAGGGATGTACAAATGTACGCCCCTACAGTCTGTTGTGGAAAAATTAAAAGGCAATGTTGTTTGATTAACGAAATATTTTATCTGTAGTAACATTTGTCAATCCAAATTCGCATTTCTTCTTCAGAACCAAAACAGACAGAACGTCCTGTGATTGGATCGTAGGCGTGCCAACAAGAAGTATTGCCACGATAGTCTGATTCGTGCCACACTTGCAGGTCAGAACCGCTAGTCATCCAGATAACAAAATGTTGCCAATATTTTCGTAGATTTAACAAAAAATAAAGTTTATTCATGTGAAAGCACCTGATAAATAATGAACTATTACTTTTACTTTCACGTAAGAATTTAGAACTGAGAAGGTACAGTTTTGGCAGATTTAATCTAGTACAGTTACACTCATTCTCAACTGGTATAGTAAAAAAACTCCCAACTGTACTAGGTAAACTTGGTAAAAATAGTTTATATTGCCAGTATTGATGATGTTTTAGTCATTAACGAGTGCGCCAAAATGAAAATTTTGCTAGACCGACAGTCACACAAGCCGATTTATTTACAGATCCGCGATCGCATCAGTCGGCTGATTAAATCTGGCGCACTCAAAAATGGCGATCGCCTCCCTTCCATCCGCTCTCTGGCAGAGAGTTTACAAGTTAACAAACTCACGATTATTGAAGCATATAACGTTTTAGAAGCAGATGGGATTGTTTCTGCACGTCAGGGTTCAGGATATTTTGTCAGCAGCGTTTATCCCAAAAGTGCCAACCTAGAATCTAAATTTGCTCCAGCCCAAAATGTCATAATTACAAAACCAGGGAAGTGTTCTTTTTATGATATGTATACTCCACTGGTACAAGCACAAACTGAGCCAGGAATAATTAATTTTGGTTACGGTTATCCTCGTCCACCAAAAGATATCAACCTTATTGCTAGACGAGCATTAAGACAAGATGATACTGATATTTTCTTTCCCCATGAAATGCCTCAAGGACAATTAACCCTGTGCAAACAAATTGCCCAGATGTTAGTACATCAAGGATTAGAGGTATTTCCAGAAGATTTAGTTATTACTAATGGCTCTCAGCAAGGGTTGTCATTAGCGATAAATTATTATGTACAGCCTGGTGATTGGGTGATTGTCGAAGCTCCTACTTATTATGGTGCAATTTCTATCTTAGAAAACTTAGGAGCCAAGATTATTGGCATTCCCATGACTGGGGAGGGAATGAATTTAGATTTATTAGAACAATATCTATATAGCCACCGCCCAAAATTAATTTATACAATTAGTACTTTTCATAACCCAACTGGATTGACGACAACACAAGCTCATCGTCAACAATTACTAACATTAGCTGAAAAATATGAATGTCCTATTTTAGAAGATAATGCTTATGAAGGAATAAATTTTGATGCTGTATCAGCACCGATTAAAGCTTTAGATAAAAATAATTTAGTGACTTATTTAAGCACCTTTTCTAAAACTTTAATGCCTGGTTTAAGAGTCGGCTATATGGTAGTTACAGGTAAGCATTATCAAGCAATTATTGAGCGAAAATTACTTCATGACTTGCACACATCCAGTATTTCGCAAACCATAGTTAGCGAATATCTCGCTTCAGGACATTATCGCCGTCACCTCAGCCGACTTCGTACAGATAATTTGCAAAGTCGTAATACTATGCTGCAAGCTTTGGAGCGTTATTTTCCTGAAGAAATCCGCTGGACAGTTCCCACGGGAGGATTATTTCTCTGGGTACAGTTACCAGATGATTTTCCGATTGGGACAATTCGTAAGGAAGCCTTTGCCCAAAATGTCTATCTGGCGTGCGGTTCAGCATTTTTTCCCGATAAGCAGGGTTATCCAGCGATGCGTCTGACTTTCTGTCTCTCGCCAGAGGAGATTGAGCAAGGGATTTCGATTGTGGGTAAGTTGTTGAAAAAGTATATTTCCAGAAGATGCGTAGATGCAGAGCAGCTTGTCGTCAAACATCGTATATCTAATTATCAACCACTTGTTCACAGTTTGTAATTTCCTAACAAATGGTTAAGGTGTCTCTGTAGTAACATACGGGAAGCCGCTACGTGTCTATAAATTAATTAAAAAATATTTTTCACAACTGATTTAGGACTGCTATCTTTTGGTATGAAGTCAGAATACTTAATCTTGTTAAGAGTGCTGTATTTGTCAATCAGCCATCAGGAATACACATTTGACAGCATTTAATCTTATATTTGTAATTTTGTAAATCTAGCGATTTTCATACCCTGCGGGTTTATGGGTATGCGCCCCTAGTTAAACAATCAAGAACTTCAATAATTAACTTTTATAGGTAAAAAAACATTTTTAACCTTTTCATAATCTAAGATTAACCAAAATTTATCCGGTATCAGCTCTCGACTTTCTGAAGTAAACATTGTACAAAAAAGCTAGGCCGTACAGGATGCAAATTACATGAGTCGAAAAGCCAGCAAAGTGTTTAAACAGTCTGGGGTGATTCCTTACAGAGTAAACAATGGTAAAATTGAAATCTTGCTAATTACCACCCGTGATTTTCAACACTGGGTAATTCCGAAAGGAGATATTCCTAATGGCATGAGTCCGCCTGCTTCAGCAGCCAAAGAGGCATGGGAAGAAGCAGGAGTTATTGGGCATGTAGACGCGAAGGAACTGGGCACTTACAAATACCGCAAACAAGGCAAAAGTTACCGCGTCAAGATGTATTTATTACCAGTTGAGATGTTGAGTGAAGATTATCCAGAAGCAACTAAAAGAAAACGGCAGTGGGTAGAAGTGAATAAAGCTATCAGGCGGGTTAAATTTAATTCACTCAAACGAATTCTTAAAGGGTTTTTCCAAGTCAAGTCTCACTTTTGTGCATTTTGATGTTAGTTAGATATTGAAATACACATTATTTTGAGCCTCTCAGACCAAAGTGAGGTTTTTAAGAATTAGCTATACTTAAGACCACACAACGGGCTTAAGCCCCTTATTAAAAGTGTTCCTATAAGTAGATGGGTGAGAAAACTTATAACTATGTTATAGAAAGCTTAAAATAGTGTTAAGTAAGTCGGCATAATAAAACCAAACTGTGTGAAGAAAAGTAAACAAGGCTCAAACCCTTTATCACCCTGCTCCCTGCCCCCTGCCTTATCCCAACAATAATTATTTACGCCGACTTACTTATCATATCCTGCTCGGATCATTTGTTATTAAGCTGTTGTGCGTGCAAATTGCATCACAAGCATGAGTAGGCAAAACCTGGAAATCCTCTCCCTTGCACCCTGCTCCCCTGCCGCCTCAATGTGCAAACTATAATCACAACAGTTTATTCCCACAGTCATTGCACCCCACCCCCAGTCCCTCCCCAATGCCAAAGGGAGGGGAGACAAAGCGTAGCTTTGGCGGGGTGGGATTCTTGGGGTTTAGTAAGTAATCAAGCAGACATGATATTAGACGTAGGTTGGGTTACCCAAAGCCCCCATCCAACCTACAATTTTTTTGCATCCTATTAGCGTGTTAAGGCTAATAGGATGCACTCATTTGATAGTGAATATGCGTCTATTTATTGAGTGTAAAATCCGTCTTAAACCCATAGCAAAGTTACCCAAGTTTTTATACCGACAATTCCATCAGCCTGCAATTTCTTAGATGTTTGAAAACTAACAACTGCATTTTTAACTGACTCAGAAAAATGCCCATCAATAGCATCAGTATATAATCCAATATCTTTTAATTGCTGTTGTAATTGTTTTACTCTTAGCCCAGAATCTCCTAGCTGCAATCCGTTAAATCTATTCAAATCGGCTCGACCACTAACACCAGTTACACCAGATATATCACCTTCATATTGATGAATTAAGTATTGCCCCTGCCAAGCACTAGGAATACTTGGGTTTTTGGCTCCGTAGTGGGCAATCCATAACGGATAACTAGCAAAATCTGATGGATTACCTATTTCTGCCCAGAAACTAGGGAAGGTATAAATAATTGGTTTGATTGGTTTTTTTGTTTGTTGCAAAAGGGCTTTTTCTACCTCTGCTAACCACTGCTTCGCTGCACTAATTACTGCTTGGCTACTTACTTTATCAGTTATCTCTACATCCAGAACTGGTGGTAAGTCTCCTGGTTCTAATTTGCCCAATGTTTTTAAGAATTCCTTCGCTTGCTGAACTGGGTCAGATGTATGGGGGTGAAAGAAATGATAAGCACCCCGAATAATACCAGCAGCTTTCGTGGTCTGCCAGTGATGAGCAAAAGCAGAATCTTTTATGCTAACTCCTTCTGTGGCTTTGACAAAGGCAAAAGTTTTACCAGAGTTTTTTACTGCTGTCCAATCTACTCTGCCGTCTTGATCGGCAACATCAATTCCTTCCATAGAATTTCTTAACCTTTGTGATTAGTACAATAGTGAACTTATCAGAGGCTTTGATTAAATTTATGCTTTTTCTGGGTATTTGAGTAAATTAGAGAAATCTATTAGGGTTGAGTGGCAACAGAACGTACTGGAGTCACTCTAACTTTGCCTGTACAAGGCTTGATTTCTTCTGCAAGGGTAAGGTTTTGGGAGGTATTCGGAGGCGTGATTTCGATTTTACTAGATATTGGGCAGTGTTCCTGTGGGGAACTAACATGGTTATATGCTATCTGAAATGATGCTTGTTTTCCAGGAGCTAGAGTTACTTGTTGTCGAGGTTGCTTACTCGAAAAGTAAGTGCCCTTGGAGCGAATAACTTTAATTCCCTGTAAAGGTTGATCTTTTGCATCCAGTAGTGCCAATCCCGGATAACCGTTGAGGTTACAAGGGGATGAGCCGTTATTGGTGAAGGCGTAAGTGAGTGCAACATTCCCAACGCCAGCATCTTCGGAGACTCGGCGCACTGACAATTGACTAGCTTCACAGCGCGTCGGATTCGTGGCAATAGTGGCCTCAGGGGTGGAATGCTCTATAGGTTTTGCAGTCGGTGTAGGTGTTGAAGACAACACAGCTTCTTTCGTTGGTTGTTCGGTGCTTGCTGGCAAGGCTTGCGGCTGTTTTGTAACAGAGGAAGAACCGACGCAGCCAGTTGTCATTGCAGTGAGGAGCAACAACATACTGCTTTCCAAAATTAGTATTCGCATATCTTCTTTTTTTGTAGTGAACTACTTACACTGATGCTTTAGATACAGTGTAAGTTTCCAAAGTAACAAGGGTTAGCGTTGCTGTGTATATACCATCTTTTATAGTGCAATACGCTTGGGTTAAGGGCTTCTAGCAACAAATTTGGGTTTTCGAGACGCGATAAATCGCCGTCTCTACAAGTGTTTTGAGCTTATCTGAACTGTATTGTTTTAGAGGTTGTTTGAAAAGTCTAATTTGTTACTAGCCTTGGCGATTAGAAATTGCGGCTACACGAGACTTTACCCACTTTTCCTACGGAACGCTACGCGAACGTGGGTTAAAAATCCTTGATTTTTCAAGCTTTCCACGGAGGTGGACTTGGTTTGTGTAGTAGCGAATTATATGAGACTATTGGTCAATTCACGGTGGGTTTGACTCCTGACCCGTAAAACATTGGTTTGGCGTTGCTTTCCCGCCCTGAAATAAATTTCGGGCTAATAGCTCAAGTCCGTTGAAACGGACTGAAATCAGAGTAATCAGGAATAATGGGTTAGACTCTCTACTAATTCGCCAACAGTCTCATTATATTCGCCTAATACCTTTCAAACAGCCTCTTATAGTGGGGTCGAATAACGATTGCCAAAGATTAAAGATTGAGTAGATTATCTTTATATCTGTTATTTAATTCAACCGAATTAAATATTATCTGTTGCCTCAATCAAAGCACTACGAATTCCTGGTTCACTCATCGAGTGTCCGGCATCAGGAACCACTATAAATTCGGCTTCTGGCCAAGCCCGATGTAATTCCCAAGCTGATATCATTGGGCAGACTACATCATAGCGTCCCTGAACAATTACAGCCGGAATATGGCGGATACGGTCTACATTTAAGAGTAATTGATCTTCTGTTTCTAAAAATCCCTTATTCATAAAGTAATGGCATTCAATTCTTGCGAAAGCTGAAGCAAATTCACTTTCACCAAACTTTTGCATCAGTTCTGGGTCTAAGAACAGTCTACTGGTACTACCTTCCCAAATTGACCAAGCACGCGCTGCTGTTAATTGAATTTCTAAATCTGGACTGGTCAAGCGTTTGTAATATGCTGCAATCAGATCGTCACGTTCATCTATGGGAATTGGTTTGAGATATTCTTCCCAAGCATCAGGAAAAATATAGCTAGTACCCTCTTGGTAAAACCAGCGCAACTCTTTTTGCCTCAGCATGAAGATTCCACGCAGAATTAATGCCGTGCAGCGAGAGGGATGGGTTTGACTGTAGGCTAATGATAAAGTGCTACCCCAGCTACCACCAAAAACCGCCCACTTTTCTATACCTAAATGTTGGCGCAGTTTTTCGATATCACTGACTAAATCCCAAGTGGTGTTTTCTCGTAATTCAGCATGGGGCCTACTTTGACCGCAACCGCGCTGGTCAAACATCACTAACCGCCATTTTTCGGGGTGGAAATATTGCCGATAAAAAGCTGGACATCCACCACCAGGGCCCCCATGCAGTAAAACGATGGGTTGACCTTGGGGGTTCCCTGACTCTTCAAAATGAATGGTATGAAGGTCGGAAACCTTTAAATAACCTTCTAAATAAGGCTCGATCGCTGGGTAAAGTTCTCGCATTTTGGATATTCTATCAGTAATGTTGTTGTTGCGATCGCTTGTCTCTACGGCTAGTAATTTGTCCTATTAATTTTGACGGTTAGAGAGACGCGATAAATTGCCGTCTCTACAGGTAATTTATCTATCAATTATTTATTGACAGACTACTAGCTACACCTACGCATTTTTGTAAAATTTTGAAGAGAGTATGTAGTTTTGCTGTAGTCTAGCATTCCAGCGATCAACTAAGGATACAATCACTATACAGATTTATTAGTGCTATTGCTAGCACACAATTGTTAATTTGTAAAGTATTTAACTCAGAATAATTACGAATTATTTAAGAGGAGTCGTTGATGAGTACACAACAGCTAGAGCAAGTAAAGCAATTGCAAGCCATTGTGAACAAGATGGAAGTAACGCTGGGTGCGATCGCTGATGCTGTAGTCTGGGTAGGAGAAGACCGACTCATTCAATGGTGTAATTCTCGCTTTGAGTTTCTGGTAAACCAACCTCACAGCAATGTTTGTGGTGTAAAGTTAACTGACTTACTTCCCCTTACACAAGTAAGACAACCAGTTGCTTTACCCTGTTATCCTGATGTGCAGGTACTCAAGGGAGACTATGAAACAACAAATTATCAGTTGCAGCAAGATGGGCAGACTTTAACGCTACAAATTTCCGGTAGCTGTACTGGATTGAGTGGCGATCGCTGTGCAATACTAGTAATTCGGGATATCACGCTGACTCAACGAACTCAAGAATCTTTACAAGAGATTGAGGAGCGGTTGCAGACATTAATTAACGCTACACCCGATATTATCTGTTTAAAAGACGGCGAGGGAAAATGGCTGCTGTCAAACCAGGCTAACCTAGAATTTTTAGAGCTACAAGGCGTTGATTATCAAGGTAAAACAGACTCAGAATTAGCAGAATTTAGCAATTTTTATCATGATGCTTTGGTCAACTGCAATCAAACAGATGAACAAGCTTGGCAATTGGGATGTGTGCATCGGGTAGAAGAGATTGTTCCTCGTCCTGATGGGACAATGAGCAGTTTAGATATGATTAAAGCTCCCCTATTTCACCAAGATGGTAAACGCAAAGCTTTGGTAGTTTTAGGGCGGGATCTGAGCGAACGTAAACAAACTCAAGTAGCTTTAGAAAATTCTCTATCTTTGTTAAGCGCGATCTTTGAATCAATTCAAGATGGTATCTTAGTAGTCGATAGCTCAAGTAATATCACTAGTTATAACCAAAAGTTCTTAGAAATGTGGTCAATTCCACCAGAACTTTTGACAGAACCAGATCATCCTCAGCGACTAGCATATCTGGCAAACCAGCTAAAAGATCCTGATGTTTTTTTGCAACGAGTCCGAGAATTATATTCACAGCCGGAATTAGTTAGTTACGACTGGTTAGAACTAGAAGATGGCAGAGTATTTGAGCGCTACTCTTGTCCTCAACGTATCGGCGAACAGATAATTGGCAGAGTGTGGAGTTTCCGCGACATCACCCAGCGCCAAAGAGCAGAAGCAGCACTGCGACAAAGTGAATTACAATACCGCAGTATTTTTGAAGCAATTAATGATGGATTATTTATTACTGAAATGGAGACTGAAAAAGTCGCCGAAATTAATCCCGCTGCTTGTCAAATGCACGGTTATTCTTATGAAGAATTTCTCACTTTACATCCATCTGTTTATATTCATCCAGACTCGCATTCTGTTTTTCTGGAGTTTGTCGAGAAAACACGGGCTGGTGAGCAATTTTATGGACAAGCAGTTGATATCTGCAAAGATGGCACTTTAATAGATGTGGAAGTCAAAGGAACGACCTGTATCTACAATGGCAAGCGACACATTTTAGCAATAGTGCGGGATATTACAGCTCGCAAGCGCACTGAGGAAGCCTTACGCCAAAGCGAAGCCCAGTACCGCGATTTGGTGCAAACAGCTAACTGTATAATTTTGCGTTGGGATGGCAATGGTGACATTATATTTTTAAATGACTACGGTCAAAGGCTTTTTGGTTTCGATTTAGATGAAATTATCGGACGTAATGTTATTGGCACAATTGTTCCAGAAACCGAAACTTCCGGGCGCGATTTGCAGACATTAATGGTTGATATTTGTCAGCACCCAGAAAACTATCTATTTAACGAAAACGAAAATTTATGTAAAAATGGCGATCGCGTCTGGATAGTCTGGGCGAATAAACCCATTTTAGATGCCCAAGGAAACTTAATTGAAATTCTTTCAGTCGGCACTGATGCCACAGAACGCAAACGCGCCGAAGCAGCCCTCCAGGAAAGCGAGTTAAAATTCCGTAGCATTGTTGAAAATGCCAACGATCTGATATTCATCCTCTCGCCAGAGGGAATTTTTACTTATCACTCGCCAAATGTGACTGCACTGATGGGTTACAACCTGGAGGAAATCGAAGGTCATTCTGTGGTGGAGTTTACCAAACCTGAAGACTTAGCAACTAGTGCCGCCGCTTTACAAAGGGCGATAACTGGTGAAAAGCTGACTAATATTGAAGTGCGATTGCGACACCAGAATGGTAGCTGGCGATGGTTCAACTTTAATACTTCCACTATTAATACTCCCAACGGTGAAATTGCGATCGCCGGTGTGGGACGCGACATTACAGAACGCAAGCAAGCAGAAGAAGCCTTGCGTCGTAGTGAAATGAAATACCGCAACATCTTTGAAAATTCCCAAGTCGGGATTTTTCGCACCTGGCAAAAAGATGGATTGATTATCGATGCGAATCAACGTGGTGCTGAGATATTAGGTTTTACCTCTGCTGCTGACTTAATTGGCAAGTATTTCACAACTGATTTATATGTCAATCCAGAAGATCGCGTGCAAATGTTAGCAGAGTTAGAAGAGTCCGGTGAAGTTCGCAATTTTGAAGTAGCACTGCGACGCTTGGATGGATCTGTTGTTTGGGTATTGTTGTCACTTCGTCTCAACGCCGAAGAATCCTGTTTAGATTGTGTCTTTACAGATATTAGCGATCGCAAACAGCAAGAACAAGCTTTACGCTTAATTGTTGAGGGTACAGCAGCGAAAACAGGCAATGAATTTTTCAATTCTTGCGTTCGTTACCTTGCTGAAGTATTGCAAGTTCAATATGCTCTAGTAACTGAGTTTGATGATGAGCCAAAAACGAGAGTCCGCACTTTGGCATTTTGGTCTTGTGGCGCTATTAACGAAAACTTGGAATATGAGTTGCGGGGTACTCCTTGCGAACACACCTTGCAAGGTAATATGTGTCATTACCCTCAAGCAGTGCAAACAACTTTCCCAGAAGATGCCGATTTAGTGAGGATGAATGCCCAGAGCTTTTTTGGCGTTCCTCTCACCAGTTCATCTGGCGAAATCATTGGACATCTAGCAGTGATTGATGTCAAACCAATGAAGCCCGATCCGGGACGAGAACTGATTGTAAAAATTTTTGCCGCCCGTGCCGGTGCCGAATTAGAACGCAAACAAGCAGAAGCCGCCTTACAGCAAAGCGAGTTAAAGTTTCGCACTATCGTGGAAAAGGTCAACGATGTGCTGTTTGCGATCACACCTGACGGGGTATTCAACTATATTTCTCCTAATATCTTGAATACCACAGGATATGCTCCCAGCGAAATGGAGGGTAATTCCTTGGAATTATTTACTCATCCCGATGATGTGGCAAAATGTCAAGAAGTCGCCCAAAGTATCCTGACAACAGGTGAGGGAATTTCGGGGACTGAATACCGCGCAAAACATCGCAGTCGAGGCTGGGTTTGGCTAACTAGTAACGCAGTCCGCACACAAGATGCCCAAGGTAATTTTCAGATTGTCGGTGTAGCTCGTGATATTAGCGATCGCAAACAAGCAGAAGCAGCCTTGCAACGTCGGACTCAAGCCGAAAGTTTAATCAGCAGCATTTCTCGGCAATTTATTGACCAAGATTTAGCAACAGCAATTAATTTTACACTGCAAGCGATCGCTCAATTTATTGATGCTGAACACAGCTGCATCTTTGAATGCTCCCAAGATAAAAGTGAATTCAACCTGATCCATGAATGGTGTGGCGAAGGTGTTGCACCATTGATTGATATTGCCAGAGGTTCGCCTGTGGAAGTTTTTCCCTATTTCTACGAGCCGATTCTCCGTGGTAAACATCGACAAATCTCTTCTGTGGAAGATTTAGCGCCCCATCTACCTGAGCGACAACTTTTTGAAAGTATGTCGTTTCAGTCTATACTTGCTGTGCCAATGGTTCATACTGGCAAAGTAGTTGGGTTTGTTGGTGCAGCAATGATTCACTACTCAAAAACCTGGAACCAAGAAGATATTAATCTATTGAAACTGGTAGGTGAAATAATTGCGATCGGTCGAGCTAGACACCAGGCAGAAGAAGCGCTGAGAATTGCCAAAGAAGCCGCCGAAACTGCTAACCGAGCCAAAAGTGCTTTCCTCGCTAACATGAGCCACGAACTGCGTACCCCTTTAAATGCGATTCTGGGTTTTTCCCAATTAATGGAGCGAGACACTAGCCTCAACTCAAACCAGCGTGAATCATTAAGTACCATTAACCGCAGTGGAGAACACTTACTTAACTTAATTAACGATGTCTTGGAAATGTCCAAAATTGAAGCTGGACAAATCGTTTTCAACCCAGAAGACTTTGACCTATATCTGCTGTTGCAAACACTACAAGAAATGTTCAAAGTGCGGACACAGGCAAAGCAATTGTTTCTCAAATTTGAAATGGCTCCCAACCTCCCCCGTTACATCCAAACAGATGAAGGTAAACTCCGCCAAGTTCTCATAAACCTTTTGGGTAACGCCGTCAAGTTTACTCAGACTGGCGGAGTAACGTTGCGGGTAAGCTTAGGGAGCGAGGAGCAGGAGGAAAATTCCTCTCCTCTGCCCCCCGCACCCTGCCCCTCTGCCTCTTCCCCATCCCTACACTTTGAAATCCAAGACACTGGACGGGGAATAGCAGCAGAAGAAATGAATAACCTGTTTCAGCCTTTTGTCCAGACAACAAGCGGTATCCAAACTAAGGAAGGAACTGGGCTTGGATTGACTATTAGCCGTCAATTTGTGCGGTTGCTGGGAGGCGATATTCACTTGACGAGTAGCCTTAGACAAGGATCTACTTTTAGTTTTGACATCCAAGTGAATTTAGCGGCAGCTTTGAAAGCCACACCAAAATTAAATAAGGGACGCGTACTCAAGCTGGCCGCAAACCAACCTGCTTACCGTATTCTCGTTGTTGATGACCGTAAAGAAAACCGCGATCTCATCGTGCAACTTCTTGGTAGCATTGGTTTTGAAATTCAGGCTGCGAATAATGGACAAGAAGCGATCGCTATTTGGCATACCTGGCAACCTCACTTAATTTGGATGGATATGCGAATGCCTGTAATGAATGGCTACGATGCAACCAAAGAGATTAGAGCCAGGGAAAAAAATACAACTACAAATTTCCGCACCGTAATTATTGCCCTAACTGCCAGTGCTTTTGAAGAACAACAGGCAAGCATCTTAGCCGCAGGTTGCGACGACTTAGTTCGTAAGCCATTTCGTGAGCAAGTGATTTTTGAAAAAATCGCTGAATATTTGCAGGTGCGTTATATATATGCAGAAGAGAACAGTCAAGATCCAACAAACAACAACCTAGAAAATATTCAATCTTCTATCTTGGATCTTCGCTCTGCAATTACCCTTATGCCTACCCAATGGGTAACAGAACTTAATCAAGCAGCTATTGAAGTCGATGCTGAAAGAATTTTCCAACTAATTGAGCAAATTCCACAAGCTCATTCTGTTTTGGCAGAGAAATTGGCAAATTTAGTCCGTAGCTTCTGCTTTGATGAAATTATCGACCTAACCGAGAAAAATATTCAATTATGAACAGCAAAATTAAATTCTTGACTTTTGCCACTGTAATGCTAACAATTTCTTCTCAAACTATCAGCATAGTTGTAGCACAAGCAAAACTAACAAACCAATCAAAGCTGTTTATCAACGGCATTGGCGCAGTACAAATTGGCATGACTGTTCCCCAAGCAACAAAGGCTGCTGGTATTAAACTAGTAGGTAATTCACCCAATAACAATTGTTATTATGTGAAGCCACAAAATGAACCAAAAAATCTTTCGTTCATGGTGACAAAAGGTCGTATTTCTAGAGTAGATGTGCGGCAAAATACTCAGATTACAACCCTCAAAGGTGCAAAAGTTGGCGACACTGAAGCGCGAATCAAGTCCCTTTACCCAGGACAAATTAAAGTCACACCTCATAAATACGTCGAAAACGGACATTACCTAACTTTCATCCCCAAAGATCGCGCCGATCAAAACTACCGTGTAGTCTTTGAAACTGATGGTAAGCTTGTCACTCAGTTCAGATCGGGTAAATTGCCAGAAGTCGAATATATCGAAGGCTGTTCTTAATTTAACTATTTCATTTTAAAGACAATTAGACAATCTTGAATGCAAAATACCGACTCAGTTACCCAGCATTAACAATTGAACCCAATGTCTACATAAGACAAGCGACTGCGCCCCATTCTCAGTAAATAATCTGGTAAATAAAATGGCAAAAGAAATAGAGCGGAAATATTTAGTGAGAGGAGATAGCTGGAGAGGATTAGCTGAAGGTAGTGTATATCGTCAAGGATACATTGCCACACAAGATAAAGCGACTGTACGTATACGTGTAGTCGGGGAAAAAAGTTATTTGACCATTAAAGGCCCTAATATTAAATATTCAAGATTAGAGTTTGAGTATCCTATTCCTGTTGAAGATGCTCAAGAAATACTTGAGACATTATGCGAACGTCCCTTTATCGAAAAAATCAGATATAAAATAGAGTCGGGTGGTTTAATTTGGGAAATAGATGAGTTTGATGGTGTTAATAAAGGATTGATATTAGCAGAAGTTGAACTCAGTGATGAAAATCAACAAATTGAACTACCAAGCTGGATTGGACAAGAAGTTTCTGACGATTCCAGATATTTCAACAGTAATTTGGTAAAACACCCTTTTTCACAATGGTAAAGCCTTTCCACTGGGGTACGGTATGTCCATTAGTGTCAACTTAAGCTGAAACTCCTTTAAAACCTCGTTCCCAGCTTCCGGCTGGAAATGCAACTCAAAAGCGGCTCTGCCGCGAGTCTTGAGGCTCCGCCTCAACGACGGGCATTCCCAGTCGGAGACTGGGAACGAGGCAATCTAAAAGCTAGTTCTAGACTTGCTCTCACGTTAAGTTGACACCAATGGGTATACCGTCCATTTAAAATAGCTCCAGCCCATTTTTCAAGCCAAATTTTGCGGACAGTAGCCCAATCCGCGGATATAACTTTGTCGGAATACTTCAATCTCATCAGGCTGCGGTCTACCATGAGAAACTACCGCTATCTTATAGCATTTCATAACATTAATTGGTGGTTGTCCAGTTTCCAAACTGCTTAGAACCTTACTAATCAACTTGGATGGGGAGTAAATAATCCCTAATTCGTTTAAGAAAGCTCTAATATCTTTATCCTTTTCTACAGAAACAAAAGACTTAGTTTTGACGTTGATTATCCAGCCATCAAATTGATTAATTACAGTCACAAATTCAACACAAAAGTCATTTCTACTAAAATATTCAACAACCCGCAATGTCAGACTAGCATTGGCCAGATAGTATAGGTATTGCATAATTTTTAGAGCAGAATTGAGACTTTTAAAAAATAATCTCTAAATCTAAAGATTTCATGAGGATTCTAAGTTTTTACAGAAAAATTAAATAAATAAATCTTTCATCATAAAAGTGGAGGTAAATACTACTTTAATTGTGAATATTTGTAAAAAAATATCTGAGACTAGCAAATTTAAATTAACTTGTTGTATTGTTTGTAACAATATATTAAAATTGTACAGTAACTTGACTATGACCACAGTGATGGTGTATAAGGCGATCGCAAAGGTGTCATAAGCATCTTCTTTGGATACAATCTATGAAAATTTTGTTGGTAGAGGACGACGTATTACTGAGTACAGCACTCTTCGATTTGTTGAGTGCAAATCGTTATACTATCGACATAGCAAGCAATGGACAAGCTGGATTAGAACTAGCGACATCGACTGAGTATGAGTTGATTTTGCTGGATTGGCTAATTCCCAAATTGGATGGGGTTAGCTTGTGTCGGCAACTGCGATCGCAAGGCTACCGTAAATCTATTCTGTTGCTAACAGGGAAAAATTCTAATGCAGATATAGTGGCAGGCTTAGATGCTGGAGCAGATGATTACGTCATCAAACCTTTTGATCCAGAAGCATTACTAGCCAGAATTCGCTCTTTATTACGACGCAATGAGGCAATCTCATCATCCACTTTAACCTGGGGAAATCTCTGTTTAGATCCAAGTGCCGGCAGAGTAACTTGTAATGAACAAGAAATTCTCCTCACCGCCACAGAATACAAACTGCTGGAATTATTTTTGCAAAACCCAGATCGGATCTTTAGTCGTGCAGTAATTCTAGATCGGCTCTGGGGATTTGGGGATGCACCGACTGAAAATGCGGTTACGACTCATATTAAGGACTTGCGAAAGAAACTGAAAACAGTAGGACTAACAGAAGAATTTCTAGAAACGGTATATGGCATGGGCTATCGCATCAAGCCTGCACCTAATCGCTCCATCTCTGTTGTGCAAACGAATCAAGATGGTAAGAAAAAACCTGCTCCCAAAGATATGACTGCTGTCAATCGAGTGCTGGAACGATTTCGTAATTCCTTTGTCGGTCAGGTTGTAGTGCTAGAGCGGTTAAAAACTGCACTTTTAGCCGGAAATTTAAATGAGGAGTTACATCAGCAGGCATTGCATGAAGCCCATAAGCTAGCAGGCTCGATGGGATCGTTCGGTTATCCAGAGGGTTCGCGGCTGGCACGGAAAATAGAGCATTTGCTGCTTGGAGATTCCTCGTTATCTACCGAACAAATCTCTAATTTTTCGCAACTGGTAACAGCATTACAGCAAGAGTTAACTAAGCCTGCGGTCACTTCTACCGCTCAAAACTTCCCGGTAAACCAAACTTATCGTCTATTAGTCATTGATGATGATACGACACTGACGGAGCAGTTACAAGCAGAAGCCGACTCATGGGGCATCAGGATAAAGGTTGCACCAAACTTAGCAACAGCCCGATCGCTATTTTCCTTAGCAACTCCTGACGTAGTTTTACTGGATTTAAGTTTTCCTGGAACAGAAGAAGATGCATTAATATTATTGAGCGAGATAGTAGAGCGATCGCCAAATATCCCAGTAATTGTTTTTACAGGACGAGATACTTTAGCAGATAGACTGGCAGTCTCGCGTTTAGGAGCTAGACAATTTTTGCATAAACCGGCGACAACCGAGCAGATTTTTCAGGCGATCGCTCGTGTCTTACCTCAACCTCAAACTTCCGAAGCCAAAGTTTTAATCGTAGACGATGACCCTGTAATCTTGGCTGGATTATCGGCGTTATTAACTCCTTGGGGGTTGGAAGTAATAACCCTCTCCCAATCACAACAATTTTGGAAGGTGCTGATTGCAACATCTCCAGATTTGGTAGTACTAGATTTAGAAATGCCCATAGTTAATGGTTTAGAGTTGTGCCAAGTCGTGCGACAGGATGCCCAGTGGGGAGATTTACCGATTTTAGTAGTTACAGCCCATACCGAAGCAGAATTTCTTCAGCAAGCTTTTGCTGCCGGAGCCGATGATTTTATTAGCAAGCCAGTGCTAGGGCCAGAACTTGTAACACGGGTACTGAGCCGCATTCAAAGAACGCGCAGGCGCTCTCAGCTAGGGGGGAGTAAATCATGATCGGAAATTCACGGTTATTGAACTACAGTGTTGCTATTGGCTCCACAGCGATCGCCGTTCTGCTGTCACTCTGGCTAGAACCGCTGATTTCTCGAACCATTGGGGCATTTTTCTACATAGCGATCATTGCCAGTACTTGGTATGGTGGCTTTCAACCAGGGATTGTTACAGTTGTCCTTTCCACACTGGCAATTGATTATTTCTTGATTCCCCCTCGGCATCAACTGGGGACTAATCAACCAGAAGATATATTGCGGCTAGGTCTTTTCCTACTAGTTGCTTTGATAATTAACTTGGTGACAGGCAATCTTCAGTACAGCAGACAGAAAATTCACCAACTCAACCAACAATTGTCTCAAGAAAATGCCGAGCAATTGCGGATCACTCTTGACGAACGCAAACAGGCACAAGAAACGCTGCAACAGCAATTTGAGCAACAGCGCTTAGTTATGGAGATGAGCCAGCGTATCCGGCGATCGCTCAACTTACAAGATATCTTACAAACTACTGTTGATGAAGTGCGGCATTTTCTGGAGTGCGATCGCGTCACTATCTTCCAATTTTATCCAGGTTGGGGTGGAACCATTGTTGTTGAGTCTGTTGCACCGGAATGGATGGCTCTTTTACCACTCCAGATTCACGATCCTTGTATTGGTGAAGAGAACGTAGAACCCTTTAAACAAGGCTTAGTCACTGCGAAAACCGATATTTATACTGCTGGAATTAGTCCCTGTCACGTTGAATTTTTAGAAAGTCTCCAGGTGAGGGCAAATCTGGTTGTTCCCGTTTCCTTGGGAGATGAATTGTGGGGATTATTGGCAGCTCATCAATGTGCGGCTCCTCGTGAGTGGCAATCTTCAGAAATTGCTCTGTTGCGGCAGTTAGGAGCGCAGGTAAGCATTGCGATCCAGCAGGCAGATTTGTTCAAACAGTTACAGATAGAACTAACAGAGCGCAAACAGGCAGAAATTGACCTACAACAACTCAATGCCGAACTTGAACAACGAGTGCAAGAACGCACCGCACAACTAACAGAGACGAACGATCGCCTGCAAAAAACAGTGATAGAGCAGCAACAAACCCAACTCACACTTTTAGAACAGGCGCAAATGCTGGAGCTTCAGGCTGTAATTACCCGAAATATGGGAGAAGGCATTTGCTTAGTGAAAATTGATAGTGGAACGATCGTCTATGCCAATCCGAAATTTGAGCAGATGTTTGGCTATAACTCTAGCGAACTCAACGGTCAGCACGTTTCGATTGTAAACTATGTCACCGAATCGGTAACTACGAAAGATGTAAATCAAGCGATTGTATCTGCCGTCTTACAAAATACTGAAGCTACTTATGAAGTCCAGAATGTTAAAAAAGATGGAACACCATTTTGGTCTAGTGTGACGACTTCTGTATTCAGGCATCCCGATTACGGCAAAGTTCTGGTTGCGGTTCACCAAGATATCACTGAGCGCAAAGGCATCGAAGAAGCTTTACGCGAGAGTGAAGAAAAGTTTCGTCAACTGGCAGAAAACATCCAAGCAGTATTTTGGATGACCGATAATCAAAGTCAGCAAGTTCTATATGTGAGCAATGCTTATCAAACCATCTGGCAAAGAAGTTGTGAGAAGTTGTATCACAACTATTCAGATTGGTTAGATGCAATTCACCCAGAAGATCGCCAGCGCGTCGAAATTGAACTCATTGAACAGCTCAGATCGGGGCAATACGATAAAAAATATCGTATTATCCGTCCTGATGGTTCAATCCGTTGGATTCGCGATCGCGCATTTCCGATCAAAAATGAATTAGGCGAGGTAGTTCGGATTGCAGGTATTGCCGAAGATATCACTGAACTAGAGCAGATTAATCTGATCAAGAGTGAGTTTATTGGCATCGTTAGTCACGAACTCCGCACTCCCTTAACTGCAATTCGCGCCGCATTAGGTTTACTACAAACTGGTATCTACGACAAAAAACCAGACAAATTCAAGCGGATGATTGAGATTGCAGCCATCGATAGCGATCGCTTAGTGCGGCTAGTTAACGATATTCTCGATTTGGAACGCTTAGAATCTGATCGAGCCGTCTTAGAAAAAACCACCTGTAATGCCGCTGATTTAATTCAACAAGCAGTAGCGGGAGTGCAGGCGATCGCCAATCAGCAAAATATTACCTTCAAGATCCAACCTACTAATGCTCAAGTTTGGGCGGCGGCTGATGCCATTGTGCAAACACTTACCAATTTGTTAGGTAATGCGATTAAATTCTCGCCTGCCGATTCTACTATTACCCTGAGTGTCCAACAGCAAACAGACCAAGTATTATTCCAGATAAGCGATCGAGGACGAGGTATCCCCGCAGACAAGTTAGAAGCAATCTTTGGACGATTTCAGCAAGTAGACGCCTCGGATTCTCGCACCAAAGGCGGCACAGGCTTGGGATTGGCAATCTGTCGTAGTATTATTGATCAGCACGGTGGACAAATCTGGGCTGAGAGTACTCTTAGTGTCGGCAGCACGTTTTTCTTCACTCTACCATTGCCAGGAAATTTGGCAGGGGGGCAGGGAGCAGGGGAGTAGAGGAGAATAATAAATAACCAATGACAAATGACCAATGACCAATGACAAATGACAAATGACAAATGACAAATGACTAAAAGATTGTTAATTGTGGATGATGAAGAACGAATCCGCGAATTAGTACAAGCTTGTTTAGAAGACTTGGGAGGATGGGACACCTTGACAGCTGCATCAGGGACAGAAGGACTAAAAATCGCCCAGACAGAACCCATTGATGCCATTCTACTTGATGTCTCTATGCCTGATATTGACGGCTTTGCAGTCTACGAAAAGCTTCAGGAAAATTCTGCAACCCAAGGGATTCCAGTGATTCTGTTAACAGCAAAAGTCCAAGGGAGCGATCGCGCCCGTTTCGCCCAAATGGGAATTGCTGGGATTATTACCAAACCCTTTGAACCTACCTCTATTTGCAACGAAGTTACCAATATTTTGGGGTGGGATGATTAATTCTTGAAGAAGAATTCAGAAGTCAGAATTCAGGAGCAAAGGTGTCATATCATGTTCGCCTAATCACTTATTAAAAAAATTCTCCGCGTCCCTTCGTCTTTGCGTCAGTCTTAATGATAAGTATTCAACCGAACTTTATATCAGAATCAATGAGTAGGGGACGTGAACCCATTTATTCATGTAGCGATCGCACAGAATTCAATTCTGAATTCTGGCTCCTGACTCCTGAATTCTATTTTTTAAGATTTGTAACAAAATCTATATCTTTATTAGTTTTTTATTTTTATCATCTATATTTTTTGTTTGCAGATAAAAATATTTTCTCTCACAGGAAAGCTGTATGAAATGACATGAATATGCTAGGGGAGGTAAATATAACCGGCAAAACGATATTGCTCATTGATGATGAACTGAATGTACGTGAGATAGTAAAATTTTGCCTCCAAGATTTAGCTGGTTGGAATGTGCTGACAGCAGATTCTCCATCAGAAGGATTGCAGAATGCAGTACATCATAGTCCTGATGCGATTGTATTAGATATCTCAATCCGTGATATGGCTAGTTTTGAATTTATGAACAAACTAAGAAATAATACAGAAACTCAAACTATTCCTGTAGTGCTGCTCAGTGCGAAAGCGCGATGGCTGGATTCGCAAATTTTGCAAAAGTATCAAGTTGCAGGCGTAATTCTCAAACCCTTTAATCCAGTTACTCTCCCTGCTCAAGTTGCTCAACTGCTCGGTTGGGATTTTACTTCACTAATGGAGTGAACAAGAATGCGTAAGACATCCAATATATATAGCAGTCTTAAATCATTCGTGAACAATCAGATCCCCGACTTCTTTGATAAGTCGGGGATCTGATTGTCTACCTACGCAAATAATTACAAAAATCAGCGTTGCATAAATACAGAATGAATTGGCGGTTGAAACTATTGGAAACTCATTTTAAATTGTGCGAAATCATCCTCTAATTCAGCAATCCCGAAAATTGCTATAAATTACAGTACGAATATTAAAGTTTAGCCTTTGAGCAATTGGTTTGATTTTGAAGTTATTAATAAGTATCAAGTTTAAGCTTGAATTTAACTTAGCGTTTTGGATAATTTGGAATAAAATACTCGAACAAATTCTTACATATTACATAAATAAACACAGGGAGAGTCTTATCAAGAAAGTGCGCTTAAAGTCACTCTAGACATCTACACTGCCGGATTTGCCCCTTGTCATGTAGAGTTCTTGGAAAAGTTGCAAGTCAGAGCCAAGCTAGTTGTACCAATTTTTCAAGGCGATCGCCTTTGGGGACTTTTGGTTGCTCATCATTGTAGCGCCCCACGTGACTGGCAACCTTGGGAAGGCCAACTGCTTCAGCAATTGGCGACACAGTTAGCGATCGCTATTCAGCAATCAGAACTTTATCAACAATTACAGCGTGCCAACCAGCAACTTGAAAATATGGTGATGGTGGATGAATTAACTCAAATCGCCAATCGCCGATGTTTTGATCATCGGCTTGATTCTGTCTGGCAATATCTTTTACGAGAACAAGGTTTTATCTCACTACTTTTATGTGACATTGATTATTTTAAACAATATAACGATACTTATGGTCATGCGACCGGAGATGATTGTTTGTGCTTTATTGCCCAAGCTTTCAAACAAAGTGTTAAACGTTCTAGAGATTTAGTTGCTCGTTATGGCGGAGAAGAGTTTGTTGTCATCTTACCCAATACTGCTAGTGATGGGGCTTTTCACGTTGCCCAAGAAATTCATAAAGCTATAGAACAGCTAAATATTCCCCATACTGCATCAGATGTGAAGCAGTACGTCACCTTGAGTATCGGAATTGCCACGATGATTCCTACGCCTAAGATGGTTCCTTTGGATTTGATTGAGGTCGCAGATCAAGCCCTTTATCAAGCCAAAGCAAACGGGCGCGATCGCTCTTATATAAATAGACTGTCTTAGCCAGTGAGTGATGCCTGGGGCAATACTTCTCGGTTAAGGGGAAAGGGGGAAAGGGAAAAGGGAAAAAAAACCTTTAACCCAAACCCGATTCCGAGTTAAAAATGCAAAACCCGAGAAGTATTGATGCCTGGGGTGGTAACAGAGCTTTGTCATTGGCGCAGTCTCCGTCTCCGACACGCTATTGGCGTTCGTAGAGAAGTATGAGCTACCCCAATACAGTTTAAAATGAGCAACAAAACACTTGTAGAGACGGCGATTTATCGCGTCTCGAAAACCCAAAATTGTTGCCAGCAGCCTTTAACTGAACCTGATTGCGAGCTATCCGACACTAATTAAGTGCTTGTTGAGATTTTTTAAAACTTGTTAACTACTTTCATTTCTTTATTAGTTCTTTATTTTCTGTTTATAAATTAAAGCTGCTGGTAGTTAAGCCAAGAGCGAACTACTTATTTGTGTTTAACTTTTTTAATAAAACAACAATTCTATGACAAACTGCCCTTGCTGTTCCAACCAAATGCTTCGTCACATTCGTTTACAAGAAACCTACTGGTTCTGTCGCCACTGCTGGCAAGAAATGCCTAACTTGAGTTCAGCAATGAACAGGAGTACTTTAAATTTAACTAGAAAAGGCACATCATTAGTTAAAACGCCAATCTACTCATTTTGAAATACCAAAATTACTATTTTATAGTACTCATTTAAAAACCAAATTAACTCTTGAAGTTATCCATTGTCATTAATCATTGGTGTTTAAAAAGTAGGATGGTTTCATACAACGAGAGAAAAATAATAATGATTTGTAGAGGGTAGAGAAAAATAGATAACTAATACCGTTGAATCTGCATATATATAATTCACCCCCCGACTATCGCCGTCCCCCCAAAGTATCGGGGGGACTAAAGCCCGGATTTCTCACGCATAGTATAGGCTTCAGGGGAAGAGGAGTGTGGGGAGTGTGGGGGGTAAGACTTCTTCCCCATCCTCCCATAACCTCCCACACCCCTTGGATTTCTCACTTGTGAGAAATCCAGGTAAAGGGGGTATTATTATGTGAATCTTCATACAGAATTAGTATAAAAAGTCAATCAAAGCCAGTTCTGCAATGACTCAAACTGAGCAAATTCCGACTCTAGCTGCCATTGAATCCGGGCGCGATCGCTCTTTTGCAAAAAAGCACTGCACCCTTGAGAAACAGAGGTTTTACCAGGGGTATCGCTTGCACAAGCTGAAACTATTGCCTTAAACTCAGGCGACTCCCAGAGACTATTTCCCGGAGCGAAACTATATTCTAAGCTGTTGCGAGCCAGTCGCTTGAGGTCTTTATATCCCAGCTTATATCTTGTTGCCGCTAACAGATACTCATGACTCAAATCGATGCGGGAAACGCCTTCATCATCGGAAGCAAGGGTCATTGGTACTCTAGCCTTCCAATACTCCATAAAAGGATGCTGATCTCCCTGGACATTTAAAATAACCTCATTACTGGTCAGGCAGATTTCGACCAACACGCCGAGTCGCCGCATTTGCTCCATCAACTCAAAGGGACGCTCCTCAAAAAGAATATCCACACCATGTCCAATGCGAGATGCCTGTGCCACTTCTACAGCTTGCCGAATATGAAAACGTAAATCCTCGGTCGGAACCAAACCCAGGGTTAACTCTCCGGCATGAAGCGCGACTTTGACATTAGGATATTGGCGTTTGAGAAATTGCAGCATTTGCATTTGCAGGGTGTAGTCGCGCAGTGCAATCGGGTTGTCTTCTGGGGCAACAAGATTGATACCAACTACCCGCGAATCTGATGAATCTAGTGCAAAGGCATAAGCTAACTGAGCAAACACTTCAACGGGCGACTTTGTTCTTGTCGTTTGCTGCAAATAGCTCACTTTCACTGCACATCCAGGCTGTGCTGATGGAGTACCGCAACCGAGTGTTTTCGAGACTTCGCCCTCCAACTGTGCAAGTTGCTGGCTGCCGAGTGTCACTAGCTTGGTTAATCCTCGTTTGAGCAATTGACGGTGCATTTCTTGGAAATCTTTATTCCAACCAACTTCACGCCCTAGCTGTCGAACCTCGCTGCCCTGAACGGTAAGCATTAACTCTAGATAGGTAATATGCTGCGAAGCTGCCCGATTTGCTACTTCTGCAACCATATCATCCCGACGGCTCATAGAGTCTGATATTGTCCCAAAACCACTAAAAGCCTCAAAAAATTGGTCATGTCCAGATTTTCCAGCAAATCGGAGGTTACGAGTAGACCAACGATTTATTAGGGAATCATAAACAGATGTTCGGTTGAACAATTCTGAGGCGGGAAAATAGCTACTGTCTTGACCGCAAGCTTTAGGTTCAACTAAAACCTCCGCTTTTGGATTCACACAATACCCATCGCTGGCAGCCCACTCTAGATAGTGTTCTGCGTACACAGCCCCGCTGAGATGACTGTGGATATCTCCTCCCTTCGGCATTCGCTGTACAAATGCTCGTAAAGCGGCTGGCTGGGCGCGATGGGCTTCAAACCAACTAGCAGCTTCAGCTTCACTCCGAGTCGAGGACTGCTGCGAATTAGATGGGACTTGGGCTACTACGCTGAAGATAAAACAGCTAGAACTCGTTAATACTCCTAAAAACAAGAATAAGGGCGATCGTCTATGCATATAGATTCATTTTTTTATGACCAGAATTCTCTGGTTAAATTTCCGCATCATTGTAGCCTTTCTCTGCGGTAATTAAGCACAGACTTTTTGATTTTTAACCGAGTACCGTGGGTTTAAATCCCCCGTTTCAATAATCGGCAAGTTTTGGGTCGAGGTCTAAATCCCCGGACGCGACGCTCGATTACTCGCTAACGCAGACTCGCTAATACAAAATTTAATTACAAATTACGAATTATTTAATCGTTCTCGACTTAGTATATTTGGCCAACCAACTCGGATATGAAGGACAATAAAATCTCTCTTGCTTATTTCATCCTAACTTGAAATTTTATAGTAATTATCCTAGCGACTGTCTTGAAGCCCAATCTCAATTTCGGATAAACGATCGCCAACACTAAAACCGACCTATATGTTTTGCGATCGCCTTTTTACATCATCTCAGCCCGATCGCCTAAATCCAGAATATTCCAAACAGCGATCGCCTTTTCCGATCATTTTTCCCTAATCAGTTAAGATAATCTTCATCAATCTTCTTTCCTTTTACCCTTCTCCTTGGAATTATGACGCAGGATGAGTTATTGCAACTGATAGATCGCGCCGTGGCTGAGGGTTGGCGAGAGTTAGACTTGTCGGGGCAAGAGTTGACTGAGTTACCTGTGGAAATTGGTAAGTTGCAGCAGCTTGAGTCTTTGATTTTGGGAAAGAAGATTGAAGGTTATGAACGAGTAGGAAACCGCTTTCTCCAAAAGGTTTCAGGCAACAATTTAAAAACGCTTCCACTCGAACTATTGGGTTTGCCTAATTTGCGTAAGTTGGATATTAGTGGCAATCCTTTAGAGAGCATTCCCGATGTGGTAACGCAAATACTACATTTGGAGGAACTTATCTTAATTCGAGTAGAGCTAACTAAAATACCTAATGCGATCGCTAATTTAACCAATCTGACGCAGCTTCACCTCAGTTACAACCGAATAACCCAGATTCCAGAGACGATCGCTAATTTAACCAATCTGACGCAGCTTCACCTCAGTTACAACCAAATAACCCAGATTCCAGAGGCGATCGCTAATTTAACCAATCTGACGCAGCTTCACCTCAGTTACAACCAAATAACCCAGATTCCAGAGGCGATCGCTAATTTAACCAATCTGACGCAGCTTCACCTTGGTGATAACCAAATAACCGAGATTCCAGAGACGATCGCTAATTTAACCAATCTGACGCAGCTTCACCTCAGTCGCAACCAAATAACCGAGATTCCAGAGGAGATCGCTCAATTAACCAATCTGACTGAGCTTGTCCTCAGTGGCAACCAAATAACCGAGATTCCAGAGGAGATTGCTCAATTAACCAATCTGACTGAGCTTGTCCTCAGTCGCAACCAAATAACCGAGATTCCAGAGGAGATCGCTCAATTAACCAATCTGACTGAGCTTGTCCTCAGTGGCAACCAAATAACCGAGATTCCAGAGGCGATCGCTAAATTAACCAAGCTGAGGGGGCTTGTCCTCAGTGACAACCAAATAACCGAGATTCCAGAGGAGATTGCTAAATTAACCAATCTGACGCACCTTGACCTCTTTTCCAACCAAATAACCGAGATTCCAGAGGAGATCGCTAAATTAACCAATCTGACATACCTTTACCTCTTTTCCAACCAAATAACCGAGATTCCAGAGGAGATCGCTAAATTAACCAATCTGACGCACCTTTACCTCTTTTCCAACCAAATAACCGAGATTCCAGAGGAGATCGCTAAATTAACCAATCTGACGCACCTTTACCTCAGTCGCAACCAAATAACCGAGATTCCAGAGGAGATCGAAAGTTTGCCGAAATTGGAAAAACTAGATTTACGGGGAAATCCGCTTCCTATTTCACCAGAGATTTTAGGATCTTCTGATGATGCTGGTTCAGTTGAAGATATTTTCAATTACTTGCGATTACTCCGTAGCGGTGAAGTGAGTCCACTCAACGAAGCCAAACTCTTGCTCATCGGACAAGGCAGCGTCGGCAAAACATCGCTTATTGAGCGATTAATCCGCAATAAATATGACAAAAATCAATCCCAAACCGACGGACTCAATGTAGAAACTTGGAACGTGCAAGTCAATAGCAAAGACATTCGCCTGAATGTTTGGGACTTTGGCGGACAGGAAATTTATCATGCCACCCATCAATTTTTTCTGACTAAGCGCAGCCTCTATCTCCTAGTCTGTAATTGTCGCACCAGCGAAGAAGAAAACCGCATCGAATATTGGCTGAAACTAATCGAAAGCTTCGGCGGACAGTCCCCCGTGATTATCGTTGGCAACAAAAAAGACGAGCAACCTCTCGACATCAACCGCAAAGCATTACGCGAAAAATATCCTAACATCCAAGACATTATCGAAACCTCATGCCAAGACAATATCGGCATTGATGAACTTCGCACCGCCATTTTGCAGCAAGTCGGCAAACTCAAAGAAGTCTATGACCTTCTACCACTCTCATGGTTTGAGGTTAAACAACAACTCGAATCCATGCCCCAAGACTTCATCAGCTACAACCGCTACATCGGCATCTGCCACGAAAACAAGATTCCTGAAGAACAAAACCAAGATCAACTCATCGATCTCCTCCATCGACTTGGCTTAGTTCTCAACTTCCGCGATCATCCCATCCTCAAAGATACCAACGTCCTGAAACCCAACTGGGTGACAGAAGGCATTTATGCGCTCTTGAGCGATGAAAACCTCAAAACTAAAACCAAAGGCATTTTTACCCCCGCCGATCTCATCCGTATCCTTGACCCAGAGCGCTATCCCACTCAGCGTCATGGCTATCTAATCGAACTAATGAAGGAATTCGAGCTTGGCTTTGCACTAGAATGTTACCCACCACAATTTCTGATTGCGGGACTTCTGCCAAAAGACCAACCAGACGAAACAGAACTCCAAGGCGAAACCCTGGAATTTCAATACCATTACAAAGTTCTCCCCGAAAGCATCATCTCCCGCTTCATCGTCAACACCCACGAAAAAATCCATAACCAAATCTATTGGCGCAGTGGCGTGATGCTGCAATATCAAGAAAACAACGAAATCTACAACATCGCTCGCATCAAAGCCGATCCCGAAGACAAAAAAATCTTCATCACCATTAGCGATCGCAAAGAAACCCGCCGCTTATTTCTCGGCATCCTCCGCGATGTCTTCCAAAAAATCCACAAAAGTCTCCCCAATCTCGAAATCACCGAATGGGTTCCCGTCCCCAACCATCCCAACCACCCGCCCCTCGACTACCAAGAACTCCTCGGACTCGAATCAATGGGTGAAAGCATAATAACTATCGGCAAACTAAAATTAAAACTCGATTTACGTCAACTTTTAGATGGCTATGAATCAGTAGAATCGCGTCGAAAATCACAAAAAACAGATAATGATTTAGGTGATAGGACTGCTTATGAAGATATGCGAGATATTGCTAAACTAGCTGTCAGCAGAGAAATTAAAATTAATAATAATAATAAAGCCGAGGCAAATGCTATGTCAGAAAATCCTCAATTCACAAACAACCTTCAAGGCGCAAACATCGCCAACCTTGCCAACCAAGTCAAAGACAACGCCAGTCAGCAAGCCTCTAACTTCAACCAAACAAGCGGCGCAAGCGTAGCAGAACTAATGCAACTGATCGGCAACTTGCGCCAAACTGCTGCCCAATTTCCACCAGAAACCCACGACGACATTATCATCGATATTGATGATGTAGAAGTAGAAATTCAAAAGCCAGAAAAAGAACGCAATTTACCCAAACTCAAAAAGCGTCTAGTAGCTTTACTAACTGCTGCTACTGTAGTCGCTGCCCCCATTGCAAGCATGACAGGCTTTACAAAGGATGTTCTGGAAATAGGAAGCAAATTAGGCATAGAACTAAAGCTTCCCCCTGTTAAATAGACTTTTCTAACTCTAGGCGCGATCGCATGGCTGGAAATAATACCCGCCTTTGACTTGATGAAAATTGAACTAGCGATCGCAAAGCAAAATAATTACCAAATAATTGTTACCAACTTTGCAGCAAAAATATTTTGATCGCAAGTTAATAAAGCTACTTGATTTCCTTGACTCTCTACAACTAAAGCTGTTGATACAATTTGGCGATCGTGCATTTCATTGATAGAGGTTAGTTCTGCACTTTTTTCAATGACATCATAATCCAGTGGATGTATAAAAACTCGTTTATCATTCTTAACAACCTTTAACAAGGCATCAACAGAAGGAATCGAAGTTTTACCACGACTAACGATCCATACCGACTCCGCCAAAGCGATCGCAGGCAAAATTAATTCACTGGTTGCATCGGAAAGAATAGCTTTTACAATAGGGCTTAAACGAGAATTACCTTCTAAAAACCAGATTAGAGCATGAGTATCAAGTATATATTTCATGTTGATAGATTCATGTCTAACTCAGAGCCTCGTCAGCATCGCCATGAAACTCAGCATCTTTGAAATCAGACTCAGTGGATTGCTGAGAACCTGAAAACATACCAAAAGACATAAGTTGACTATCTAAACTGACTGATTCAGAAGTTAAAAAAGTTACAAAAACTTGGCTTTCAGTAATGTTTTGTGGGACTTCAGCTAATTCGATTTTGCCGTTCCTGTATATTCCTTGAATTGTTTGTAACATAATGGGTTGCGTTGAGTAACTTGAGCGAGCGCTAATAAATCACGGCACTAGAACATTTTAGCTAAAATTTGGCAGACTCAAAACCTTCTGTATGCTGTAAAATTAGTTGTGAATGGCACGATGGCTCCACCGGTTCGCAAACCGACCATCGCATAGGTTGAAATAATACCCGCCTTTGACTCGATGAAAATTGAACTAGCGATCGCTATTCATCAATCAATATTTAAACCTAACCTACAGCAAACTCCGTATCAGAGCGCACTCTAGCAGGTTGAAAACCCAAAACTATATCTTTATATGGTACACCCAATTTTAATAACTCAGATGCAATTCCATCTTCCGTACCATCATATTGAATCCAAATTTTGCCATTTTTAATATCCAAATGTAGCAAACATCCATAATCCCTGATATTATTCTGCGTCCAACCCACATATACTAATTGATAGTGATCTCGCTCCGTATCAAAAATAGGTTGAGCCTCAACATCTTTTACCGATTTCATCGAACGATCAGCTTTTGCTTGGATTAGTTGTTGAATATATTGCCTGTAGAGAACTACTTTATCCATTGCTCAATCGTCTCCTTTTCTAAGTCATAAACTAAAAGTTTAATTTGACTGCGTTGTACCACACTATTAATAAAAGCTAAATTAAAAAAGGTTTGATAAACAAAACGAGGTACTGCTAAATATAAAATTCGCTCTGGATCTTCATCTTCTAAAGCATAGCGATAATCTAAAAACTGTCCATGCGCTAAATGAAAATCAGAAATCCTTGAGGGACTAATAAAACTTTTCACCTCAACCGCAATTTTATCATTTCCCCTTTTGGCAGCGATAAGCTGTTCCCCCCCAATGACTAGATATATTTCAACTCCACCTATACGCAATTCGTATGGATCGTGAGTTATTTGCCATCCGTCTTTTTCAAGAGCGCGTTTAACTTGCTCGTGATACAAATCTTTTGCCATATTATGGGTTGCGTTGAGAAACTTGAGCGATCGCTAATAAATCACGGCACTAGAACATTTTAGCTAAAATTTGACGGACTCAAAATCGTCAGCGCAATAAGTCTGACGGCATGGTTACGCTGTGAATAATTTTAATCAGCGTCAATTTGATTTTACTTTTCATAAAAGCAACGCAGGTACTTCAAAACGATATTTGGGTACTTCAAAACGATATTTGGGTACTTCAAAACGATATTTGGGTACTTCAAAACGATATTTGGGTACTTCAAAACGATATTTGGGTACTTCAAAACGATATTTAGGTACTTCAAAACGATATTTGAGTACTTCAAAACGATATTTGAGTACTTCAAAACGATATTTGAGTACTTCAAAACGATATTTGAGTACTTCAAAACGATATTTGAGTACTTCAACATGATATTCAGACGCTTGTGGACTCGCCAACGCTCTGCTATCACCCAGTCTTATAAAATTTATACCTACATGAATTGCCCCTACGCATTTTCACCAGATGTCTAATTAACGCCGACGCTTCACAAAAATGAATAGGGCGATCGCACTCACACCTAAAAGCCATCCCCCTGATGCTTCAGGGACGCTAACTTTCAAGGGATTAATGGGTTTAGAGAGATTTTCCTTCCCATTCTCAACTTTCCGATCAAAGCGATCGCCTTGGGCTTCTGCTGCTTTGAGTAACTGTCTTTGCTCATCGTTGACTAATACCAACATCGAAGAATAAGGGCTGACAATCTTGTACTTTTTGGCTACGGCATGAATCGCATCCAAACCTTTGAGGTTGTCTAACTTAATTTCTTTACTCAACCCTAAAATTAATTGTCTGGCTGCTAATGGCAATAAATCATCTTGTTGATTGCTAGTTGCAATTGCTGTGTCTAATGTTTGCAGATACCAAGCATAACCATTAACAACACTCACAACAGAGTTACTTAAAATTGATTTAGTCGCAATTCGTTGCAGCACCTCAGAAATATCAACACCAACTCCACCACCGCTATCTTGCAATGATTTAATGATGCCATCGTTATAAGCTCCAGGTAATTCACCTAGATGTATCATCCACAAAGGTGCAGGCGAATCGGGGACAGTTTTATTATTCTTCGATAATTCATAACTACCTTCATCACTCACCAGCAAAACGACATCATAAGCTGTATCTCCACGTAAATTATTAAATTGTGTCAGCATTTCTTGGGGTTGAATTGTGCCGTAAAAGGTGACTTTTTCCGGTTGGAATTGCTGGAGATCGTCTAACCGTTTGGGTGTAACTCCTGGAGAAACACTGAGATATAAATCTGCATCGTTGTTTGTCAAATCATTATCTGCAAAGTCGTGTTTTTTCAACCATGATAATGTTTGTACTAATTCTTGAATATGTTTCCCCATACTGCGAGAAGTATCGAGAACTACAGCAACTCGTTGGTTTTTAGGTAAGGTGTAATCTTGACTAGATAAGGGTTTAGCTAATATTTTGTAGCCTTCTTCTAAATTTACTTCATGCAATACAGGCTGAATTTTTCCACTTGCAGGGATAAATTTTTCTAACCAAGCATCGTCTTTCAAACCGATTTCTTTACCGTTACGGATACGCTTGGTTTGATTAGTCCAGAATATATTACGTCTTTCACCTAAATCGGGCATTTCCCAACCAGAGTCTTGTCCTAGAACTTTGTAAGTTAACCATAGGTGCATTTCTGTAGGGAGCGCTGGTTGCCCTTGTATTTGTTGTACATTGTTAGGAGGAATAGGAAAAGCCCGTAAGCGATAATGTCTCGGTCCTACTTGTTCCAACAAAGCTGGATCTATAGGCCGTGAACGTCTAACTTGAGAATTATAAACTTTCTGGGCAGCACCGCGAGGAGAGACAACAAAAGGAAAACGTTGGTCTAATTTATTAGTATCTCCCAACCATAAGCCAGTAATTACAGCGCTTTCTGGCAAAGAAAAGGAGTAAAAAACTTCCTGAACTTCTCGTGTTTGGTTTTTATAAACTTCGTGCAATTCCACATCAGCCCAATCACCATGTTCTTTAACTGTGACTTCTTGTGATCCCAATAAAACTTTTTTTTCGTTAATATTTAATAAACCTGCTTTAACTTCTTCTTCATTAAAAGTCGATTGTACTGCGTGGCTAACTGCTGTTTTTTCTGCTTTTTGTAGAGGTGTATCAAAAAAATCGGCGTAAAGTTTTTCTGCCTTGGCGGGATCTTTTTCAGAACCATTATATAAAAATGGCGACATGAGAAAGTTATAAGTTGCTTGCAATCCATCAGCAGCCGATTTATCTAAGCCTAATACATGACGATACATAGCACTGATGTGATTATTTTCTTGCTTGCTGCTAAGGTAGCGGTAAGAAGATAAATAAGCATTAACTAATCCTGTACGAATTTGTTCTGACTTGGCTACAAGTGTTTGGCGATCGCCATCATTTTTAGGTGCATTAGCTAAGAGTGAAAAAGCTAGTACTTGGGGTTGTTGTTGTAAAGATATAAAAGTAACTGCAAACGCCACAAAAACTGCACTAGCACCAGCAAATGTTTTCTTCTTACCATGTTCTAAAGCAAAAGCTCTTAAAATTTTTGCTCCCGAATTTACATACATTGCTGTTAGCATCGATGGCATGGCAATAAACAATGTGGCACTAAAACCAATAAGAGCCAGCCAAATGAGAATCACAAATACCCCTCCAAGAAAAGCTGAGTGATATAGTACATCCCATAATGGTTTTAACCATGTAAATTTGATAAATTCTTGCAACAGAAATACTGCAAAAGGCAAGGCGTAAAATAATAAAATTGCACCTGCATAAATGCCAAATACCAGCATTAATGTATGGGCTAACATTTGTACCCATTGCAAACCACTTTTGCGTCGGTCAGCATAACCCAAAAATAATTCTCCAGCAAAAGCAGCTATACATACGCCAGTTACGATCAGAATTTGGCTACTAGCTGGTGTCAGTTCTCGAATCACAAATAACCGCAACAAACACAACACAAATAACGGTGCTTCTATACCATAAAATAGGCGAATTACTTTCAAAGGTTGTTTAAGAAATTTCCAGCCACCGATAATACTAGAAAATGTGGGTATGGCAATTAAAGTAACTAGAGTCAAGGAAAATTCAGTTGGGATATCACCTGTTAATGTTGCTTGAAATAATGGCACGCCTACATAAGGTAATATTCCTATATAAACTAACATTAAAAATGCCAGGTTCCAGAGCCAAAATATTCCGTAGAAACTTGTATTCCAAAACGATATCACAGTTTTACTCCTCTAAGAATTATTGACCAACTAATCAATGCTTAAAGCATAGATCCTTCTTTTAATTTTTCCCTTAACACTGGCTTTTCTAACAATTTGCTTAGACAATTAAACCTTGTATCAAGGTTTAACACCAACACCCCACTAGTACAGTACAAAAAAAATTGCAAATCAAAACTCAACTCATCTTTGCAACTTTTAACATCACACTTTAATAGCAGCCTCAGCAGTCTATTTACAAGATACAAGCTTTTGTTATTTCTGGTTGGAGTCCGTGCGATCGCGCTTTGTGGCTTAAAACACTGGCGATATTTGACATGATTGCACTCTGCACAGTACCTTTGTGCGATCGCCTTTCTTATATAAAGGTAAGTCCGCGATCGCGCATGTCAGCTTTGTGGGAGAAACCCTATACGCACAGAGTAGTATGAGCGATAACATTTTATATAAATTGAACACTGTGGATAAAATGCTAGATATGAAATGCCAATTCTTACTCAACGCCTTGTTCGCACAGATGAAAGCAGGATATTGGTGGATCAGTATCTTATTATGGATGACTTTAGCTACCCCAAGCAAAGCATCTGTAATCTTGCGAATCGCAATTGAGAGGGGAGTTAATCAGGTAACAGTTGGCAGTTCTACAACTGCGTTGGTTAAAGATGGTACTGGTCATACTCTCGGAAAATTACCAGCAATGAGTTCATTTTATGCCCAAGCAGTTCCAGGCGGTGTGGCTTTAGATAAATGGCAGTCTGGTCTATTTTGGATTGAACCCACAGGCAAGGGATTCGTTTACATTGGCGAACGCTGGTATCGAGGCAGAACTCTCGTTATCCCAACAGACAAAGGACTAACCGCCGTTAACTGGGTTGATGACGAAGAATATCTCTACAGTGTTGTTGGTGGCGAAATGGATACTGAGTGGCCTGCTGAAGCTTTGAAAGCACAAGCAGTTGCCGCCAGGACTTTTGCTCTCTATGAGCGAGAAAAACAACGCAATAATCCTATTTACGATTTAGGCGATAGTCCAGATCACTGGCAGAATTATAAAGGAGTAATCAATGAAACTCCTAGTACTTATGCCGCCGTCGATGCAACTGATAAACAAGTACTAACTTATAAAGACAGTGTTATTCTCTCAGTTTTTCATGATTGTTCTGGAGGACATACTGAAAATGTCGAAGACGTTTGGGGAAGCCACGAGCCTTACCTGCGTGCTGTTGAAGATTACGATCAAAATGTTAGCGAGTGCAAATGGGTGAAAACTTTCTCCCCTAGAGAAATTAGTGCCAGAATTTCTGATGTCGGCAATGTTAAAGACATGATTGTACAAACATACTCACCTTTTGGTAGTGTTAAAGTCTTAAAAATCGTTGGTGACAAAGCTACCATTGTACTGGTTGGCGAAAAAGTACGTACAGCCCTGAAGATTAAAAGTACCCACTTTATCCTTACCAAATCCGCAGATGGTAGTTTTGTACTTCAAGGACTTGGCTATGGTCATGGTTTAGGCATGAGTCAATGGGGCGCATACAATTTAGCTAAAAGAGGAGTAAACTACCTGCAAATTTTAGGGCATTATTATCAGGGCGTAGCTTTAAGTACCATTAACGCTAAATAACATGAAATTAATACTTCTGGGATAATTTTGGTTGATCTAAATACTGATAAACTAGATGAGAAACTTGGCGTACAAACTCCCTTCCTCGTTCATCATCATGGGGTCTAATCACAAAAATACCTGCCAAGTAATGCTTACCATTTGGCAAACTAATAATTCCTGCATCCCCAACCAAAAATCCAATATCTCCAGTTTTATGAGCAATAGTTCCACCTTTCCCCACACCAGCCGCCAGTAATTTATTATTATGACAATGACGCAAGATATCTAAAACTTGTCCTTGACTACCCTCTGAAATCAGCTTATGTTGGTCAACCAAGGCTGACAACCGGACTAAATCTGCTGGACTAGTGGTGTTAGTGCCTTTAAAGTCTCCTAACATATTGCGAATGACTGTGTTTTTTAGTCCCCAACTGTGGAAACGCTGATTAAGTTTTGCTTTTCCGCCTAGACGATCAATAATCATGTTACTAGCAGTATTATCACTGATAGTAATCATTTTGTTAACAGTTTCTATTACGCTCAGTTTGATTCCTGCTCGTTTATACTGTAAGTCACCAGAACCACTCGCTACTAAGTCACGTCGCATTACTAGCTTTTCATCAAGTTTGATGTTCCCAGCATCTACTTGTTCAAATAAAGCAATTAAAATCGGATATTTAATAGTGCTAGCTGCTGGAAATACCTTTTCACCATCAATATTCAAATAGTTTCCTGTTTCTATATCTAAAAAAAACATTCCCGGTTTGAGAAAACTGTAATGAGCCATTAATGCTTTAACTTGAGACTTTAGCTCTGGTATTTCTTTTCCTAATGGAATAATTCCACCAAATAAAGAAGTATCGTTTGTATTATTGAAAATTTCTGGTTTATTGAGTTGAGGAAGCAACTTTTTTTGCACAATTCTGGGACTTTCAAAGCTAGCCAATAAATACTTCCAATCTCTTGTTGATTCTAGATAATTCCGAGTAGAGTCAATTTTTTGAGATTTTAATCTTGCTGCTAAACTGGGCGATGTTAGTAAAAAAATACTAAGAATAGGTAGTAAGAACCAGCGTAATCTCATTGATTTATTTCCGTGATAGCTTAATTTAATTAGAAAATTTTTTGGACAATTTGTGTAGTGTACCTTTAATCTGACAAGATTGTAGTTATATTTGTTTACAATGTCAAGATTTCAATTGATTATCTTGTTAACTAAATAATCAACAAATAATCAGAATTTTAAACTCAAGATTATGACATACTTTCTTGATAAAGATATTACAGAATTATGACGAAAGTATGTTTAATTTATCTGAATTGCACTTCCAAGCATCAACTGTGAACAATTAAGTGGGGCGGATAAGCGATCGCACTCTTGGCAATCTCTCAATAGATAGTTATACTTTCTCTGAAAGTAAGCAGATAAATAGTCTAAACTTACTATCAATAGGGTGACTGACTGTTTAAGCATTGAAGGAAGTTGACGTGATCAATAATAAGGAGAGTCTTTGGACTCCAGGTAAATTAGTTGGGCTGCTTATCTTATTATGTGGTGGCTTTAGTCTGGGTTTAATCATCTTTAGTAAAATAAATCTTTTTCAGTTTGATTCAAAACAGACTATAAATGTAAATAACGTAGCGGCAAATGTCGGAACTCAACAGCGAGTTGAGGAATTAAAGATAGCGATGCTCAAAAGCTGGCAAGGGGAAGCACAAGTAAAGGGTTTTTCTGACTCTATTCCATCAAGTTTTCAAGGTGCAATAATTGACTCAGCAAAACTCTCTCCATCTCAGAAAGTCATTGCTCTCACCTTTGATGATGGCCCGTGGCCTGAAAGTACAGCAGAAGTGTTAGATATCCTGAAAAAAAATCAGATTAAAGGGACGTTTTTTGTAGTAGGAGAGAATGTAAAAAATTATCCCAAGTTACTCAAGCAGGAAATTGCTGAAGGTCATGTTATTGGTAACCACACTTGGCATCATTGGTATCAATTCTTGAATCCCCAAGCCGCTGCTTATGAAATTGACCACACCGAAGATATTATTTTTAAAACTACAGGCTTAAAAACAAATTTATTTCGACCACCTGGAGGAGTGATGCATAATGGGGTAGTTGACTATGCTAGAAATAGTAAATACGCTATTATTATGTGGTCATCTGACTCTGTAGACTATTCCCGTCCTCCGGTTCCCAAATTAATCAGTAATATATTCAGAGAGGCAAAATCTGGTGGAATTGTGTTGATGCATGATGGTGGTGGGAATCGTTCTAGAACTGTACAAGCTTTACCAGAAATTATAGACAACTTTCGCAATCAGGGATATCGCTTTGTCACTATCCCTGAACTCTTAGAAATTCAAGATAAAAACCAAAAATTGATCGAAAATAAAAAGTAAAGTAACCTTGCTTAGGAAACTCTAAGAAATAAATTATCCAATATTGTCCAATGTTGTGGGGTGGGCATCTTGCTCGCCCAGTCCTCTTTTGAATACATTCCCAACCTGGAGGCTAGGAACGAGGCTACACATGCTTTTGAGCTTTTTTTAGTGTCATTCTGATACAGACCCAAGAGAAAATAAACGCAGTTTAAGCGTAAGCTAAAAATAAAAGACTTGGGTGCTGGTACTATGTCGATTCCAGGAATTTCGGAAGCAATAATCCGCCATAACTCCAACGCTTCATCCTACAGTCGTGGTGAAGAATATTATCGCAGGGGTGCGATCGCTGATCTCAAAAAACGCGGTAATCTGATTCAGGCAGAGATAGAGGGTAGCGAAATTACACCATATCAAGTCAGTATTCGTTTTGATGCAGGTGGAATTACCTCAGCTTGTTGTACTTGTCCTTATGATTATGATGGTTGGTGCAAACATATCGTTGCCACCTTATTAAGCTGTTCGCGTAAATCAGAAATCATTGAAGAACGTCCAACGCTAGAACAATTATTAAATCGCCTCGATCTTCTTCAAACTCAGCGATTATTACAAGAACTGGTGGAAAATAGACCAGAAATAATTGATGATATTGATGAGTTTGTCAGTTTGATAGACTTGCCAAAACCAAAAACAAAACAGCCTTCTACCCGCCAAAGCAAAATTGACACATCACCTTTTCGCTCTCATGTCAAGCGGATTTTGCGGGATGGATTGAAAGAATTAGAATATGGTTCAGAAGAAGACCCATTTACAGATGATTTGCTGGCTGTAATTGAGAAAGCGCGGGAGTTGGCAGAAAATGGAGATGGCAATAATGCGATCGCAATTCTCGAAACTATTACCGAAACTTATGCCCAAGAATGGGACGAGTTGCTAGATTATGGTGGAGACAGTTATTCCATCGCAGAACCTCTTGATAGCGCCTGGACAGAAGCAATTTTGTGTGCAGAAATGTCTCAAGGAGAAATAGTAGATTTGCAGTTGATGTTGGAATCTTGGCAAGACGAAATCAGTGCAGATTTTAGTATGAGTTTAGCAGCATTGCATCAAGGTTGGGATTACGAACCACTGCAACAAATTATGCAAGGAGATGATACCGCAGAACTTTGGGAAAATGAAAGACCAAGCTTTGCTGATGATTTAGCATTGATTCGCTTGCAAATTCTTGAACGTCAAAATCGTTATACAGAGTATTTAAATCTAGCTTTAGCAGAAGAAATGACTCTGCAATACCTAACGCAATTAGCAGCTTTGGGAAGAGTAGAAGAAGCCATGTCTGCGGCTAAAATCCTGATGGAAAGAGCAGAAGAGGGTTTTGCCCTAGCAAAAATATTGCGGGAAGATGGGTATTTGGTTGAAGCGTTAGAAATATGCCAAGCTGGTATCAGCTTAACAGGTAACTGTTTATATGAATTTGCTACTTGGACAAGTGATTTAGCCCAAGGATTAGAAGATAATGCCACTGCTTTAACTGCTAGCATCATTGCTTTTAAAATCAGACCATCTTTTCGAGACTATGGTAAAATTCAAGACTATGCAGGAGAAATTTGGTTGACACTCAAACAAGATTTGCTGCAAACACTGCGAGATCAGCCAGATTGGGGAATACGAGAAGCTCAAGTTGATATTTTCCTCCATGAAGGATTAATTGATGATGCAATTAAAACAGTAGAAAGAGATAGTTACTATGCTTCAGAACTAGTTCATCGAGTCATGGATGCAGCAGTTTCCCATAGTCCAAAGTGGGTAATTGATAACGCTCGCAGACGGGCAGAACCAATAATGGAACAAGGAAAAGCTGACCGTTATGACGCTGCGGTTAATTGGCTCAAAAAAGTAAAAGCTGCCTATCTTCAACTGGGACAAAAAGCTGAATGGTCTGCTTATCGCTCACAACTAGAAGCGGCTCATGGGCGGAAACGTAAATTAATGGAATTATTCAAAGAACTGAATAAATAATATGACTACTTTTGAGCTTAATTCCACAATACAACAAGCATTACTCGCGAAGAAATATTTCCAGCTACATCCTTCTGTACAAAAAATTATTCAGTTATTTTCGGTAATTTATGCACCGATAGACAAAAATTCATTCGTAAGTTGTCTTAGTAAAATTAACGCTTTAGATGAAAACAATAAACCTTGGGTTACTAAAACCCTCAGTTCCCAAATTGATAAATTGTTAAAAGCAGGCTTGTTAGTACAGGAAAGTAGAGTGGGTGCTGAATGTCATCCATTACTCACAGAAATTGCCACTCGTCATGCTGTACAAACTGGACATTTTGAAATCCTCGTTACAGCAGTAGAGGATAAGCTACCCATACGTACTCACTGGAACAGAGATTCTCGGATATTCTACAGTCTGCGCCAGTGTATCAGAGAAATCCGCATTGGTATTTATCGTCAAGATCCTAGTTTTATTAATCAGCAAATTGAAGATTACCAAAAGTACGCTGATAATGAAGAAAAAATAGTAATAGAAAATATCTTTGAGCAAATATACAATAATCCATTTGATGCAGATTGGTTTAACACCCTACCACAAGGATTATATGAAAGTGGTATATCAAGTATCCTCTTCAATTCAGCCTTAAAATTATCCGCTTCTGAAGATGCGTTGATGCTGCTGGAAGAAGAATGCTCTACGCCTGGAAAACATTGCTCAGATTATCTACATCTGATTTTGACAGAACAACTGTTGTTACAGGGTTGTACCCAAGAAGCACAAGAAAGTCTGGAGCGGATATCAAATGAATATCAAAATAACGCTGCGATCTTTTGGGGTTGGTTAAGTTTTCTGCGGGGTGATAATGAACAAGCCATCAAATATTATAAAGATGCCCTGAAAGCCATCAAAAAGGCTACAGGCAAACGCCAAATATATTTCAATACAATTGGGGGCTTATTTTTCATCCTCGCACTTTTAAAAGATGGTTCAGCGCAAAGCCTCAAAGAAGCAGAAGAGTATACCAATTTGATGTCCCGTCAATCAGATCATTGGCTCAGGTTCACTTATGGCAGACTGAAAATGGTACTGCAAGTCCACCAAGGTGATATTACTCAAAAACAATTTGTAGTCAGCGGTCATATTTCTTCCGTAGAAGAAGAAAATAGCTTACAAACATTGTTTTGTTCGCTATGCCTTTATTGGATGGATGCTGAGAGTGCCAAAAAACGCTTACCTAATTTATTAGAACCATTGTATCGGCGATCGCTCGCCTCCGGTTATCACTGGTTGGCAATGGAAACCGCAGAACTCCTATCCCGACTCAAACCTAGTAGTAACTATAAACAACTTGCAGAGGCACTGCGAGAAGATAGCAATATCCAAACCATCGTAGACTTAATTCGACCCCAAGAAGCTTGGGAAATGTGCCTCAATGCCCTGGCAAATCTCCAAAAAGAACCACAAACACCAGGAAAACCAGAATCGGAACTGCGTTTAGCATGGTTCATAACCTTCTATCCCAGCAGATGTGTCTTGCAACCAAAGGAACAAAAAGTTAATGCCAAAGGGGAATGGAGTAAAGGTCGCCCCATAGCCCTTAAGCGTCTAAGCAGTGCATTATCTGAGTTTGATTACATCACCCCCCAAGATATGCGGGTATGTAGTTGTATTGAGGTATATAGTGAAGGCTATTACGGCAAAGTTGATTATACCTTCGGTGAAAAAGCCATCTGTGCTTTAATTGGACACCCGTTGGTTTTTTGGGAAGATACACCTACTATCCGTGTAGAAATTGTCAAGGGAGAACCAGAACTACTGGTTAAAAAAGAAAAACAAGGTCGTCTCACCTTAGAATTTTCTCCCAAATTACCAGAATCACAAAATATTCTGCATATCAAAGAAACCCCAACCCGCATCAAAGTCATTGAAATTACTGCTGAACACAGACGCATTGCGGAGATTATTGGTAAAGATAACAAATTAAATGTACCTGCGATCGCCGAGAAGCAAGTTTTAGCAGCCATAAATGCCGTCTCTGGCATTGTTACCGTACATTCTGACATTGGTGGCGGTTCAGAAGGTGCAGAAGAAGTACCCGCCCAGACTCTACCCCATATTCACCTTTTACCTGCCAATGCCGGCTTAAAAATCAGCCTTTTATCGCGCCCCTTTGCCCAAGGTGGCCCCTACTACCGTCCTGGTACAGGTGGTGAAACTGTAATTGCCGAGATTGACGGTAAACGTCTCCAAACCAGACGAAATCTGTCTGAAGAAAAGCAACTTGCCAAAGATGCTATAGCCGCCTGCGCCACCTTGACTCGAACTGAAGAACAAGATGGTGAATGGATTATAGACGATCCAGAAGACTGTTTAGAACTGCTGCTAGAACTGCAAACGCTGGGAAATAACGTAGTCATCGAATGGCCACAAGGAGAAAAACTGCGTGTTAGCCACAATGCCGACTTAAAAGACTTTAATTTATCAATTCAACGTCAGCAAGACTGGTTTGCAGCCACTGGGGAATTGAAATTGAATAACGACCTAGTGCTGGATATGCAGCAACTACTAGAACTATTGGAGAAAACCCCCAGCCGTTTTATCCCCCTTGGTGATGGTCAATTTCTGGCTTTAACTCAAGCTTTTCGGAAACGCCTCGACGAGTTACGGATGTTTTCGGAAAAACATAGTAAAGGTATTCGTTTTCACCCATTGGCAACATTAGGGTTAGAGGATTTTGTCGATGAGGTAGGTAAGGTAAAAGCAGATAAACACTGGAAAACACATATCCAGCGTCTTAAGGAGGTGCAAAACCTCCAGCCGGAACTGCCATCTACCCTTCAAGCAGAACTACGTGACTACCAAATGGAGGGTTTTTGTTGGCTAGCGCGACTAGCACATTGGGGTGTGGGTGCTTGTTTAGCAGACCAAATGGGACTCGGTAAGACCTTGCAAGCATTGGCGGTCATTCTCAGAAATGCCCATGAGGGGCCAACCCTAATTATTGCCCCCACTTCCGTGTGTATGAATTGGGTGAGTGAAGCCCAGAAGTTTGCCCCGACTCTCAATATTATTCAATTTTCTGGTGCTAACCGCCAAAAATTATTGGATGGGTTACAACCTTTAGATATGTTGGTATGCAGTTATGGTTTATTACAGCAAGAAGAAGTAGCGCAAATGCTTTCTCAGGTACAGTGGCAAACAATTGTCCTAGATGAAGCCCAGGCGATTAAAAATATGACCACTAAACGTTCTCAGGCAGCTATGAACCTAAAATCTAATTTTAAGTTGCTGACTACTGGGACTCCCATTGAGAATCACCTGGGTGAGTTGTGGAATTTGTTCCGCTTTATTAATCCTGGGTTATTAGGTTCTTTTGAAAGCTTCAATCAACGCTTTGCTACCCCCATCGAAAAATATCAGGATAAACTTGCACGTAATAAACTCAAAAAACTTATTCAACCATTTTTGTTGCGGCGCACAAAAAATCAAGTATTAGAAGAGTTGCCATCTCGTACCGAAATTCTCCTTCATGTAGAGTTAAGTAAAGAGGAAAAGGCATTCTATGAAGCATTACGCCGTCAAGCCATATCTAAACTCACCGAAAGTGATGCCGAGGCAGGAAAAAAACATTTGCAGGTTTTAGCTGAGATTATGAAACTGCGTCGCGCTTGCTGTAATCCTAGTTTGGTGATGCCTGGTACTGAATTACCCAGTTCTAAGTTGCAACTTTTTGGTGAAGTACTGGGTGAACTGCTGGAAAATCGTCATAAAGCGTTGGTATTTAGTCAGTTTGTTGACCATTTGCACATCATCCGCGATTACCTCGAACAGCAAGGTATTAGTTATCAATATCTAGATGGCAGCACTTCCGTGGCAGAGCGCAAAAAACGGGTCGATGCGTTCCAAGCTGGTTCAGGGGATGTATTTCTCATTAGTCTCAAAGCAGGGGGTACAGGACTTAATCTGACTGCGGCTGATTATGTCATCCATACAGACCCTTGGTGGAATCCCGCAGTAGAAGACCAAGCCTCAGACCGCGCCCATCGCATTGGGCAACAACGCCCGGTGACGATTTACCGCTTGGTAGCAAAGGATACTATCGAAGAAAAAATTGTGGAATTGCATCACCACAAGCGAGATTTGGCAGATAGCCTGTTGGAAGGTACCGAGATGAGTGGCAAGATATCAACGGAAGCCTTGTTACAGTTGATTAGTGAAGGTTAAGCTGTCAAAGAAGAGGAAAAGGGGCAGGGAGCAGGGAGCAGGGGGAGAAATAGAAGCAGGGGAAGAGTTTTGCCTCCCCTGCTTATCCGAGCAATATTAACACGTAGGGCATTGCTCATTGGTGTCAACTTAAGCTGGAAATAGCTTATCTGTTGGCTTCCATGCCCGCCCGGAAATAAATTAATGAGTAATAAGTAATGAGTAATGAGTAATACCCATTACTTATTACTTATTACTTCAAAAATAAATTCCCGGTGGACAAGCGGTTTTGCCTTAAGTTGACACCAATGGCCATTGCTGTGTCCCTACGGGTGTACCTAACACTTGTTGGGAAACGGTTATCTATAATCTTGACTTTGAATACTCCCTAAACGAGCAGCGTCACGAATGTTATACTCAGGTCGAGTAAAGCGATTTAGCTGCATTTCAAAAAAATCGCGATTGGCTTGCAAATGTTTGGGATTTTGGTCATCTAAAGGATATAAAAGTGCCGTTCGCAAGGCTTGAATTACGGCAGAAGTGACACAGTACATCGACCGTTGAAAGCTAACTCCCAACTGAATCAACATATCTTCTTCACCCCGGCAATGTTGGCTGTAGTAATCAACAAGATAGGGTGGCAAAAAATGCAACATATCTTGCATTAATAATGTCGGGGGAATGCCAGCAGTACCCACCGGAAACACATCAGCGTAAAGAATGCCATAGTGAAAGTCTTTTTGGTCTTCTGGTACTTGACGCGCTTGAGCATTATAAGATTTTGTCCCCCGGAAGGGTGCGGTGCGGTAAAAAACTGCTTCTACATAAGGTAATGCGGCTTCATATAGCCACATGAAACCCTTGGATTTAGGGACAATTTCGTAGCATTCGCCACGAATATAAACGTGATGGTAAATCGGACGACCTGCGATCGCAAATATACCATTAACTATGAAGCTCATCGCCTCTGGGACACTGCTAATGCTACCTTCGTCATAGCGATCGGACATTTCAAAGAATACTGGGGCCATGATTTCCCAGAATAAGCCCAGATTAGCGTAGTATGACATCTGGCGGCACTGTTCCAAAAACAAATCGGGGAACAGCTTGTAAAGTCCCAGCATGACGGGGTTTCCTTGGAAGTAAGCTTTGATTGCCCTGTCGGCGTTGGCTTTGTATTCTTCTGAATCTAAGTAAGGGTCAAATTGTCCACCCATCCCTCTGTGCCACAACATCGCCCGCATACAAGCTTCAGCAAATTCCATGTTAATGCGATCGTGGAACAAGTGATGCAACAACTTTGGCATTTTGAAAGTTTCACCCTTCTCAATAAATGCCAAAAGTTCGGGATGTGCAGTAGCCTCACCGCGCCAAATTCGTAAATCGGCATCATCACCAGCGTAATGATTATGCAGTTCTAAATACTCTTTGGGCAAGAAGTATTTAAAGAATGGTAACGGGTTTAAAAATTCGCGTTCGGCAATGTAAAGTAGGTCACGCCAGTAAAAATCCATCGGTACAGCATAAGCCTTATATAACCCGATGATTTGCATTAAATTTTCTGGGGTATCGGGTAACATTGCACCCCCAGCTTCTAAGCGGTGAATGACTTCGGCAAATTCGTGATTAGAAGGAGGTAATTTAATTGCTGTTTTAATTGCTGTCATGGTAATCGTAAATTGGTAGAGATGCGATAAATTGCGTCTGGGGGATGGATTTTGAGGGGTGATTTATCGTGTGAGTGGGAAAGATTTTAAGACGCGATAAATCGCCGTTTCTACAAGTGTTTTGATGTATTTTTATTTCAGGGCGACTTCAGAGATTACGGTTTTTTCTAAGGAGGGAATTGCAGCCACCATCGTTGTAGTTGTAGATTCACTCCAACGGACTAACCAAGTGGGTTGTACTCCCAAAAAGATGATAAAAGCTGCCAAAATTAAAGCTGGTATTTTCTCAGACCAAAGAACTTTGGGATAGTAGGCTAAGTTATCGAGTCTGCCAAAACAGGTGCGGTTGAGGAGAATGACAAAATAAACTGCGGTTAATCCACTAGCGACTACACACAAAATTGTTGGGATAGGAAAGATAGAAAAACTACCTTGAAAGACGATGAATTCAGCAATGAATCCTGTTAAACCGGGAATACCTGCGCTAGCCATCCCACTTAAAACTAGTAAGGCGCTAATTAGAGGTAAACCGCGTATGGGACTCATTAAACCATTGAGTTTATCTAACTCGCGGGTACCAACTTTGGCTTCTACAACTCCTACTAAGTGGAAGAGAATGGCTAAAATAATGCCGTGGCTGAACATTTGGGCGACTGCACCAACCAGTGCTAAGGGAGTACTAGCAGCACCAGCTAGCAAGATATAGCCCATGTGACCGACGGAACTGTATGCTACCATGCGCTTGATGTCTTTTTGAGCGATCGCAACTACTGCCCCATAGATGGCGCTAATTGCTCCCCAAATTGCCAAAGTCGGTGCAATAATACTCCAAGCGTGGGGAAACATACCCAACCCAAATCGCAGCAATCCATAAGTTCCCAGTTTTGCTAACACGCCACCGAGAAGAATGGCAATTGGTGCTGAAGCCTCAACATAAGCATCAGGTAGCCAAGTATGGAAGGGAATTAAGGGAATTTTAATCCCAAAACCTAATACTATTCCTGCTAGTAAAAGTATTTGTTTTGCTGTTGACAGATTTTCTGTAGAGACTGCATCAAAAGCAAAATTGGTAGAACCACTCAGCCACACCATGCCTAAGAATGTCGCCAGAATTAATGCTCCCGATACAGCAGTATAAATCAGGAATTTCATTCCAGCATAACCCCGTTTTGCTCCTCCCCAAATGGAAATTAGTAAGTAGAAGGGGATTAATTCTAGTTCGTAGAATAGGAAGAATAGCAGCAGATTTTCAGCAAGGAAAGCACCTGCAACTCCACCACTAACTAATAAAATCAGCGAGTAGAACAGCCGTGGGCGTTCAGTTTCTTTACTACTGCTGTAAATAGAAATCCAGGTAAGGAGGCTATTTAACACCAACATCAAGATGGAAAGTCCATCAACACCTAATTGATAGCTCAAGCCAAGGGTTTCATTCCAAGGCAAATACTCTTTAAATTGCATTCCTGGATTGCTAATATCAAATTTTAGCAGAATTAAAAGGTTCCAGAAGAGAACTATGCCTGAAAAAATTAATGCTGTTAAACGAATGCGGTTTTTGGGGATACTTACGGGTAATATTGCGATCAGAGCGGCAGCTAAAATTGGCAGCCAAATCAAAACACTTAACATGGTAATTTTGTCCTTTGTTCTTTGTTTTTTGTCCTTTATGACTCAATACGTTTGGGTTGTTGGTCTTTGAAGAAGACGCGATGAATCGCGTCTCTACATGAGGGCTTTGGATTGATGTGAATACTCTTAGGCAATGACCAATGACAAAAGACAAAAATACTAGGCTACTATACTGATTTTGCCAGTGTCTAAATCGTAATAAGCTCCAACTATTTTCAGTTTTTCTTCTTCTATTAACTTAGATAAAACCGGCGATGCTTTCAATTTTTTAACTTGCGTCAAAATATTTGCTTTACAAGCATTTTCTAACCTATCTCCTGATTGTCCTTTTGAGCTTTCTACACTTGGTTTAATTGCCTCAAGTAAACTTCCAATTTGCCCTGGGACTTCAGCACCTTTGAGGGCAGCATCTACTGCACCACATCTTTCATGTCCTACGACCACAATGACTTTAGAGCCTAATACTAAGCTGCCAAATTCTAGGCTACCTATTTCTTCCGCTGTGGCAATATTACCAGCTACACGACAGACAAATAAATCTCCAAGTCCTTGGTCAAAGACAATCTCGGAAGGGACTCGTGAATCTGCACAACCGAGAATGGAGGCAAAGGGCTTTTGACCTTTAGCAACTTCGACTAAACGCGAATGACTTTGGTGAGGGTTTTTACGTTTTATTTTGACAAATCTTTCATTACCTTCTAATAACTCTTGCAATGCTTTATCGGGGGTAATATCATCTTCTGCTGAGGCTTTTTCGGGTGCAAGTAAGTTTGAGCCAAGTCCGGCTGTCAATACACCTGTGCCAATAGCACCTGCACCAAATTTGAATAAACTTCTTCTAGAAAGATTTGTTTGGGGATGTTGTATGCTCATGGAATTATTCTCACAATATTAAACTGTTAACTTTGAGACGCGATAAATCGCCGTCTCTACAAGTGTTTTGGGCTGATCTGAACTGTGTTGACTGCTATCCAATTGTCGAAATTTGAAAAACCAGATTTAAAAAGTGTATTCCCCAAAATGGCCAAGTTACCCACATTCCTAAAAGACTTACTCCTACAAGAACAGTGAGTGCATAAAACTGGGTTTGTCCAGAGGTGCTGTATTTGAGACCTTCGCCACCTAATAGGGAAAATAAACCAACGAAATTAACGATGCCATCGACTACGAAGCGGTCAATCATATCGGCAAGTTGGGAAATTTTGGCAACGCTGAAAATAATCGTCATTCGATAGATATTGGGGGTATAAAAATCGTATGCGATTAAGTCTTGTAAACCCTTCCAAGGCAGGCGAATCGGTTTGGGAATATTGCTGAAATAAATCACACCAGTGATACTGCAACCGAAAATACTTGACCAATTTAAAAGTAGTGCGACATCTTTATTTAGGCTTGCCCAATCTGGTAAAAGTGATAAATTTTGTAAGATGAAAGGAAGATGTAGATTAAAGCCAAGTAGAATCATCATTGGCAGAATCATCGGCCAGTGAGCTTCAGGCGATCGCTCTGTCATTTGTGTAGCTTTACCACCAAAAAGTAAAGCGAATTCTCTGGTTAAACTCACGGCTGTCAAAGCATTTACCCCGATTATTACTCCCACTAACCAAGGTTGAGTTTCCCACAGCCCATCTGCTAATTCCATCAGCGCCCAAAAGCTACCCAGTGGTGGACAACCAATTAATCCCAAACTGCCGACAATAAAGGCGATTCCTGAAATCGGGCGACGCTTCCACAGTCCACCAAGTTGGGTTACGTCTTGGGTGATGCTATTCCAGATAATTCCGCCCGTACTCATTACCAATAGTGCTGCGGATATGGCGTGAGTGAGAACTAACAACAGGGCTGCTTCGTTTTGTTGTACTCCCACGGCGATGAATACTAAACCCATGTATGCACTGACAGAATAGGATTGACAGCGTTTCATATCGATTTGAGCGATCGCAATTAACGATGCACCAAGCGCCGTCACTGCACCAATCCCTACCATTGCTGAGGAAACTATGGGTGAGAGGCTTAACACAGGTTGCAGTTTAATCAACACCCATGCACCACTCGCAACTACTACCGAGTTCCGCAAAATCGTACTGGGAACAGGGCCTTCCATCGCCTCATCCAACCACAGATGCAACGGGAACTGGGCACATTTACCCATCGGGCCGGCAATTAAAGCTAAACTCACCAATCCAATTACTGTTGGGTTGACATTGGCTGTACTCGCCCACTCGGCTAATTCTGTGTAATTCCAAGTCCCAGCTAGAGGCCATAACCCCAACACACCCATCAGCAAGAATAAGTCTCCCACCCGCTTGGTTAAGAAAGCATCTCTTGCACCTGTAACTACCAACGGCTGACTAAACCATAGGCCGACTAATAGGTAAGTTCCCAGCGTCAGGACTTCCAAAATTACATAGCTGAAGAACAAATTATTACACAGAACAAGGGCGCAAAGTCCCGCTTCAAATAATCCCAATAAGGAATAGAAGCGTCCCCAACCCCAATCCATTTCCATGTAGCCAATAGCATAAATCTGCGCCAGCAAATTCAACCCAGTGATTACGACTAAAGCGCCGACACTGATGGAAGAAATTTCCAAAGCGATAGTCAAGTCTAAACCAGCCGTAGATAACCAAGGAATAAATACTTCTTGGGCTGGGTGATTCCAAGTTGCTTGTAAAGCGATCGCACTATGCACAAACGCCAAAAATGTCATCACCAAGTTTACATAACCCGCCGGTCTTGGCCCCGTTTTCCGAATGATCCCCGGCGACCAAGGCACGGCTAACAAGCCACCGATTAAGGCATAGCACGGAACTAGCCAAACAGTCTCTAGTAGAAACTGAGCCATTAACTCACCTCTATATTTTCATCAAAAATTACGGGTTTTAAATCAACTGGTGTTGATCCCAGTTAATCCAGCGATTGCAAATAATGCAAATTTATCTTTATTTAATTTTGTTAGGAACAGCTTACCGTTATATCTGTCCAAATGGAATTACTTGAGCTAATTAAATTTGAGATAATTACTCTAATTAATTCTTATATAATCAACCATTTGATTAATGAATAATAGCTATTAGTATTTATCTATGTATTGAGTAAGGGATGAATCAATAGTTATCATTCGCTTTATCAATTGAGATAAATACACCTCTCCCCAAAGCATCGGCTACGGTATATAGAACCCATTTGACAGGTCATCGCTGGTATCTTTTTCTTCAATCAACCACGCTGTACTGAACTCAAAAGTTTGTTGATGTGCCTTCACCCAGGCTTCTATTGCACACAACAGATGATCCACCTGGGTGTTAATAGCAACATGCTTAAGGGACTTCCAGAAATTAAATTATTCAATTTTGAGAGAGAAGACGACCGTTAGATTCTTCCTCCTCTCCCTCCCCTGCGTCCCCTGCTCACCGAAACGATGGGATATTTTTTTAGTTGGAAGTCTCTAATTGCCCATAGCTCAACCCCTGGTAGTTTCCATACAGCAGGTTCAAGTTTTTGTCTAGGGGTTTAGCTATCTTCATTTGAAGATTTTATACAGATGTAATTAGTTAAAATCTTATTCCCAGTTGCCCGTTAAAGCCACGAATAGAATTGTAACCAGCACCAACAAAAACGTGATCTGTAGCACCTACCTGAACGCCACCTGAAACTGCAACACCTTTATCCTCTGAATAAAGTCCAACTCCTATATAGGGTGAAATTACAGGCAAACTGATAAATTTCAAAACATCTACTCCTGTAGCACCATCAGGGCCAGTTCCGACCTCAACCCCAAAATTTAAAGCTCTAGCTCCGACAGCATAAGTTATATCACCATCTTTTCCACCCACTGAAACCCAAGGTTGTGGTATGAGTTGAGCCGATGCTTTACCTGGAGCAAATAAAGCTAACAAACTTATGGATGTAAGTAATATTTTAGTGATAACCGCTATTTTCACGTTCTTCTCCTCCACTAACTGGTACATCTTAATCAGTACTGAGTGCTGAGTGCTGAGTTAGGAGTTAAAAATTTATTATTCTCCTTCTGCTTCCTCTGCTTCCCCTACTTCCCCTACCCCCTGCCTTATCCCAATGACAAATATTGACGCCCATCTACTTAACTCTATTCAAAAGTAGATACATCTCGCAGCAAATTCGGAATTTCCCCTTGAGATATAGGAAACTCTAGTAAGGTTTCTCTAAGACCCAAATACCCAGATTCAGCAAACGACAAAAGCATTCGTGAAAGCGCTAGCCAAACTTCCGGTTCATATTCCCAATCACGATAACGCGAAGCTTGACCAGCAATTGAACGTAGCGCCCAAAAATAAGAGTTCCGCACTACCGAACCACCCTTCTTAAACTCTGGTAAATCTTCGTGGTGGATCAAAAGTATTTTATTTTCAATTCTGGCTCGCATAGCAATTTTGGATTTTGGATTTTGGATTTTAGATTAAAAGTAAGTTTTAAGTACTTGGCAAGTGTTGAGCGTATATAGGATTCGTATTTGATTGCGTGAAACAACTCAGTACACGTCTATTCCCTCCCTACGTAAGTAAGTTCAGTGATCAAATTGGATTCCTATAGTATCGTAGGCACTTGGCGATCGCCATTGGTGTCAACTTCAGCTAAAACTCCTTTAAAACCTCGTTTCTAGCCAGCCAGACTCCTGGTGGATCTGCCGCCAGCAAGCGAGGCGGAGCCTCAATGATGAGCATTCCCAGTCGGAGACTGGGAACGAGACAATATCTAAAAGCTTTTACTAGGCTAGTTTTCACGTTATAGCAACGGACAAGGAAGTTAAGACATTAACTGATGATAAAACCTATATACAAACAGACTTTCAACCCAGTCCCCAGTCCCCCAATACTTGGCGGTTAAGGGGAAAAGGGAAAGGGGAAAGAAAAAACCTTTAACCTTTACCCTTTAACCTTTTCCCAAAACCCAATTCCGAGTTAAAAATGCAAAACCTACGCAGTATTGCCCAGTCCCCTGCTATAAGTTGACACCAATGGGCGATCGCTTACCATCTGATGTAGCCAATCATGAATTGTTATGCTATATTAAGCGTAGTCGTTATGAGTTCGTATATTTTCATGGCTAACCCAACTGTAGAAAACTTGGTAATTATCGGTTCTGGCCCAGCAGGCTACACAGCCGCCATTTATGCCGGACGCGCTAACCTGAAACCCGTGGTATTTGAAGGTTTCCAAGCCGGGGGTTTACCTGGTGGGCAACTAATGACAACGACGGAAGTTGAGAACTTTCCAGGGTTTCCTAAAGGGATTACTGGCCCGGAATTGATGGATCAGATGAAGGCGCAGGCGGAGCGCTGGGGGGCTGAACTATATACTGAAGATGTTATATCAGTTGACTTGAGTCAGCGTCCCTTTACAGTGCGATCGCAAGAAAGGGAAATAAAAACCAACAGCATTGTCATTGCTACTGGTGCAACTGCAAAGCGTTTGGGCTTACCCAGCGAACATGAATTTTGGAGTCGGGGTATTTCCGCTTGTGCAATTTGCGATGGTGCAACACCAATTTTTCACGGTGCAGAATTAGCTGTAATTGGTGCTGGCGACTCGGCGGCGGAAGAGTCAATTTACCTCACCAAATACGGTTCTAAGGTGAATATGTTGGTACGCACCGATAAAATGCGAGCTTCTAAAGCTATGCAAGATAGGGTTTTGAGCAACCCGAAAATCCAGGTGCATTGGAATACAGAAGCCGTAGATATCTTCGGTAGCGATCGCATGGAAGGGGTGAAAATCCGCAATACTAAAACTGGTGAAGAGAGCCAACTGCACGCTAAAGGTTTATTCTACGCCGTTGGTCACACTCCCAATACCTCTTTATTTAAAGGGCAATTAGAACTAGATGAGGTAGGTTACGTTGTCACCAAGCACGGTACTGTGGAAACTAGTGTAGAAGGCGTTTTTGCTGCTGGCGACGTACAAGATCATGAGTTTCGACAAGCAATTACGGCTGCGGGTACTGGTTGTATGGCGGCGATGTTAGCAGAACGCTGGTTATCATCTACTGGCTTGATTCAAGAATTCCATCAACAGCCAGAAACGACGGTTAATGAATTAGAACATCAGCCAGCCAAAAAGACTGAAGCCGAGGAAGAAGCGGGATTTAACTTAGATGGGACACGCCATGAGGGAGGTTATGCCTTACGGAAATTGTTCCATGAAAGCGATCGCTTACTCCTTGTTAAATATGTCTCTCCTGGTTGCGGCCCTTGTCATACCCTGAAGCCGATTTTAAATAAAGTGGTGGATGAATTTGGCAGCAAAATTCACTTTGTAGAAATTGACATCGACAAAGACCGAGATATTGCTGAAAATGCTGGTGTGACAGGAACACCAACGGTTCAATTGTTCAAAAACAAAGAACTGGTGAAGGAAGTCAAAGGCGTGAAGCAAAAGAGCGAATACCGCCAGTTGATTGAAAGTAATCTGTAAGAGAATGGGGTATGGAGAGTCAGGGGATGAAGAGGCAAGGAGCAAGGTAACTGGAGTGATAACTTGTCACAAGTCTTTCCCTTTTCCCCAATTCTCCTTCTCCTCTTCCCGATGCCCAATGCCGATTTTTTTAACTATTGAGCTAATTAATATCAATTATCTTGATGATGATCGTTTGTATCTTGCTCAGTTTCTAGCAGCCGTGAAATAAGCATGTCTGGTTTTCTACTAATAATAGACTTAATTTTATCAATAGCAATTACTTCACTTATTTTCACAACCATTTCCCAGAAAGTGTCTTCCTCTGTATCTTTGTTGTAAGTCCTATGTTTAAACCACAACAAATCATCCCAAACTCCGATAATTGTAGCAAAATACCACTTATCTCTTACTAGTATCCAGATTTCTTGTTCTAAATAAGTCTGTAGAAGAGGTTTCACAATTACTAAGATAATAAAAAATATTGTGCAACATACTAAGTAAACATTAACGGTTAAGACAACAGTTAAAATACTGAAATTGTGTCAAAAAATTAAAGGCTAGCTCTGTATTTATGAAGAAGGGAAAGGGGAAAAGGGAAAGGGGGAAAGGTAAAAACCGTACTGCGTCCCGCTCCGCTAACGCCCGCAAGTGGCGCGACCTGTTCATCCCTTTCCCCTTTCCCCTTTAACCTTTAACCTTTTCCCTTTTATCGTAAATTAGTCGGACTTTTATTAAGGATGTTTACGCAATCCCCGATCTAATATGTAAAATGGTCAGCGTATCAAGCTTTGCTCCAGGCGATCGCTTTATGGCCATTACAAAACGGCGACTACCGACATTTTTAGAGTTTGGCAAAAGTCCCAATCTTTCCCAAAAACTCATGCTCATCGGGTTAGCCATTACCCTATTTTTCATCTTCCTGGCATTCTTCGCTCCCGTATTGCAGGCTTGGGGATGGCTGCAAAACCCGAAAGATTTTCTCTCTAATCCAATTCACGAGCCACCCTCAGCTAAACATTGGTTTGGTACTAGTCGCCTCGGCTATGATGTGTTCTCGCGGACATTGTTCGGCGCTCAAGCTGCTTTGCAGGTGGTAATTTTGGCAACGGCGCTGAGTATGATTATCGGTGTGCCTTTGGGGATGCTGAGTGGTTATCTTGGCGGGAAATTGGATAAAGTGTTGCTGTTTATTATGGATAGCATCTACACTCTACCAGGGCTACTGCTATCTGTGACACTGGCTTTTGTGGTGGGGCGTGGGATATTAAATGCAGCGATCGCTATTAGCATTGCCTACATCCCCCAATATTACCGCGTTGTCCGCAACCACACCGTTAGCGTGAAAACAGAAGTGTTCATCGAAGCTGCTCAAGCAATGGGCGCTTCTACTTGGGTTGTGCTTTCTCGTTATTTGTTTTTCAACGTCATTCAAAGCGTACCCGTTCTATTTACACTCAACGCGGCTGATGCGATTTTGGTGTTGGGCGGTTTGGGCTTTTTGGGGCTAGGACTTCCCGAAGAAGTGGCAGAATGGGGACATGATTTAAAACAAGCCCTAGAAGCTCTACCTACTGGCATTTGGTGGACTACACTTTTCCCTGGTTTGACGATGACATTCATGGTGGTAGGGTTATCACTACTTGGCGAAGGGTTAAATGAATTTGTCAATCCCCGATTACGAAGAGAAAATAGAATCCGAAAGTAGTCATTAGTCATTAGCAAAAGACAAATGACAAAGGACAAATAAACAATAGAGAGAATTGTATGAAAGATAATTTAACGTTAATTGCTGCCGCTACTGGCGGGTTTATCCTTTCTGTTGCCCTTGCTGGTATTTTAAGAGGTGCGCCAATTACAGCTTGGCAGGAGCAATCGAGTTTTCGTACCATGACTGTTGCTGATTTACAGAGAGCAGAATTGAAAGCCCCGCGTCTTAATATCGGTGATGAAAACGACTCGCATTCAATAAAATAGAAAATTGAGAATTTTTTCGCGCCAAGATGCTAAGTGTAGATTTGCGGAAAATAATGGCGAATTGAGGGGTGAAATTTAAACGCAGAGAAGCGCAGAGGGTACGCAAAGGTTTATGGCTTGGTGTGAGGTTTTAAAGTGGTGAGTTCTCAAGTAATTGGCATTGATGTGGGAGGAACAGCGATTAAGCTGGGGCGTTTTGCAGTTGATGGTGCTTGTCTGCAATCTTTGACTGTGGCATCTCCCCAGCCGACAACACCGGAGGCGGTGCTGGCAGTGATGGTAGATGCGATCGCACAAATTGATCCAGATAATCAAGCTGTTGCGATTGGTGTTGGTACTCCTGGCCCATCGGATGCTGCGGGACGCATTGCTAAAATCGCCATTAACTTGCCTGGATGGATCGATGTGCCTTTAGCAGACTGGTTAGAAGCTAAAACTGGCAAACCGACTGCGATCGCTAATGATGCTAATTGCGCTCTTTTAGGAGAAGCTTGGCTAGGAGCCGGTCGCCACTTTCAAAATCTGATTCTGCTAACTTTAGGTACTGGGGTTGGCGGTGCAATTATCCTTGATGGCAAACTATTTATTGGACATCAAGGAGCCGCCGGGGAATTGGGTTTAATTTCATTAAATCCTGATGGGCCAATTTGTAATAGTGGCAATCAAGGCTCTTTGGAACAATATGCCTGTGCGACTGCAATTCGCCGCCGCACTCTCAAAGAACCCATCGAATTAGGCTTTCTTGCCCAACAAGGAGATGGCGAAGCATTGACTTTTTGGCAAGAGTATGGTAATACTTTGGGAATTGGTTTGACCAGTTTGATCTATGTACTCACACCGCAAGCGATCGTGATTGGCGGCGGTATCAGTGGCAGCTTTGAGTTTTTCTTACCAGGTGTAAAGGCAGAAATTGAGAAGCGAGTGCAGCCTTTATCACGAGTGGATTTACAAATATTGCCAGCAGAGTTAGGCAATTTTGCAGGGATGGTAGGTGCAGCAAAGTTGGCATGGCAACGCTATTCGGAATTTTAGATTATGGTTCAAACAATCCCAGCGAGAGATATAAGTCTTTACGAATTAGAAGAAAAATTTGGTTTGCAGCTTGCCACAGACACCAACTTCTTTCCAGAATGGACAGAAAATTTACCAACTCTGACTGATGCAGAGAAGCAAGCAATCGCACGAGTCAAAAGCAACTATTTAAACTTGAATAAGCACCGTCTGATGTCAGAAGAGGCGGTAAAGATGGTAGTACTGTCTCCTTTACTCGATTTAGCTGGGTTTTATCAACCTCCTTTTAAGATTGAAACCGAGACTTCTGTAGAGATTTCTGCCGAAGACGAAAGCTTTCTCGTTAAAGGAAACATTGATGTCCTTGTCATCCAAAAACGTTTTTGGGTACTTGTCATCGAATCTAAAAGCAGTAAATTTGATGTGATGACAGCCTACCTCAAGCACTTGCTTATATGCTTGATCGTCCAAATCCTGCACAACCGACTTTTGGTTTACTAATCAACGGGAGAGAATTTGTTTTTGTCAAATTGATTCAACAAGAACATCCTTGGTATGCCCGATCTGATGCGCTATCAATTGAACGTGATTCAGAACTACACCAAGTACTCACTATATTGAAGCGCCTTGGAGAATTAATTGTGCTTTTACCCACTGAGAATTAGGGATTGAGGCTTATCATCTACCTATACTTGCAACTCAAATCCAGGTAATATATCTTCTCCAGAAAGAATCGCCGGCATTTGCATAACTTCTACAGCTTTTTCGAGTCGGTAAATTTCCACTTGCTTATCTTGAGGATTAATTAACCAACCCAAACGCAAACCATTTTCGATGTATTCCTGCATTTTCGCTTGGATAGGTGCAAGCCGATCTGTCTCGGAACGCAGTTCAATTGCAAAATCGGGTACAAGTGGCGGAAATTTTTTTCGTTGTTCTAGTGTTAAAGCTTCCCACCGTTCCAACTTTACCCAAGCTGCATCAGGGGAACGTTTTGCACCATTTGGAAGTATAAAGATAGTTGAAGAACTAAAAACTTTTCCTAACTTAGCTTGGCGATTCCAGATTTCTAAATCGGTAATTAGTCCAGCTTCTTGATTTCCGCTTTCTCCTCCTACTGGTGGCATAATAATTAATTCTCCGGCTGCATTCATCTCCAGGCTTAAATCGCTATTGGCAACACACAATTGATAAAATTGCTCATCGGTTAAATGAGCAATCGGTTCTAGATTCAGCACAACAGTATTCATTGAATCTTTCCTCGCGCTTCACGTTAACAATTAATATTAAGACAAAGAATATCCTGTTGCTTTCTTAACGTATTTCACAACTTTTTCATAAGATTCAGGATTACTCACAGGGTTGATGATGATGGGAATAGTGCCATCTGGCAACCAAAAAGTTATCCTACCGTTCGGTTCATGACAAAAGGAACTGATACAGTTGAGATTAATTACATATTCATTTTTTTCGTAAATTATTCTCACCCAGTGGGCGTGATCTAATTCTAATCCTGTCACACATTCTAAATAATCAAAAATCTTTTGATAATCTTCCAAATTACTTTGCGGGTTAATCACTATGGGAATGGCACTATCGGGTAGCCAAAAAGTCACCCTGCCATTGAGCTCATAACAAAAAGCATGGACACGCTCAAAATTCACCACATATTCTTTCCTCTCGTAAAGGATTTTCACCCAGTACGCCACAACATCTCCTCAAGTCCGAAATTTACGAATGATGCACCCTGGATGTCCAAATCTACTGAAGCCCTAAGTTAATGTTGCAATTTTTAATTTTTTTAGCGCAGCGTTAGCGAGTCTGCGAGCGTCATTTTTAATTTTTAATTGTTATGACACCTCCAATGGTGTTGGTGTACCAGATGTGGAAAGAGAAAGAGCGATCGCTGTTTGAATGAATCCTTTAAATAAGGGATGAGGGGTACTAGGGCGTGATTGAAATTCTGGATGAAATTGACAAGCAAGAAAGAATGGGTGCTTGGGTAGTTCCACAATTTCAACTAAGCGTCCATCAGGAGAAGTACCACTGATCACATAGCCAGACTTTAACAACAAATCGCGGTAATCGTTGTTGAACTCATATCGATGTCGATGTCGTTCATAAATCACATCTTCTTGGTAGAGCTTGAAAGCTAAAGTATCAGGGAGAACACGACAAGGGTATAGTCCCAAGCGCATTGTACCCCCTAAATCCACTACTTCTTGCTGTCCTGGCAATAAATTAATTACGGGATCAATTGTATAAGGGTCAAATTCAGCACTGTTAGCACCTGTTAATCCCCCTACGTGCCTTGCCCATTCAATCACAGAACATTGCATACCCAGGCATAAACCCAAAAAGGGGATTTGGCGATCGCGCGCGTATTTAATCGCGGCAATTTTGCCATCCACTCCCCGAACCCCGAAACCTCCTGGCACAACTATGCCATCGACACCCTCAAGATAATTTTCGGCTGGTTCACCTTCCAAGTCTTCTGAGTTTATCCAACGGAGACGCAGTTTGCCATAAGTCGAGATTGCCGCATGGTTCAGCGCTTCCACTACAGATAGGTAGGCATCACTTAACTGTACATATTTACCGACAATAGCAATTTCTACCTCGTGCTTGGGACTATGTAACCGTTGTACCAAGGTTTGCCACTGCGTCAAATCTGGTTTACGTTGTTCCATTTGCAGCAAGTTCAGCACTTGTTCTGCCATGCCTTCCCGTTCCAGATTTAGCGGTACTTCATAGATACTCTTGGCATCTTGGGAAGTGATGACGCATTCTTCAGGGACATCACAAAATCCCGATAATTTCTGTTTTAATCCTTTGGGTAAGGGGCGATCGCTGCGACAAACTAAAATATCTGGTTGAATACCAATGGATCTCAGTTCTTTAACTGAATGTTGTGTCGGTTTAGTTTTCATTTCACCCGCCGAGGCAATCCACGGTACTAGCGTGACGTGCATATACAGCACATTCTGCCGTCCCACCTCTTTACGGAACTGGCGAATTGCTTCCAAAAACGGCAGTGATTCAATATCTCCCACCGTCCCGCCGATTTCTGTAATTACTACAGATGGATTTGTACTTTTAGCAACTCGCAGAATCCGATCTTTAATTTCATTGGTAATATGAGGAATTACCTGGACAGTACCGCCATTGTAGTCTCCACGCCGCTCTTTATTGATGACTGCCTGGTAAATTGAGCCAGTAGTGACACAGTTCAACCGCGACATCGAGGTATCGGTAAAGCGTTCGTAATGCCCCAAGTCTAAATCTGTCTCAGCACCATCCTGGGTAACGAAGACTTCCCCGTGTTGAAAGGGACTCATCGTACCAGGATCGATATTAATATAAGGGTCGAGTTTGAGAATCGACACCGAATATTCGCGCGACTTGAGCAAACGCCCTAGACTTGCTGCTACAATGCCCTTACCAATACTGGAAACAACGCCTCCAGTAACAAAGATAAACTTAGTCATAGTAGTTTGAATTTCTAACAACTTCTAAAAATACATCCCGTCATTGTGCCACAGTTATTGTGGTGTAATCTTCTGTGATTTGCTGTGAAAAAACTTCTAGGATTAGTAATATTAGGCTTTATTCTCTCCTCCTCAATAGCATTGGCACAGCCATCTCTTATAGTTATTTTTCCCCAGACAAACTACCAGACAAGTGCCCAAAAAATCTTCTTTCTGGGCACTGCACCACCAGATGGTCAGGTTTTGATCAATAGTAAGCCAATTACCCGCAGCAAAGCTGGTCATTTTTCCCCTAGTTTCCCCTTGCAGTTGGGGGAGAATCTTTTTACTGTGCGTCGCCAGAATCAAGAACTTAAGATTAAGGTGATCAGGCTGAACGATAGCCCGGAACTACCACAGGGGGTAGCCTTTGCGAAAGATTCCCTGACTCCCGCAGTTGACATTGCCAGATTACCAGGAGAAGTAATTTGTTTTAGTGCGATCGCACCCCCTAACGCTAATGTCTCTGTAACCCTGGCTAATCAAACTATTACCCTTTCACCCCAACCCGAACAGGCACAGCTACCAAGTAATTTGGCAGCTTTGACAGGGCAAAATCAGCCTCATGCCCAGTCTAGCGTAGGCAACTATCAAGGTTGCACCACAGTGGCAACAGCCGCCGATTTGGGAAAACCTCAATTTCAACTGATCCTTGATGGCAAGACGATAACTCAACCCGGATCTGGTAAGATTGAAATCCTCTCAAGATCGCAGTTGCCAATTTCTGAAGTTACAGTAGAGTCAGGCGTTGCTCGTACTGGCCCTAGCACCGATTATTCTCGACTTACACCACTGCCCAAAGGCACACGCGCAACGGTTACAGGTAGGGAAGGTGAATGGTTGCGCCTAGATTATGGCGCTTGGATTAATAGTAAAGAAACCCGCATTTTACCTGGTGCAGTTCCGCCACAAACAATAATTCGCAGTGTCGGATACCGTCAACTCCCTAGTGCGACAGAGATAGTTTTCCCTTTGCAAGTTCCCGTACCCGTGAGCGTACAACAAAGTGAGCAAACTCTCGCTCTCACTCTCTACAATACCACTGCCCAAACAGACATAATTCGCCTGGATGATAACCCCCTAATTTATCGCCTAGACTGGCAACAGGAAGCCCCAGGACAAGTAAAATACACCTTTAACCTCAAAAAAGCTCAACAGTGGGGATATAAGCTGAGATACGACGGCACAACCCTGGTTTTGGCTTTGCGTCATCCACCTAAAATTGGGAACACAAGACGCAAGCCTTTAGCTAATTTCAAGATTGTACTAGATCCAGGGCATGGAGGTAAAGAAACTGGTGCCAGTGGCCCAACTGGATATTTAGAAAAAGATGTAAATTTGGTGGTATCTAGGTTGCTGCGGGACGATTTGGTGAAGCGAGGAGCAACAGTAGTGATGACGCGGGAAGACGATCGCGAAGTTTCTTTAGTAGAACGTCAGGCAATTATCAGTCGAGAAGAACCTGCGATCGCACTTTCCATACATCACAATTCCCTACCCGATGATGGCGATGCCGAAAAAACCAAGGGATTCGGCGCTTTTTGGTATCAACCCCAAGCCCACAACCTCGCAATATTTTTACAGAAATATGTAGTCAAGAAACTCGGTAGACCTTCCTATGGTGTTTTTTGGGATAACCTGGCGCTGACACGTCCGACAGCTGCGCCATCGGTGTTGCTGGAATTGGGTTTTATGAGCAATCCCGATGAATTTGAGCAGGTGGTAAACCCAGAAGAACAGAAGAAAATAGCTGATGCGATCGCTCAGGGGATTACGGAGTGGCTTAGGAGTGTGCAGTAAATTTGGGGGTACTTTACCCTCATTGTATTTGGTGGAGTGCGATCGCCTTGAAACATTAATAGCTATTCTAAATTTGCGATCACCTATCTCTAATCGTAATAGAATGTAATGGGTTATACTCTTGATTTGGCAGTATATAAATCAAGTAAAATGAAAGTTTAGTGGTTCCTGCGAGGTGTTCGATGACTATCTTTGACCGCCGCCGTCAACTTCAACAACAGATTGCTCAACTTCCAGATGACCAACTGACTCAGGTTGAGCAATATCTAGCATTTCTTGGTTTTCAGAAAACAGTTCCATCTCAATCAGAAGTGACCAAATCACCTTCCACTGGAGCTTCGATTCTGGCATCTTTAGAGCAAGCACATACTCCGCCCGATTCTCCTCTGGAAGATGAGACTTTAGCACAACCACCTGAAGATTTTGCTGCTAAGATCGCTGAAATCAAACAACGTGGCGATCGCTCTCAATCTATTATCCGACGAGGTTCTACAGGTGAAGATTTGCTCAAATTTGCTGGTACTTGGCATGGAGACGACCTAGAGGAGTGCCTAGCATTTCTTGATGCAACTCGCTCAAAAGCGAAGTTTTAAGCCAATAATTTATGTATTTGCTGGATACCAATCACTTTAGTTATCTCATTAACAACAATCCTCAAGTTGTCGCAACTGCTCAAAGCTATGCTCAAGCCCTAAATTTTAAATTTTTTCTTTAAAATTTCCCTAAGTATCTGGTTCGCTCGTTCTACGAATTGTTGTTCGGTTTCGTTTTCCTTCGGCTTGCCTATTTTTTCGCTCAGAGAAGAGATAACCTCACCACTTGTAGCGTAATTAGCAACCCCTTTACTAAATTCCTCTGCTTTTTGTGTATTGCCAAGTCCTATCGACAATCCAATTGCAGGTAATAAAGCTTGTTGAATATTAACAGCTATAGTTGTTGAGAGTTCTTGAGTTCTTGAAGATTCTTCCGTAGTGTCAGCATAAGCTAGTTGCTTGAAATTTTTATAAAAATCCTCAAAATTATTCATTTATCTTGTTCAATATTTTTTGAGTTTACTGATTTTTGTAGTACTTATAGTATTGTTTGAAGAATTCTACAAAGCTTGAGATGACAATCTCAATAATTTTTTCCTTCATCTCAGTTGATAATTCATCCCAAACGGAGAATAGCCAACCTAAAATACCTCCAATAACTGGGATTAAAAACCAAAACATCGACTTTACTCTAAATTAGTATGTGAACTAGAAAAAATATTCTATCCATGATTTAAGTCTCTTTTGGCTATAAACACCTCAGAGAAATCACGGTTTTAATTTACTAAGGCTTTAGGCAGTATTGGTTCAATCACAGCTATTACTTAGTATTAAGTATGTTTAAAAAATACTTAGTTGTGTTAAATATCTTGATTTAAGTTTTAAATTAATTCAGATAAATCACTCTAGGTGTATAGAAAAGTTTTATGCCACAAATATCTTATACCAATTTAATATGAAGCTGCATATAATAGAGAAAACAAACTCGATAAATTAAAAGAACCATGAGCCGCCCTTTTGAGATTGAAATCGCAGAGAGCGAAGAAGAACTTAAAAAACGCCTACAAACAGCCAATTTAGGGAACCAGAAAGAAAAACTTATTATGCTGTGGTGGATAAAAAGCGGGCAGGCCAAGGAGCAGCAAGATATTGGAAAACGCTTGGCTAAAGATACATCAACGGTGACAAGGTGGTTACAAAAATATAGATCGGGTGGGCTAGATGAATTATTGAAAATAAAAAAAGCTCCGGGAGCAAAACGGAAAATTTCTGAAGGAGCGATCGCGGCACTTGAGGAGGAGTTAAAAACAGGAAAAGGCTTTAGTAGCTATGGTGCAATAGTGGAGTGGTTAAAGCAAGAGCAGGGGCAAGATATCGAGTATGCAACGGTTTATGCATTGGTTCGATATCGATTAGGGGCAAAACTAAAAGTACCACGTCCTCAAAGCCATAAGCAGGATGAAAAGTTAGTATCTGAGTTTAAAAAAAACTCGGTATCATTCTGAATCGTCTAGAAAAACATCTAGCACCCGGCAAGTGTGTTCGCTACCTGTGCCAGGATGAAACTAGGGTTGGCCTCAAAACTCTCACAGGCAAAGTGATTACTGCTTCAGGCGTTAAACCTACTGTTAAGGTGAAATGGCCTAGAGATAACTTTTGGATTTATGGTGCTATTGAACCATTAACTGGAGATCATTTTCTTTATGAGTACCCCAAACTGGATGGCGAGTGTTTTCAACAATTCCTGGACTGGCTATCTGTGCAATTAGGTGGTGATTACGCTATTTTACAGATTGATCAAGCACCTGCTCATACAAGTTCAAAGATTTGTTGGCCAGAGAATATTATTCCTCTGTTTCAACCAGCATCAGCCCCTGAACTCAACCCAATTGAGAGACTTTGGCAATTTCTCAAAAAACCTCTTAAAAATCAACTTTTCTCTTCTTTACAAGCTTTACGCGAGCGCATCCAAGAAATCTTCGACCAACTTACATTTGAGGAAGTAATTTCTGTCTCTTCTTACAACTTTATTTTGGAAGCTTTATTCTATGCAGCTTCATATTAAATTGGTATTAAATAGCTTGACTTAGGTTGCTATTTATTTAAACCCTGTATTAAAGGTAACGAAAAGATGGAAGAAGATAACGGAGCAGTTATTGCAGGTGGTGTTGGTGCTGCTTTAGGTGCAGCAGGTGGTACTGCTGGAGTAGTTGGTGCAATTTCAGCAGCAGGTAGTGTTACAGGTCTAAGTGCAGCTGGAATCACTTCTGGATTAGCGGCTATCGGAGGAGGGACAATGCTAGGAGGTATTGCTGTTACAGTGGCTGCACCAGCAACATTAGCAGTAGTAGTTGGATACGGTGTTTACAGGTTGTGGAGATCGCATTGATAATAAAGTCCCGAATTACCGAAAGGTTCTCACGTTAGAAACAGCGGTCGCTCCACCACTGATACAAATGTGGGAAATGCGATCGCTCTCCCAACTCCCACAGAATCAAACATTACTCTCTAACCTCTGTAGCTTCTGCTCTACAATGAAGTGAAGAATCTAGCAGCTTAAAGAGGGGATTTATTTATGTCCCACCCGACGCTCAGTAGCCAAGAAGTCGCCCGACGTGGAAAGGAACTCTATCAAAAAAGTATCCGTGCCAAAGTTGAGACACAAGAGAACATTGGCAAAATTATCTCGATTAATGTTGAAACAGGAGATTATGAAATCGGTGATGATTTAGTCGAAACGAGTCTTCGATTACGATCCAAGCAAACCGATGCAGCACTTTGAGGAGAAAGAATTGGTTTTGATGCCGTTTATGCAGTTGGTGGTACATTACTCAGGACAGCAGAGTGATACACGGGACTTTACTTTGCGATCGCTCCACTGCCAAAACCAAAAGATGGAGCCATGCAGAACATAGCAAAAACAGCCCTCAATTTATTGAAAGGTGCGTTGGCGTAGCCCGTCGTAGACATTGTGGATTTGCTTACTACGGTGAAGCTAGTTGAAGTCTGTAGTAAGCTTTTGCCTGTGATTACTAAGTTTTTCGGCTTACCATAACTTAGTAAGTATTACTCTACATCTGGGTCGATACCCATTGCCCTGAGCCGTTCTGCTAATTGTGCAGCTTTTCGTTCTGCTTGCTCGGCTCTATGCCTTTGCAACTCAGCTTCTTCTTGACCAATCAGTAACAGATTCCCTTCTAAATCCCACCAGCGCAACCAAAATTGCTCAGGATTATTCAAATAGCTTCCTTGCCATAACCCTATTTCTACTCCTAAAGGAGGAATTGGGTAGTGACCTCGCCCATTAGGCTGCATTTTGTGGTAGGAAAAATCTACCAGATGATAAACCTCCAGTTTGTCATTACTGATTTCATAAATAGCATAGTAGGGAATTCGGATTATTCGCTCATATACCCAGAATTTACCCGGTTTTGCGCCTTCTCGACTACCAGCTAGAGGTAAAGGAGTGACATCTCGTTCTTCATCGCCATTACCGCTAGCTAGTTCTACAGCAATCAATGGCGGTATGTATTCCCGCCACAAAACATAGGAGCGACGGTTTTTGCCATCTAGCCTTGGCGTTACACCAGGGACATAAAACCAATCCGGTGCTGCTGCTCCTTTTTCTGGTGGTTCAGTCTCTCGCCAATAAATACCACAATCTTGACCAATGCAATACTGTCCATCTGGATGTAGGCGTTGCAAAACTTGAGCAATTGAGTCTGTCAAAATGACGGTTTGGGGATGCTCTTGAAAGTTTTTCACAAACGTACCATCCGACTCTGGTAGTTGAGTGTGATCGGGAAACTGAGGCGGTATGCCAATATCGGCAAGTGTTTCACTCATACTTTGAAAAGTATTGCAGCTATTTATTTAGTGTTTGACGCTTCCCATAAGGTGTTACGAGCTAGTATAACACCTTGCTCTGTCTTGATTTCAGTGCTTTTACCCTGCCAGAACCCCTTTGATTGCGGATAGAAATATATGAAATCTTATATTTTGAAACTGTATGTATTTTAAGTTAGGCGGTATGGTGGGAGCGATCGCTATTTTATTGAGTAATGGTAGTGCAATAGCCCAAGATACACAAAGGTATATCACTGTAGGGCATGATCAATTAGGAAATAGTGTAGCTCTGGATACAAAAACTATTAAGGGCACCACATATAAGCTTTACGGAATCTATGGAGATGGCATCTTTGAAACTACCTTTGATGCTTCGTGCAAAGAATCGCGGCTTTTTCGGAATCGTATTGCCATTTATAGCTCAGATGGACAGCTACTTCAAGACGATCAGCAGAAAGGAGAAATACCTTTTGTAGCCGATTCTTCACCAGGCAAAGGAATGCAAATTGTTTGTCAAAAGATTGGTGCCCGTGGTTGGTAGGTTAAGTAGGGAGTGGGGAGTAGGCGGATAAGGGAGCAGGGAGAAGAATTTTCCCCTCCGCCCCCCTGCCTCTTTTCAATGCCCCATGCCCACATAGAAAATACTAAGGACAGAACAACGTATCACGCGTATCTCTTCCTGTAACGGGATTAGTCCCTTTGGCAAGTTTGCACAATTTTTTTTGCTCGTCGGGACGCAGCAGCGTATCAGTAAAATCTGCCCCGTCAATGATTGCACCGTCAAATCTAGCGTTAGCAGCAAAAGCACCCTCCAACAGTGCATTTGTCAAATTTGCTCTGACTAAACGAGCCGAGTCTAAAGTGGCATTTCTTAAATCAGAACCCTCCAAATTCGCAGACTCTAAATTTGCTGCAAAGAAGCTGACACCGTTCAAATTAGCGTGGCTGAAGTTGCTTTGGCGAAGATTAGCTTTAGTAAAGCTAGAGTCTGTTAAATCACGTCCTGAAAAATCAGCTTCAACCAAAATTTCCTTATTATATTCGAGTGCCAAAGCTGTTGGAGCAAAACCGACTATTGCGGTGATGCCAATTATTCCCCACAGGAATAAGCCGAGTATGCTTGTCCAAAGCTTGTGTTGTATTTTATACTTCAAACCCATTTTTTTTGGGGATGAGTCGAGTGTAGAATCCGCTGTGCGTAGGCGTAGACCGCCGCAGGCATCGCTTAACCTAGAATTCACAGAATTCATGATATTTATAGTCAATGGCTAACCTTCCTCCATCTCATTATCCAGATATTGGTCAATTAGGAGAAGACCTAGTAGCTCAATGGTTGCAATCTACAGGTTGGGTAATTCTCCATCGTCGCTTTTCTAGCCGCTGGGGGGAAATTGATATCATCGCTGAATATGCTAGAAAAGCAGAGGAAGCAGCAGGAGAACTCAGGACTCAGGACTCATTACTGGCATTTGTTGAAGTCAAAACCCGCAGTTCAGGTAGTTGGGATGCTGGGGGAAGAAGCGCAATCACCCCACAAAAGCAAGCAAAAATCTGGCGTACAGCGGGAATATTCTTAGCTGAGTACCCAGAAAAAGCAGATTATTCTTGTCGATTTGATGTTGCTATTGTCTACTGTCAAAAGATACCAAAAAATCTAATTGGGGTTACTGCAAACCAGGAAGCTCTAGCTACTTCATCAGTACCCGGATATAAGTTTAAGCTGCTAGAATACATTCCGGCAGCTTTCGACTCTTTAATTGATAATGGTTAATCGGTAATAGATAAAATATCTTGATTACCAATAACCAACTATTTTGTAGTGGCGTTACAACCAAAAGTATCACGCCAAAGTTTCTGGACAGTAGCCTAAGCCTCGGACAAACTGTTGTCGAAATGCTTCAATTTCGTCTCTCTCTGGGCTACCATGAGAAACGATCGCCACTTGATAGCGACGCATCACATCCACAGGGCACTGTCCCGCTTCCAAACTCCAAAGTGCCATTTGCACCCTCATTGGCGGTTCGTAGCTAATTCCTAATTCATTTAGAAAAGCCCGAAAGTCGCCATCTTCTTGGGCTGAGACTTGACCTTTGAGTTTGATCCTAACCACCCAGCCATCAATTTGATGAATTACGGTGACGAACGAAACTGGTGTCTGGGGTCTAGCGTGGAGGTGTTGAACGACCCTCAGGGTTAGACTGGCATTTGCCAGATAGTACAAGTATTCCATGTTTGTTGGTGCTTGGGATCAAAGCCAATCCTACATATCTATATTCGTCAATCAGTGCCCCTTCCCGGTAGGGTAAAAGCCCCCGTTTTTAGATGGGGAGGTTTACCCAATTTTTATGTTAAGTTTTCCGTGTTACCTAATAGTAACAATCTTATAGCCTTGCGGCAAAACTGAGCCAAGATCCCTTAAAGTTCCTTTAGAAGGAAAAGCTTAAACTAGCTTTTTTGAGAGAGTATAAATACTAAATAAAGCAAAAACTAGTACAAGGTAATTTGAAAGATACATCTCGTCCACAAGCAAAAGATTTTGCATTAGATTGCTCGGTAGCTGGCTATGACTACGAACTACCTCCAGAACTCATTGCCCAAAACCCAGCAGTTCCTAGAGATAGTTCGCGGTTACTGGTAGTTGATTCTCCCACTACAGGCATCGAAGCAGCATCCCTACACCATATTTTCCATGATTTGCCTGGACTGCTACGCTCTGGTGATTTGTTGATTATGAACAATACAAGAGTCATTCCAGCGCGGCTTTATGGTCATAAATCCACTGGTGCGAAAATCCAAGTGTTGTTGTTGGAAGAACGGCAGCATAATTGTTGGTTAGCTTTAGTTAAGCCAGGAAAAAGCTTCAAACTGGGAACAAAGATTATTTTTGAACCAAGACAATTAGAGATTGGGGATTATAAAGATTCTTCCCCAATCCCCAATCCCCAGTCCCCAATCCCCAATCCCCAACTTACCGCTACGGTTCTAGAAACAGACGCAGCAACCGGAGGGCGTTTGTTGCAATTTGATGTACCAGAGGGCAAGACTTTGGTGCAACTGTTAGAGGTATTTGGTGAAGTCCCGCTACCACCGTACATCACTACCTCTGAAGCTGCGGATGAGCAGTATCAAACAGTTTATGCTAAACAGCCAGGAGCGATCGCAGCTCCGACGGCAGGATTACACTTTACCCCAGAATTATTACAACAGTTGCGCGATCGCCAAATCAATCAAGCTTTTGTAACGCTACATGTTGGTGTAGGTACATTCCGCCCTGTGGAAGTGGAGGACGTAACTACCCATAAAATGCATGAAGAATGGATTGAAGTTCCCGCCGCCACAGTAGAGCAAATTCGTGCTACTCAAGCTGCTGGCGGTCGGATTATTGCTGTAGGAACAACAGCAGTACGGGCTTTAGAAGGGGCGGCTAAATCTGGGAACTTACAACCATATTGTGGTAAAACAGACTTGTTTATTTATCCCGGCTACCAATGGCGGGTAGTGGATGGTTTGATTACGAATTTTCACTTACCGCGTTCTAGTTTATTGATGCTGGTAAGTGCGCTAATTGGCAGACAACGGTTATTGAATATATACAACGAAGCGATCGCTTTTAGATATCGTTTTTATTCCTTCGGTGATGCCATGCTAATTTTACCGTCAGCAGTGGGAATAGGGAGTAGACAGTAGGGAATTATGCAATTTGAGATTTTTTCTTCAATCCAAAATCTCAAATTGGCAGAGTTAAAAGTCAATACAGTTCAGAATGGGCAACAAAACACTTGTAGAGACGGCGATTTATCGCGTCTCTAAAACCCAAAATTGTTGCCAGTAGCCCTTAAGTGAACCGTATTGAGTTAAAAGTTGGGAATTTGGAATTTTTTCTTTCATGGTGGGTACTCTGACTTATGAGGAGTTAAAAATAAGTACAGGTCTGTTATTCATGTCTGAAAAATACCTATTTTCTCAGGGCTTAAATTTATTTTGCCAGGTGACACTTGTTGGGTGTTCTGCATTTTTGGTCTTGGCTGCACCAGCAATTACTAATTTACCAGTTAGTAAGTTGCTGGCAGAAACCGCAATTTCTCAGGATTTGGAAGCTGCTAGCTTTTTCCAGCAGGGAGTGACGCGCTATAACCGCAAAGACCTACAGGGTGCGGAATATGCCTTTCGCCAAGCGTTGCAACATGACCCTAGCCTTGGGGCAGCGCGTAATTATTTGGGTAATATATTTATGGAGCAAAATCGCCTGGATATAGCTTTACAAGAATATACAGAGGCGATTAAGATCAATCCCAATTTTAGCGAAGCTTATTACAACTTAGGGTTAGCGTTGCACCGACAAGGAGAAAAAGAAGCCGCGATTACAGCTTATCGCCAGAGCTTGGTAATAGATCCCACAAGGGTGGCAGCGCTGTATAATCTGGGTTTGGTGCTGTATGAACAAGGACAAGTTGAGGATGCGATCGCAGCATACCAGCAAGTAATCAATCTAGATAGCACTTATAGCAATGCTTATTTTAACCTAGCGATCGCCTTGCAACAACAAGGAAAAATAGAAGCTGCGATCGCTTCTTATCGCCAAGTATTGCAACTAGATCCTAAAAATGCCACAGCTTACAACAACATGGCAAGTTTGCTAGCAATGCATGGTCAAGCTTCTGAGGCTATCTCTGTTTATCGGCAATCTATTCGTCAAAATCCGAAAAATGCCTCCGCTTACTATAACTTAGGAGTAACTTTATATAATCAGGGCGAGTTCAAAAAAGCCAGTGGAGTCTTGCAACGCGCTCATAATGAGTATCGTGAGCAAGGCAACATTGAACAAGCCCAGAAAATTGAGCAGCTAATGCAGCAAATTGCCCAGCAAAGTCAGCAACCTCAAGCCAGTCAAACAGCTACTCCTTCTCAGAGTTCAGATTCTACAAGTAATGTAGTACAAACACCTGAGCCACAGACGCCAAATCAATCAGAAACGCCGGCAAATCCTGGCAATGTGCCTGTATCAGCTGAACCACATTCTAATTCCACGAATACCGGACAATAAAAAACTCAGAGTTAGAAAGAACTTAATAACTTCTAACTCTGCCAATTTTAGATTTTGAGTCGCATCTTTGGTGAGCTTAAAACGTAACTTTGATTTTGGATTGAATTACTCCCAACTTTTTAAATCGGCAAACGATTGATATCTTTATTACAACCAATAACGACCATTGCTGAACCACGCTCTAAACGCTTGGTGGGGTCAGGATTAATTTGAAATTTCCCATCCTGACTTACTGCTAGCAAATTTAAACCGTAGCGGTTACGAAGTTGAAGTTCAGTGATGGTTTTGCCGTGAAATTCATCAGGCACAATCAACTCTACAATACTGTTATCTGGATCGAGGTCAAACCGATCTAAAATTGCTGGTTTAGTAAGAGTACGCGCTAGGGCACAACCTGCTTCATACTCAGGAAAAACAACATGATCTGCTCCTACTCGTCGTAACAGTTTACGGTGAACTTCACTAGAAGCTTTAGCAACTACATGGGGAACACCAGCCTCTTTCACATTTAGGGTGGTGATGATGCTTTCTTGAACGTAGTTGCCAATCGCAACAATTACAGTATCAAATTCAAAAATTCCAGCTTCTTTGAGTGCGGCTGGTTCTGTAGAGTCTAGTTGCAAAGCATGACTAACTATTCCCTCAGTTAATGCTTCTGAAACTCGTTTTTCATCAATATCTGTTGCCAGCACTTGATAACCAAAATTGTGCAATGTAGAACAGACAGACCTACCAAAACGACCTAACCCAACTACAGCAAATTGGTGGTTATCTTTGCCTAAACTGCGAAAAAAATTTAATGATGACAGATTCACCCTTGTTATCCTTATTATGGCTCCCTGTTTTTAGGGCAAAAAACGGTTATACAGCTAGAATTAAAATTTTTATTTTTTGCCTTCCCATGTATATTTTATCAGTTTAGTTGTTAGTCATTAGTCAAGAATTATTCTCCACAATTCCCTATTCCCTGCTCTGTCTCCCTAACTATCCCACAAGTAAATTTTCTTCAGGATAGTGAATTCTGCTAGGGCGGGGGTCTCCTAGCACGGCAGACATCAATAGCAAAACACCGACTCTGCCAACGTACATCGTGACAATTAAGATCAGCTTTGCTGCTGTAGAGATAGTTCCTGTAATGCCTGTAGAAAGACCCACAGTGGCGAAGGCTGATACTACTTCAAACAAAATTTGAATAAAATCTAATTTTGGATCTGTGAGGCTAATTAAAATCGTGGCGAAAATCACGGTCGCTACCGATCCTACTAAGACACCTACAGCTTTCAAAATTAAATTTATTGCTATTTTGCGATCGTACAACAAAACTTCTTCTTTTCCCTGGAGAATAGCTTTTGTACAACTAGTCAAGACTCTCAAGGTTGTTGTTTTCATCCCTCCTCCCGTACCACCGGGACTTGCACCAATGAACATCAGCGCAATTGTAATAAATAGACCAGCAGTGGTCATTTTGCTAATATCGATGGTGTTAAAACCAGCAGTTCTGGGAGTAACTGATTGAAACCAAGCTACTAATATCTGGTCACTTAAATTCAGAGAACCAAATGTTTCAGGGTTTCTAATTTCTATACAGAAAAAGGCAATTGTCCCTATTGCTAATAATATAATGGTTGTGCTGGTTGCAACTTTAAAATCAAGTGACAACAATTGCTTTTTAAGAGATTTTTGGAAAATGCGATCGCGCAACCAAAGATACATTTCTAAAATTACCTGATAGCCAATTCCCCCAAAGATAATCAACATGGTGATAGTGAAGACGACTAAAAAGGATGACTGATATCCAATTAAGTTATCTTTAAACAAACTAAAACCAGCATTGTTCCAAGCGTTGATGCTATGGAAAATCGCTAACCAAAGTCCTTTACTCCACCCATACTCTGGTACAAATGCTGGTAGAAGTAAGAAGACTCCGGTAATTTCAAAAATTAAAGTTGTGGCAATAATTGAACGGATCACTTGAGAGCTACCACTCATCCCTGGTCGGTCTAAAGCTTGTTGAATGGCGATTTTTTGCCGCATATCAAACTTCCGACCAATGAGCAAAATCAGAAATGTGGTGGTTGTCATGTAGCCCAATCCGCCAATCTGAGCTAAAAGCGCAATAAATAACTGACCCCAAAAAGAAAAATAAGTACCAGGATCAACTACTGATAAACCGGTGACACAAACTGCGGATGTGGAGGTAAATAGTGCCACAATCAGGTTATCCCATGTACCATTGCTAGTTGAAAAAGGCATCATTAACAGGATAGTACCGATAGCAATGACAGCCAGAAACCCCAAACAAATTGTGCGAGCAACAGTCATATTAAGGTAAAATTTATAAACTTTTTTCCAAGGAAGATAAACTGGAGTTTAACCTCCTTGGAAACAAAAACACCTTATTTAATTAAAAACATACATGGTAGCCTAACCTATATGTTTTTTTTGAATTCTACTTCGTCTCAATACTACTTTTTTCATGAGTGCAACACTTTACCAGCAAATTCAGCAGTTCTACGATGCTTCTTCTGGTCTGTGGGAACAGATTTGGGGCGAACACATGCACCACGGCTACTACGGGGCTGATGGCAGCCAGAAAAAAGACCGTCGTCAAGCTCAAATTGATTTAATCGAAGAACTGCTCAATTGGGCAGGGGTACAATCAGCAGAAAATATCCTCGATGTGGGTTGTGGCATTGGCGGCAGTTCTTTATACCTGGCTGAAAAGTTTCATGCTAGGGCTACAGGAATTACTTTGAGTCCTGTACAAGCTGCCAGAGCAACGGAACGTGCTGCGGAGGCGAATTTGAGTCTGAGAACTCAGTTTCAAGTGGCCAACGCTCAAGCAATGCCTTTTGCTGATAATTCTTTTGATTTGGTTTGGTCGCTGGAAAGTGGCGAACACATGCCAGATAAAACGAAGTTTCTCCAGGAGTGCTATCGAGTCTTGAAACCTGGTGGCAAGTTAATTATGGTGACTTGGTGTCATCGACCGACTGATAAATTACCACTGACGGCAGATGAAGAAAAGCATTTGCAGGATATTTATCGGGTGTATTGTTTGCCTTATGTGATTTCTTTACCAGAGTATGAAGGTATAGCCCGTCAACTTCCATTAAGCAATATTCGCACCGCCGATTGGTCAACTGCCGTCGCCCCCTTTTGGAATGTAGTCATTGATTCGGCGTTCACTCCCCAAGCGCTTTGGGGCTTACTCAATGCCGGTTGGACTACCATTCAAGGGGCGTTATCACTAGGGTTGATGCGTCGCGGTTATGAGCGCGGGTTAGTTCGGTTTGGCTTATTGTGTGGGAATAAGTAGTTTAAGCTAAAACTCCTTTAAAACCTCGTTTCCAGCCTCCGGCTGGAAATGCAACTCAAAAGCGGCTCTGTCGCGATTTCGAGAGGCGGAGCCTCAAAGACGAGCATTCCCAGTCGGAGACTGGGAACGAGGTAACAAGGCAATAGACTTCTTGCATAAGTCGGGTAAAGGGTAAGGGTTAAGGGAAAAGGGATAGAATTTTCCTTTCCTCTTTAACCTTTCCCCCTTTCCCGACAAGAGTGCAAAAGGCACTTTTGCAAGAGGTCTAATCTAAAAGCTAGTTCTAGACTTGCTTTCACGTTAAGTTGACACTAATGGCATCTTGCCTACCCCACAAAAGTTAATTGGATATTTTTTTATTTGGAAGTACCTAAGAGAAAATTAAGCTTTTTCAACCCGCCTGTGCGGGTTTTGCCTGTGTCGTTGTGGCTTCTAACCGCAGATTTAACTAGGAACTTTTTTTCCATCGGCTGCTAAAAGTTCCAGAATGACTCCATTTGTCCAGCCGAAACCAACTTCGTTAGAACTATATCCGAAGGAAATATCGTCGGAAACGTTGGCAGAACAGCGCTCAACATCATATTTTTCAACTAGGGTATTGTGACGCTCGAATTCTTTAACTACCATAGCTAGGAATTTGTTGGCAATGCGATCGCCTTCTGTATGAAACCCATAACGGTGAAGTCCCTGGATGGCAATTAACGTCAATGGTGCCCAGCCAAAGGGGGCATCCCACTGGTTGCCGGTGACATGAGTACTGGTCAAAATTCCGCCTGGGGCTTCAAACAAAGAGAGATTTTCCATGACGCGCTGGGCTTGGGCTTGAGAAGCAATTCCCAGCCACAGGGGATAGAAGGTGGTAGCAAATTCGTAGCGGCGGCGTTTTCCACTCTGGAAGTGGTAGTCGAAATAGAGTCCTCGTTCTTCATTCCAGAGAAATTTATCGATCCGATCGCGGCGGATATCTGCACGATCGCGCCATTGTTTTTCCAGTTCTTCGTTCCCCAAAATATCGTTAATTTGCGCCAAGTCTTGTTCTACTTGATACAGCAAACTGTTAAGGCACACAGGGGCGTAGTGGAGGATATCAGCACTGAAGGGGCCAAATCGGTTGGTGATATCAAAACCGGACTCGCGCATGGTGCGATCGCCCTTATAAAATAGGTTGGTTAGTTGGTCATTTTCCCGATCGTAGTAAAGATTGACATCATAATCTTCAACCTCAAAGGTTTGGTAATATTCCTTGACGCGATCGTAGTGGCTTTTTCCCTCCTCATCTCGCTCGGAGAACACAACTTCTGGCGCGGGGCCTTCCCCAAAGGCATAAAATCTGGATAAGCCGGTTCCGGGATTCAAATGGGGCGGTACTACCCAGTAATAGTAAAATTGTTCTAAAAGCGGTACGGTTGTCCTCAACCACTCTTCATCCTGGGTGTGCTGGAATAGTGCCAAAACCATCATGCTGAGGACGGGGGGTTGCGATCGCGAGAGCATATAAGTCCGGTTGGCATTGAGGATAGTACCGTAATGCTTTACCTGGTACAATAATTGGTCTACCTGGCTTTGCGCTAGCTCCCATTCTTCATCGTGCAAAAGTCCCAGTAATATAAAGTAGCTGTCCCAGCCATACATTTCGTTAAATCGACCACCTGGTACGACATAAGGGCCTGGTAGGTATAGTAAGCCATGCTCTTTAATCGCTTCCACTTCTGACGGCAAAGTGCGAATTTGTAGCTGTTGCATATCTTTGGGATATAGCGATCGCTCTAACACACGCTGAATGTTGGGATAATCTTCTAAGGGGGAAATGTAGACAATCCAGGGAGTGTCGGTTTTGTGGTCTAGTTTGGTATCTTTGGCAGATTGTAATAGGTGTTCGTGCGATCGCGTTAAGGTTTTCCACGTTTTTTTGATATGGAAGCGCACTTTGTTTATCTGCGTGGCGGTAAGTGTTGGGGGAGTGGTCATTATTTTTTTAAACGCAAAGGAACGCGAAGGGAACCGCAGAGGTACGCAGAGGTTTTTACTCGGCGCTGCTAACTAATAAAGCAACTGGGAAATGAGCGAGAGCCGATCCGATAGATAGGGTTTCTGTGGACTGTAAGGGTTCCTGAGTTATGACGTTTTTCCAGGTGTGGGGGGTTCCAGGGGGTAGTTGGAGGTGGGTATCTTGCCAAACTGACTCACCTAAGGGGTTGTCTCCTGGCTGGATGAGGCTGGTTAAAAAGCGAGGTGCGATCGCGATCGCTGTTTGATTCCCCTCTCGCCGAGCAAAGGCAATAATATGATTGGCGTAGGTTCCTTGAAGTTCTAATGGTAAATAGTCGCCATCCTGGAATAATGAGACAAAGTTTGTTCTCGCTTGCAGTAATTGAGCCGTTAAAAATAGTTTGATTCTGCCGTCGGTTTTGTGGTTTAGTAACTCCTGAATTAGTCCGAGAATGTCTGCTTTTGCTTGTTCGCGGATGGTGCTTAAGTAAGTTCGTCGCTGTTCAAAATCCACGGGACGGCGATTGTCTGGATCGACTAGGCTTAGTTCCCAAAGTTCGGTTCCCTGGTAAAAGTCGGGTACGCCAGGGGCGGAAATCTTCAGGAGAGTTTGGGAAAGGGAATTAAATATCCCATAGTCGGCAATTCGCTGTTGAAAGGGATGAAAGGCTTCTAGAAATTCCCCGGAGATTGCAGGATCGAGTACTTTCTCAATAAAGGAAGCACAAGCTTCTTCATACTCGCTATCAGGTCGCAACCAGGCTGTATGCACTTTCGCTTCTCTAATTGCCTTTATTATATAGTCCTTCACTCGTTCTACGAAGGATGTATGCTCGTGTTCGGCAAAGGGAAACGCCCCTACCAGAGTTTGATAGAGAAAATACTCGTCGTTGCGATCAGGTATGGCGAACCCTTGGCGATGGCTACGATGTCCTCGATTAATGGCACTCCAAGTATTTACCTGCTGATCCCACTCATCGGGAATTTCTGAGAGGACATTCAATCTGGCCCGCACATCTTCGCCGCGTTTGGTATCGTGGGTGGCGGTGGTGTTCATTGTGTGGGGCCAAGTTGCTTGGTGTTGTTTATTAAAACTATGGAAGTCAGCTACGGAAATCCCAAAATGACCGGGATTACCGCCGACTTCATTTAGCGATAGTAAGCGATTGTAAACATATAATGTGGTGTCTTCAACGCCTTTGGCCATGAGCGGGCCGCTGTATTGCTGCATCCGCAAGACAAAATATATCCACTGTTCGCGTTCTGTTTGAGTTAGAGAATTATCAAACTCTAGAAGCATTAACTTTTCAATAAAGGTTAACTCGTGCTGTAACAGAGGCGTTTGTTCTTTGGCTTGGTGAATTACTTTCTCAATGGTAGCGCGATCGCTATCTCCAATTCCATCGGGCGTAATGTAGGTACGGTAAATTGGGAATAGGGTCAAAACTTCTGCGATCGCTCTTTTGAGTCCATTCAGTGTAAAATCATTACCATAGCGATATTTACTGGAAATGTTCTTTAATAAAAGAGCCAAATTGTCAATATCACCAGCTAAATTCTTTTCCAGTATTAGGTGCTTTTTATCCTTGACTACCGTGGCATAATCTACCCGTGAGCCAATAAAGTTCTGGTAAACTTTATCTAGCTGTGATTGATTTTCTGTTTGACAAAATACGCCATTTACGTAGTTTAAAAAGTCATATCCAGATGTACCTTCGATTCCCCAATTTTCCGGCAAATCTTCGGTGAGTTCTAAAATCTTCTCAACGGTGATATAAACATCACCCATTTTTTCCCGCAGCCTTTCAAGATACTGAATTGGGTTATAAAGTCCATCAATGTGGTCAATGCGTAAACCTGTAAATTTGCCCTCCTCAACCAGCTTTTGAATTAAGCTGTGGGTATTATTAAAAACTCGCAGTTCTTCAACTTTCACAGAAATCAATTCGTTGACAGTAAAGAAACGGCGGTAGTTCATTTCCTCCGCGCCAACCTTCCAGAAGGCAAGACGATAAAATTGATCCTTCAGTAATTCATCTAGGAGGTTAAAGCTTTCGGAATTACCAGGCTCTCCGTTGAAAGTTTCGATATTTTCATCAATGAACTCGCGGATAGCATCATTTGTGGTGTAGAGTTCCCAAACCAAGCCTTTAATAAATGCAATCTGGTCTTGTCGCTGCTTACCCGCAACCTCTGAAGGCACGTTTTTGAGAATGTAGAGAATCCCCAACAGCTTAATAAAATCGGGGTGATTGCGTCCCAGTGTACGAGTGAGTTTCCCTAAATTATGAGTGATAAATTTTGTGTAAGATTCTAACCGCAGTGGCAGTTTTAAGCTGTAATAATTGACAGTTAAACCGTTTTCTTCGTATTGCAGTTGGATGTGTCCGTTTTCCAGGGATGCACCATAGAAATCTCCCAGTAACGGCGCGAGAATTCGCTCTTGGCGATCGCCAAAGGGAGCATTCCAAGAAAGGTCGAAGTAGTCGGTATAGCTGGAATCTGGCCCGTGTTCCAATATATCCATTAAGTAAAGATTTTCGCTGGTATAAGCCATGTGGTTAGGCACAATATCTTGTAACCAGCCCATACCAAGGGATTGAACTTCATCAACTAAGGCATCAAAGGATTCATTAGTTCCCAATTCTGGGTTAAGTTGAGTCGCATCGACTATATCATAGCCGTGCGTACTCCCAGATCGGGCTTTAAAAATGGGGGAAGCATATAAATCGGAAATACCTAAATCTGCTAAATAAGCTGCGATCGCTTTAGCGTTGTCAAAGCCGAACTGGGGTGTAAACTGAATTCGATAAGTGGCGGTAGGAATTCGCATATTTTTTTCGTGGCGAGTGGGAATGAGGGAGATGAGGCAATATGGTTCAGATAAGGTTTTTTGATGATACGCCCTAGATAAAAGACGCGATAAATCTCCGTTTCTACAAGGGACTGAATTATTGTAGAGACGGCGATTTATCGCGTCTCTTGCCTTAACTGACTTGTATTGAGAGATGAGGGAGATGAGGAGGTGGGAGTTTTGAGCATGAACGTTGAACCTTTGAGCTTGAACGTTGCACCTTTGAGCATGAACGTTGAACCTTTGAGCTTGAACGTTGCACCTTTGAGCCTGGAAGTTGCACCTTTGAGCTTGAACGTTGCACCTTTGAGCCTGGAAGTTGCACCTTTGAGCTTGAACGTTGCACCTTTGAGCCTGGAAGTTGCACCTTTGAGCTTGAACGTTGCACCTTTGAGCCTGGAAGTTGCACCTTTGAGCCTGGAAGTTGCACCTTTGAGCCTGGAAGTTGCACCTTTGAACTTGAAACTTTAAGTTCTAACTTTTCTCCTTATCTCCTTTATTTATAAATTTTGAATTATTAACTACCTCATCCCCCTTCATACAGAACTAGACTAGTAGCTTTTACAGTCAGTTCTTGTCCCGCAGACAGATGTTCCGCAGCTTCAGAACCAGGCCCAGACCATGAGGTATCTGCTGAGTCTAATATTTTATGAACATCGTGTTGACTCGGCAAAGTCAGCGTTACTGGCGATGAATTGAAATTCATCACAAATATTAGTTCACTCGATTCGCACCAACGCCGCACAATGACCAACTGTTTATCTTCATCGCTAGTAGCTTGAATGAAATTACGGTCTTGGTTGAGAAGTACTGGATGCGTCTTCCGTAAATTAATTAACTGGCGATACCAATCCCACAGAACTTTGTGCTGTCCTTCATTGCGTAATTGCCAATTGAGTTTAGATTTTAGGAAAGTTTCTACCGATTCGGGATCTGGGGGATCTTCTGCATAGTGAAATGCTTCAAATTCTTCTTTGCGTCCGGCTCGAACCATTTGAATCAAATCAGGATCGGAGTGACTGACAAAGTAAATAAAGGGTGCTGTTTCGCCATATTCTTCTCCCATAAATAACAGGGGTAAGTAGGGCGATAGTAACACAGCGCCAGCAGCTAACTTTAATCCTTCAAAAGAGATCCGCTGACTGAGGCGTTCTCCTTTCATTTGATTGCCGATTTGATCGTGATTCTGAATGCAGACTGTAAACTGTGATAGGGAGCGATCGCGGCAAGATACACCATGAAATCGTTTGCGATCGGGCGAGTATTTCCAATCGTAGACAAAAGTATCGCTATAAGCTTTTGCTAAATCAGCCAACTGCCCAAAATCTTGATAATATCCTTGGCGATCGCCTGTCAAGAGTGTGTGCAGTGCATGGTGAAAATCATCAGCCCATTGAGCATCAATTCCATAGCCACCCAATTCTGCTGGACGAATAATTTGCGGATTATTCAAATCACTTTCAGCAATTAAATGACGTTTCCATCTTTGCCCTTGTTGTGAAAAATGATGAATTGCTTCCGCTAATTCCCATAAAAAATGCTTGGCTCCCAAGTCATAAATTGCTTGAATAGCATCCAGCCGCAATGCATCAATGTGGAACTCGCCCAACCAGTAAAGCGCATTTTGAATAAAATAATTTCGCACACCCTGACTATGGGCGTCATCAAAATTTAGCGCTTCCCCCCACGGCGTTTTATAGGTTTTAGTAAAGTAGGGTGCGAACTGACTCATATAGTTGCCTTCTGGCCCAAAGTGGTTATACACCACATCCAGCACAACGGCGATATTATTTTGGTGACAAGCATTTACCAGTTGCTTAAGTTCGGCTGGGCTACCGTAGGAATTTTGGACAGCAAAAGGATAAACGCCATCATAACCCCAGTTGCGATATGTCAGAGCAGCCTCAACATGAGTGTCTCCCGGAAATTGGGCAATAGGCATAATTTCAATCGCATTGATTCCCAGTTCTCTCAGTTCTGGTAAACGAGGAATAATGGCGGTGAAAGTTCCTTCAGGCGTGAATGTGCCAACATGAAGTTCATAAAAAATCATCGACTCTACAGGAATACCCGTCCATCCTTCATCAGTCCATTCAAAGTGATGATCGACAATTTGCGACGGTCCATGTACCCCTTCCGGTTGATACTGGGATGCGGGATCGGCAAAAGTATCTTGACCATTTAAGACATACCGATAAAGCGTACCCGGATACACATCGTTGACCTTCGTGTGCCAGTATCCCTCAGACTGAGGCTTGAGGGGAATTAACTGCGGTTCTGGCGTCAAAACTTGTACCGTAACGCTATCTAATAGCGGAGACCAAACTGTAAATTCACACTCTCCGTTCCCCAAGTAGTTAGCACCAATTCTCACGCAGTATCCTCCCGTCAGATTCTATGTTCCAATGGTGGCGCGATCGCAAATGTCATTGATTGCACAATGTTTACAAACACGCCAGATAGCATAATGGTTGTTCTTGCAGACTTTTTGCTAGCACCTGGAGGTGGATTTTTGATTAGAAAAAATTCTATCTAATGACAAATAAGCAAGCAGGGCAATACGGTTCGGTTAAGGTTTTGTGATAAAAATTCTAGATCGTCCTACTGTAGAGACGGCGATTCATTGCGTCTCTTGGCTTAACCAACAGCATTGGGAGACAGGAATTTTGAAACCCACGGAGGCAGATAAAGCCTTGTATAGCTGTGTTTTATTTAGCTTTAGTTTGCTTGCAACTTCCATCCACGCAATATGCCGATTCATAAGTACTGGAACGCTTGCCAAATATCGTGTAGCGGTTATCGCGGATTTGTTCGTAAAAGCGATCGCCTGCCCATTTCATCCCTGGTAATGCTCGATAAGCGTCTACAAATGTACTTCCTGCTGGCAATAACCGCCCAATTTCTTCTGCTGCATTGCTACCTTGCCAACGTCTCTGAGGTAGATTGCCATCAATTAAAATCACCCCTTGTTCGCAATCTTGGGCTGTAATTCCCCATCCTAAAAGTGTCTGCTCATCTTGCATTGGAACGTAGCGAAATAAATTTCCCTTGTCTAAGGTTTCTAGCGATCGCACTAGGGTAACGCAGAGATTACAATTCCCGTCGTAGATTACGTAGTAGTTCATTAGAATAACGGCTCTTTGGCAATGAAAAATTAGATGTGTCTAAACACAACTTTGGTATTCTAGCTTAGAAAACTGTAGCGATGAATCTTACTTACTAAATCGCTGGATTTAGATCCCCGACTTCTTAGAGAAGTCGGGATCTGGGCAGCAAAATTTTATTTATCAAATATGCATAATGTCGTCGAGTTTAAGTTGTAAATTTGGCAATATATCAGACAAAATACTATCTCCTAAGCGATATTGTTGCTGCTGGTATACACCGTAGCCCTACCTGCCTCAACTGATAAATTTCTTAACCCAACCGTATTGGGTTAAAACCAACGCCAAATTTATCTATTTTCTTCCAATTTGGTGGCGCGTCTGAATCCTCAATCCTAGAATATCTTCCCATAGACAATTTCTAATTAAAGCTATAGCAATTAAGCTGACAGAGCAACACCTAATTTTTGTATAAATCGCTATATGGTAGATGTCTATATTATTGACCTATTTGTGATAGGTCTACTTTTGCTGATAGTAACGTTAGGGTCAGGTTGGATTACTCGCTTACCTCTTTCTTTTGCTATTATCTATCTCCTGGTTGGTATTTTTCTAGGCCCTTATGGTCTAGGGCTGATTCAATTACGTCGGGATGAAGTTTTTAACACCGAACTGCTGGAGAGAATAACAGAACTGGTAGTCATTATTTCTGTATTTAGCTGCGGCTTAAAAATTGTTCGCCCTCTCAGGTTGGGGATTTGGGATATTACGGTGCGATTGATTGTATTTTTGATGCCAATTTCAATTTTTGCTCTGGCTGCTGTGGGTAAATTGTTTTTAGGAATGAATTGGGGAGAAGCGATTTTATTAGGAGCAATTCTTGCACCTACCGATCCAGTATTAGCATCAGAAGTGCAACTGACCGATGCCAAAGACCAAGATGAGTTAAGATTTGGTTTAACTTCTGAAGGTGGGTTAAATGATGCTTTAGCTTTTCCCTTCGTTTATTTTGGCATTCATGCCTTAGAAGATGACAACTGGGGTAACTGGTTTCAACAGTGGATTACGGTTGATTTAATCTGGGCGATCGCATCTGCCATTATTATGGGAATTGTTGTTGCCAAATCTATAGTTTGGATTGAAAAAAGAGTTCAAAAACTCCGTCCTGCCGACGAGTTAATGGAAGATTTTATTGCTATCAGCACAATTCTAATAACTTATTCATTAACAGAAATGGTTAATGGCTATGGATTTCTAGCAGTATTTGTTGCTGGGTTAGTTGTCCAACGCAGTTACAGAAATCATGAAAAACCGCTAGCACAGTTAGAATTTATTGAACAAGTTGAAAAGCTGCTGGAAGTTGGGACAATTCTACTATTAGGTTCAATATTATTATTGAAACCAATGCTTAATTATGCTATGCAATCTTTGTTAGTGATAATTTTGTTATTCTTGATCATCAGACCTGTAGGAGTTTGGATTAGCACAATTGGTAAACGTCCTCTAGACTCACACCGCCGAACCTTACACCCAGGAACTCGTTGGTTATTGGGATGGTTTGGTATTCGCGGTGTCGGCTCTTTATATTATCTTGCCTATGCCTTTGGTCATGGCTTAAAAGGTCAAGCAGCCGAACAAATTGCTTGGATAACTTACACGACCATTGTAGCTTCGGTAATTGTACATGGAATTAGTGCAACTCCATTAATGAAGTGGTATGAGCGCAACTTTGCTAATCATCAAAAGACTACTCCTCCCACCACAATTGATGAATTTGAGTAAAAGCGATTTTTTATCGCGACAATCTTAAAATTTGGTACGATCTAAAATTTTAAACTTCACCTCAAACCGGAATATAGTTTTGAATGTAACTCCCAACACTAATAGTAAAGGGGTTGGGAGTTATATCTATATTCTCTATTTACCTGTCACTTTTTCAAGAACTTCTTTTGCTTTATCACCAAAAGTTTCTGGAGGATTTTGTGCTTTTTCAGCCTTCAAATTTCTTTCGTAAGTCTTCTCGATAGTATTAAGATTTTTGGAATCTTTTATTGCTTGTTCATAAGCTTCTTCTCGTTTTTCTTCTTGAACGCCAACACCCGGATCGTATTCGTTAGCGCGATTAATTTTTTCTTCAGAATTTGGTTTATACTCTGGAGGTATTAACTTCAATTCTTCAAGAGTAGTTGCATGACCAGCTTGTTGAAATAAAATCAATGAACCTGACAAGCTGATAAAAATCATCAAGCAAATAACCAAAAGGCTTGAACGAAACGCTTGCTTTAAAGTTAATAGAATTTTTTGCATGGTAAAACCCTCATAGTTTTTTGTGAGCTTCTGTCATGTTTAAAGCTCACAGGCATCCTAAATGTTTAGGTACAGTTCTTACTTCTACCGTAGGGTATATTAATTTTTTGCTATAGTTCAGTTGTGACGATAAAATCAGCATTTATCATTCGATTTATCATCCCAGGCTCAAAGTGATGCCTAAATATTTTTTAATAATTAGGGTTTAATAAGATTATTTTGAACTTACATTTATTCCTGTGATGACAAATGTAATGGTTGGGACATGACATTTATTCGATGTGGTCAAGAGTTCTTTGCAGATACTTTAAGAATATCGAAGTCACTCATCTGGCTTGATACTCAATCAAGTAACTAATACTATGTTTACTCAAAAACCATCTCAATTCCGTAACTATTTCCTAAAAGCGATCGCAAAGCAAGCGACTTTTGGAATTGCTCTTCTAGGTATGAGTCTACCACTAGGAATGCAAGCTGTTTATTCCCAGACTCCCCCTAACATAGTTAATTCTAATGTGGTTCAAGCCTGTGTCGATCGTGATGGTAAACTCAAAATTGTTTCCAGTGCAACTGCCTGCCATAAAGACCAGCAACCTCTCAATTGGAATAAGGTTGGTCCGTCTGGACTGCCAGGACTGCCAGGACCACAAGGAGTACCAGGAGCGCAAGGAGTACCAGGACCGCAGGGAACACCAGGACCGCAAGGAACACCAGGAGCGCAAGGAATACCTGGTGTAAGTGGGTATGAACGAGTTGTTATTACAACGGTCAATGAGCAACTGGGTGCGTTTGGAGAAACAGTTCGGTTTGTATCCTGTCCAGCAGGCAAGAAAGTTGTCGGGGGCGGTGGAATTATCTTTAACGCATCAGGTCGCTGGTATGTAGATACATCTGGCCCGTTTTCTGATACCCAGTGGGCAATAGCCTTTGCAAACACTACCGCCAACTTGATTACAGCAGGGCAAATCAGTGTCTCAGCAATCTGCGTTGCCGCAAATCCCTAATACAACCTGCCTTTCCTGTGATGACATTTATTCAATGTGGTCAACAGTTCTTTGCAGATACTTTAAAACTATCGAAGTCACTTATCTAACTTAAATACTCAACAAGGAAGTAATACTATGTCTACTCAAAAACCATCTCAATTGCGTAACTCTTCCCTCAAAGCGATCGCCAAACAAGCTACTTTTGGAATTGCTCTTCTCGGTATGAGTTTACCACTATATACCTTAATGATTGGACAACCAGCGATCGCGGCACATCACCACAAGCAAAAACAGAATCCTGTTATGCCAGATGTTATGCCAACGCCAAACCCAGCACCAGCTGCTCCAAAAAAAATGCCACAAAATCCCACACTAATGGAAAGCTTTTTCTTCCGTTATGACTTTAATCCTCCACCCGTAGTTAATGGTGTGGCTAGTCCTCAATTCTATATTGGTACTGGTTTTGCTCCAGTTGGTAAGTATCATACAGGTCAAACTATCACCATTTTCGATAACACTGGCTTGAAGCAAATTGGTGTCTACACTATTGGGCGTGTCGATGACACAGTGCCATTCAACGCCCAACAAATCAACCAGATAAATATCTCAGAATATGACTGGGGTAATACCCATATTATTCAAGGTACAGGATTAGGCACAAGTACTGGTGCAAATGGCTTAGGTAGCGAATCAGGAAGTCTACTTGCACGGGGACTTGAGGGTTCCAATGCACCCTTTAATAATCAACAAGCAGGTATTCGTAATTATCACTTCTAAAAACTGTGTTACATCTAAGGTAGAGCGATCGCCTAGAATATGACACTTTAATATATAGAAACATCATGGGAAGTTGCATCTACAACTTCCCGATTTTTTAGCTAGAGAAAATGTTTAAAAATAATCCTTAAAGTCTGCCTAGTTAAGTTTTGCTTAATTCTACAATTTTCTCAAACTCGAAATTATTTACTAAACTAGTCAAAGCCATAGCTAAATAAGCATTTTGTTCAGGAATTTGTGTAATTAATTGCATAATTTGCTTGGCATTAACTTTGAGTGCAAAATCATGCAATTGTGCTACCCACTCACTAGGCATCACAGCTATGTCTTGAGGAGTGAGGGAGTCAACAGGCGCAGTCATAAGGCTTTCTCTATGGCTACTCCTAGAATCTTCGGCGTAAATGTAACCTACTCCTAAATGCAGCGCTATCTTTGAAAAGATAACTTCTGTACGAAAAGGCTTACGCACAAAATCGTCACAACCAACTGATAATGCCGTTATTTTGTCTTCTTCAAAAGCACTGCCGCTGAGGGCAATCACAATCGTCGCTGGATTACCTATGGCTTTTATTTGTTTGGTAGCCTCATATCCATTTAACACAGGCATTCGCATATCCATCCAAATTAAATGCGGAGACCAACTTTGCCAAATGTTAATTGCATCTTGTCCATTAATTGCACAACGCACATCAAAACCTACGGGTGTTAGTAACTCCATCATTAGCTGCTGATTTTCTGGTTTGTCCTCAACAATTAAAATTCGATAGGTTGGTTGTCCCGCCAACAGTCCTACAACTTGTCGGCTTGGTGCTGTTTGCTCGATTTGCTCGGTAATAACTGCATAAGTTTGAATATTAAATTTAAAAGTTGTGCCTACGCCTACCTGACTTTCAACAGTCATTTCTCCTCCCATTAATCGAACAAAATTACTACTAATAGCTAATCCTAGCCCAGTACCCTCCTGAGAATTACGACCCGTTTCTGTTTGAATAAAGGGTTGAAATAAGTTTGTCAATTCTTGTGGTGAAATTCCCATTCCCGTATCTGCAACTTCAAAGTTAAGTGTCAGTTTTCCATCGTCGTCATTTGTTATTTCTTGATTTTTAACTACTGACACTCGCAGGATAATGCTACCGTTCGTTGTAAACTTCAGAGCATTACTTAATAAATTTACTAAAACTTGGCGCAGTTTACTTTCATCTGTATGGATGGATTGGGGTAAATTAGGTGCTAATTCAAAGATGAGTTGAATTCCTTTTGACTCTGCTTTTAATTGAAATATTTGTTTTAGCCAATCAAGAAAAGTAGCCAGATGAAAATCATTTGCCTTCAGTGTAATTCTACCTGCTTCAATCTGAGACATTGACAGTACATCATTAATTAAAGTCAGCAGGTGTTCGCCACTCCGAATAATTGTGTCTAGATAACCTTGCAATTGTGAATTCACAGAACTACTACGCATCATCAACTGAGTAAATCCCAAAATGACGTTGAGGGGAGTTCGCAGTTCATGACTCATATTAGAAAGAAACAAGCTTTTAGTTCTGTTGGCGGCTTCGGCTTTAGCTCTGGCGGTTTCGGCTTCTTGAATACTTTCTGCTAGTTGAGCGGTGCGCTGTTCGACTGCTTGAGTCAGATTTTGCTCGCGCATCGCAACTTCACGAGCCATGTACTGGAAAGTACGTGCGAGTTGTCCTGGTTCGTCAGCTTGTCGCGCTACTTTCGTAATGCTGGGAGAATTAAAGCCATCTACTTGCTCAAGAGTAATTGTACTAGCGCCGACTTTTTTAGCGATCGCTGTTAGTTGTCTGAGCGGATAAATTACTGTATGCTTCAAAAAGCGATTAATCAGCCAGATACCAAGGGCAAAAACAGCAATCACAACGCTCATAACTAAAGTCAGGGTTTCCCGCACATGGGCAAAAACCTCATCTGCTGGTACATATATTGTTTGCGCGGCGATGATTTCATTGAGTTTCCAACCAAATCCATTGTTACTCCCGTAACTCTGAATCATACTTTTGGGAGCTAATTCCGGTCGGTCGTGACATTGCAAACAGTTTTTCTGATTTACTGTTAGTGGTTGGGCGATGTAAAACAGGTTTTTTCCATCTTTAGCGCGATATCCAGTTTGCACGGTCAGTTGCGGCTGTTGGCGAAACTGCTGAACCAGTTTGGTTTCAAACTCATCTGCTTGGTCTTGGAGATTGGTCGGATTTAGTGTCGCTTCTTTGTAGAGGAAGCTTTTATATCCTCGATGGGCGCGAAATTGCTCAAAAACTTGCCGCGCTGCAAAACCGGGGACTGTTTGGCGGATAAACTCTGGTGCAGTCAACAGTTGCTTTTCGAGCAGAGGATTAATGCTGTTGTCAGTGTAATTCCTGACAGCGTTCATCGTTTGGGTAAGAATTTCTGCTTTGGTACTAATATCCTCTTCGGCTTCGTGCTTCATTGCTGAAGCCAAGATAATTCCACTCAAGCAAATTCCACCGAGAAAAACCAGTGTAAGTAATAGGGTAAATTTTGTACTTAGTTTCCAATTTCTGAACATTTTTAATGACGATGATTTAAATCTACAGCCCGTATATATTTCATCAACAGCATATAATTTAATTTCAGCTACGTTTTCTTTTTGTAAATGCCTCATGGATGGTACTCAGTTCCTCAAAGGAGACATCCTCATAGTTGATGACACGCCAGATAACCTGCGCTTGTTATCCACGATGTTGATTGAACAGGGGTATGAAGTTCGCAGTGTTACTAATGGCTCAACAGCATTAATGGGGATACAAGCCCAACCCCCTGACTTGATTTTGCTAGATATTAATATGCCAGGGATAAATGGCTATGAGGTGTGCCAACGCTTAAAAGCTAACTCCAACACCCAGGCAATTCCAGTAATTTTTATTAGCGCCCTCAATGAAGTGTTTGATAAGGTGAAAGCTTTTACAGTCGGGGGTGTAGACTATATTACTAAGCCATTTCAAGTTGAGGAAGTTTTGGTGCGGGTTGAGAATCAACTCACAATTTGCCGGTTGCAAGCACAGTTGCTCAAAGCATTACAACAAGAACGGCAACTCAACCAGCGAATCGAAGCAATGGCAACATTAGAAGAGCGTCATCGCATTGCCCGTGATATCCATGATTCTTTGGGTCACGCATTAGTGGCACTTAACATTCAAATGGAAACTGCTCTAACTTTGTGGCAGATTAACCCAGAGCAAGCCTATGAATTTTTGCAGGAGGCGAAACAACTAGGTTCTGATGCCTTAAAAGCAGTGCGGCAGTCTGTATCCGAAATTCGCTCTGATCCATTGCAAGGTCAATTGTTAGAAAAAGCGATCGCGACTCTAACTCAAGAATTTTACCGCACTACTGGCATCCCGCTAGAATGCCAAATTGACTTATCTTATCCTTTATCTAATCAGGTCAATACGGTAGTATATAGAATTATCCAGGAAAGCTTGACTAATATTTGCAAGTATGCATCAGCCACCAGAGTGCAGATTCACATTCAAACGACTGTTGAGGGTTTATTGTTAGTCATTCAGGATAATGGCAAAGGTATGTCGATTGATAGCTCTGGTTATGGCTTCGGACTTCAGGGAATGCGGGAACGCACTGCAAATGTTGGTGGTCAATTAGAAATTACTAGCGAACCTGGTGCTGGTTGTCGAATTACCGCAAGATTTTCGAGGCTGGCAGCATGATTCGAGTTTTAATTGCAGAAGATCAAGAGATTGTTCGACGAGGTTTAAAAACCTTATTGGCAATTAAGCCAGATTTGCAAATTGTCGGCGAAGCAGACAATGGCCAAAGAGCAATTCAACTCATCGAGTCCTTACAAGCCGAATTTCTGCCACCAGATGTAGTACTGATGGATATTCGGATGCCTGTAATGGATGGGGTAGAAGCTACACGCCTAATTTGCGAAAAGTTTCCTGGTATGAAGATTCTTATCCTGACAACTTTTGATGATGCCAAGTATGTCGCTGAGGCGCTGCGCTTTGGCGCTAAAGGCTATTTGTTGAAAGATACACCGACTGAAGAACTAGCGGAGGCAATTCGTTCAATTCACAAGGGTTATACCCAGTTTGGGCCGGGAATTGTCGAGAAGATGATTGCAAATGTGGCAGTTCTAGAAACAGACAAGCAGCAGCTACCCCCAGGTATGACAGAACTCACCCCCAGAGAACGAGAAATTTTACTGATGATTGCCAAGGGTGCTAGTAACCGCGAAATTGCCCAAGCAATCTTTCTCTCGGAAGGGACGGTAAGAAACCATATTAGTAATATCCTTGCACGGCTGAATTTGCGCGATCGCACTCAAGCTGCAATAGTTGCCAACTCTTGCCTATCCTGGTTAGAGAACTCTGAACCGATTATGGAGCTGGAGTGACGAAATGGAGATTTTAGTTGATGTTTGAGGATATAAGAATCTGCGCTAGCAATTATAACCAACTATGAGTAATCTTAATTCCTCGGCTTTGCATTACCTCTTCAAATAAATTTGTTGGTAATGCTTCTTCTACAGCAAAAACACCTGGTTTTTTGAGTTTGCCTTCTAGCAATAATTGGGCAATACTACCCGTACCGCAACCAGAAGCTATGGCTGTATTCTCATGCGCTATAGTTGAACAATAAATGGCAGTTTCACCATTTTTTTGACCTGTAACTTCTGAACGAACTGCTACTCCAATTCCACTAAAATTATTAGTAACATCTGTCATAAAATGGCTGACATGAGACAGAAATTCAATCATGGAACGTTGCTGCATTAACCACTTGGGAAAAACGTGTGCTGCAATCCAAGTTAGATGATTATAAAAATCTGGAACAGAGCCAAACTTAGTAATTACAGTTTTTACTGATGGGAAGGCGTGGGGCAGTGTAAATGTTTCTGGCATATCAAACCAGTAAACTCCACTACGTCTATATGGCGATGGAAACTCAATTAATTCTCTTTCACTATAAGGCTTGACTATATTCCATTTTCCATCTATCCAAGCTTCAAAAGGATACTGTAACCCCAGAAAAGTTGTTCGCATCACTGTAATACCAGCACCACCAGAACCAGAAACTAAATAACTTAAATGGATCTTTTCTGCTTGGTCAAATTGTTCAACTCCCTGGCGTACCATGCTATTAGAAATACCAGGAAAAATGCCAGTGTTAATAATTGCTGTCACACCAGCAGCAGCAGCTTTTTCATGATAATTTAGAGCTTTGCTGGTATAAGAACGGTGGTCGCTGACATCTAAATAATTAACGCCTTGGGCAATACAGGTTTCAAGAACATTAGTATCTCTGTAGTGAAATGGGCCAGCACAGTGAATGACTAAATTAGAGTTTGCGATCGCATCTCGCAACTTGTCAACTTCTGCCAAGTCTAATATCAAAAACTGCACTTGTCCCCCCGAAGACAAGCTAACAGCCTTGCCAAACTCCGCAGAACGCCCAGTAATCGTAATTTGAGCCTGCGTATGGGTAGCGAGATCCTGAGCAACACTGCTACCAATCCGCCCTCGTCCACCAATAATTAAAACGCTGTCTGTCATTACTCCGGGTCAGCAACACTACCCTTATTTCACCAGTTTTGCGTCCCCTTTGCCATCGGTTATAAGTATGATTTATACTGTTTAATAGAATTTTTTCTCTATATAATCTATATAAATAGTTGTAATTGAATTCAGAAGCCAGAAGACATCTCCAGAAATTAAATATGCGTTACCCTAACCCTTGTAGAGACGTAGCACTGCTACGTCAAAAAAATTCTTTTTCGGAGATGTCTAGAATTCAGAATTCAGATTGACAAAATACTATATTTGCGCTTCAATCTGCCTGACTACCGTTAACGCCGAGTAACTCACCCCAGCAGTACCTTCCCCTGGATGGGTCGAGTCACCAACTAACCACAAATTTTCAATGGGTGTTCGATTGGCGAAACCAAAGGGGCCAAAAGTAGGTATTCTTTGACCAATACCGCCAACTATACCGCGATCGCGCCCTGTGAAATGGGCAAAGGTGCGGGGTGTGGCGGCTTCTTGATAAATAATCGTTTCTGGTTTGAGATAAAAGTATTCAGCAAGACGTGCGATCGCTTCTTGGGTAAACTTTTCTTTTAGTCCTTCATAATCATCAGTCTGCCACCACTGTGCAGGATCGACAAATGAAGAGGCGATAATTGTTGCTTTCCCCTCCGGTGCGCGACCATCTCCAGGATGACTGACGGAAACAAATAGGGAATTATTTTCGCCAATGGGGCCATTGACATCGTACAGAAATTGCAGGTGGGGAGGACACTCAGGCGGAATCGCGCTAGCATCTACACCCAAATACACCACAAATGCGCCCGATGCTTGGGGTAGTTTTTCCACCCGGTTTTTATATCCAGATGGCGCTTGTTCTCCCAATAACTGCACTAAGTTTTGCACGGTGACATTGCTAACTATGTGGTTGGCTGCTTCTGTCCAGACTTCGCCAGTTTTCTGATTTCTAATTACAACAGCAGTAGCTTTACCGTTTTCTACCTTGATTTGTTCTACATTATGGCGCATCAACAATTTACCGCCATCTCTCTCTAAGGATTGTACCAAGCGATCGCTCAACACCTGCATACTTCCCTGGAGGTGAAACAATCCTTGGGGCAGTTGGGATACACTCAACGCTGTAGCTGCGTAAAGTAATGCTGTCTCGTCTGCATTCACCTGGGAGTATAGTTTCAGTTGCAAATCTAAAAAAGTCCTCAGTCGTCGGTCATTTCCCAGTCCACATAAACGTAAAGCATCTCCTACGGTAAACAAGGTGAAGGGTACGGTAATTAATGTATTGGGACGTACCGCTTGGATTAGCTGCCACAAATCCCATAAATTACGCGGTGGTAGCACCGGGTCGCGTCCTTGGAATTCCCAACTGGCATCAAATAAAGTTGCCATCAATTGCCAAAACGGTTCGCTACCAGGAAACTGTTTTTGTCGTTCCGCTTTCCATTTCTCTTGGTCACGCCAAACGTTGATAGGTTTACTTTCCCCAGGTAAATACACCGCACAAGCAGGGTCACAAGGCGTTGCTGCCGGCAAATCTATTTGCAATTCTGAGAAAATGCGGTGGTGAATTCCCCCTGCTTCCAACCCCGCCACCTGAGTTGCTCCCACATCAAAGGTAAATCCTTGGCGTTTAAACGTCGAAGCACAGCCTCCTGGTGCGATCGCTTGATCTAAAATTAAGACGCTGTAACCTCTATGAGCTAATAATGCCCCAGCAGTCAGTCCACCGATTCCTGCACCAATAACCACTACATGAGATTTGCTTTTGTCAACATAAATGCTGGACATTGATATTTATCTTTATAATTCTTAATATTGCTATTCATAATTTTACAGCCTGATTGAGATTAATGACTTCATGACTACTACCCGACCAACCCGAAATTGCTAGGTGAGGGTCTTCCTCTCTGTGTTCTCTGCGCCTCTGTGGTTCGTTATCTAACCCAGAGTATGGACGCGGGGAAAATTCTTGCCTTACTTGCTCATGCGATCGCTTCTTCTGTCAGAGAAGTGATCGCAGTGCTTATTTTTAAGTCCCAGATAAGATAAAGAAGTAACATCGCTCCTCACACACAAGTAGCAATGACCTCAACCCTACGGAAACTTCCCCGTCTCAATGCCCCGACACTACACCAGTTGCCCAATGGTTTGACAATCATTGCCGAGCAAATGCCAGTTGAAGCCGTAAACCTCAACTTGTGGATTAAAGTTGGTTCTGCTGTAGAATCTGATGCCATTAACGGTATGGCTCACTTTTTAGAACACATGATTTTTAAAGGAACAGAACGACTAGCTAGCGGCGAATTTGAACGTCGAATTGAAGAGCGGGGTGCTGTTACCAATGCCGCTACGAGCCAAGATTATACTCATTACTATATAACTACTGCCCCCAAAGATTTTGCCGAGCTTGCGCCACTACAAATAGATGTAGTATCAAATGCGAGTATTCCTGATGATGCCTTTGAACGTGAGCGATTGGTAGTTTTAGAAGAAATTAGGCGTTCCGAGGATAATCCCCAACGGCGTACATATCGGCGGGCGATGCAAACAGCCTTTGATCGGCTACCCTATCGCCGTCCGGTATTGGGGCCAGAATCGGTGATTGCCGAACTGAAACCCCAGCAGATGCGGGATTTTCATGCTAATTGGTATCAACCGCAGTCAATTACTGCTGTAGCTGTGGGAAATTTGCCCGTAGAAGAATTAATTGCAACTATTGCAGAAGGATTTACAAAAGCTATTCCCCAGCCCATTACAGACGGGATTAATCGCGTCTCTCCCCTGAATCCTGAATCACCATTTACAGAAATTGTCCGTCAAGAATTTATCGATGAAAGTCTGCAACAAGCAAGGCTAGTAATGGTTTGGCGAGTTCCCGGAATGACACAGTTAGATCGCACCTATGGATTGGATGTTTTAGCCGGAATTTTGGGACATGGACGGACATCAAGACTGGTGAGAGATTTACGAGAAGAACGGGGATTAGTTTCGTCAATTTCTGTGAGCAACATGAGCAATGAACTGCAAGGGATATTTTACATTTCAGCTAAATGTGCAGTGGAAAATTTAGCAATTGTAGAGGATGCGATCGCTCAACACATTGGCAAACTCCAAACAGAGTTGGTAACAGAATCAGAAATTGCCCGTATAGGGCGGCGAGTAGCTAATAGATATGTTTTTGGCAACGAAACACCAAGCGATCGCTCTGGTTTGTATGGTTATTATCAATCTTTGGTAGGAGATTTGGAACCCGCCTTTAACTACCCAGCGATCATCCAGAGCCAAGATGCAACAAACTTGATGCAAGCAGCTAAAGAGTATCTATCTCCAGATGCTTATGGTGTAGTTTTTGTCAAGCCGTAAATTACAAATTGGGAATAGGGCATGGGGCATTGGGCATAGGGTAGATAATTAATAACCAGTACCCAATACCCACTTAACTAATCCAAAATCCAAAATCTAAAATCCAAAATTGCATGATCTGGACTCAAATCGACACCCATATTAGCCAGGTGACTGGCGAAAAATTTCAGAGTCAGCAACGGCGATCAATTGGTGGTGGGTGCATCAACCAAGGTTATGCTGTCTCTAATGGTGAGATAACCTACTTCGTCAAGCTAAATCAAGTATCCCAAGTTGCGATGTTTGAAGCTGAGGCGTTGGGCTTAAAGGAAATGCTAGCAACAGCTAGTATTCGCATCCCCAAACCAATTTGCTGGGGTACTGCTGATAATTCTAGCTACATCATCCTGGAATGGTTGGAACTTGCTAGCGGTAACGGCAACTCATGGCAAGAAATGGGACGCAAGTTAGCGGCAATGCATAAAGCTAGCAGCAGTCAAAGTTTTGGTTGGAAAATTAACAATACCATAGGTTCCACGCCGCAAATCAATACTTGGACAGCAGACTGGACAGAATTTTATATTAAACATCGCTTGGGTTATCAATTTCAGTTGGCAAGGCGGCGGGGAGGTAATTTTCCCCAGCAAGACAAGTTATTAGCAGCTATCCCTGAGCTATTGGCAAATCATCAGGTACAACCTTCCTTAGTACACGGCGATTTATGGGGTGGAAATGCTGGGTGTACTGCATCCGGGGAGCCAGTGATATTTGATCCAGCAACTTATTTTGCAGATAGAGAAGTTGATATCGCCATGACAGAATTATTTGGTGGTTTCCCCGCAGCGTTTTATAAGGGTTACAACGAAGTGTTTCCGTTAGATGCAGGTTATGAGCAAAGAAAAACACTTTATAACCTGTATCACATTTTGAATCACTTCAATTTATTTGGGGGTAGTTACGATTCCCAAGCCAATAGGATGATTGACCAGATTTTACGATAAGGGATGCGGATTGTGGTTGATTGACTTTTTTGGTTGATTACTTTGTCCTGGTGTCACAGACACGATTGGGAGATTGATGGTAGTTTATTTTTGCACAAACTCCTTTATCCCAATCGCGATACAACCCATGACACTCAATTTATATTTACTGCGACATGGAGAAACTACTTTTAGTCAAAGTGGTAATTTCTGCGGTGAAACTGATGCGGAGTTGACTTCTGAAGGTATGCAGATGGCATCCGCTTTTGCCGATGTTTATCAACAATTGAAGTGGGAAGGGGTTTATGTTAGCCCGATGAAGCGCGCAATTGCAACTGCCAAGCCATTTTGTGATGCTATCGGTATAGATATGCAGTTGCGTGACGGACTCAGAGAAGGTAGTTACGGCGAATGGGAAACTAAGAGTAAATCATTTGCCCAAGAGAATTACGCAGAAAACTATGTAAAATGGGTGACAGAACCAGCTTGGAATGCACCATTAGGTGGAGAAACTGCGGTAGATATTGCTAACCGTTCTATGCCTGTAATTGCTGAAATTCAAGAAAAACATCCCCAAGGTAATGTTTTAGTAGTTTCTCATAAAGCTACGATTCGGATTATGCTTTGCAGTTTACTGGGAATTGATTTGGGACGCTATCGCTATCGGGTGAATATTTTGGTCGCGTCGGTAAGTATGGTTAAATTTGACGTTAATGGCCCTTTGTTAGAAATATTAGGCGATCGCCATCATATACCCGATCGCATTCGCTCTCGCCCAGGAACATAATATAGCGGTTCTCGTTTGGGTGCAATACAGTCTGACCTCTCTCCAAACCTCTCTCCTAAGAGGAGAGAGGCTTTCCGCCGTAGGCGATCGCATGGGTTGACAAAGCCCTCAGTAAATAGGAGATTAATTTGATCGGGTGTGAGGATTTCTGCCTTGCCGAACCGATTTATTTTCAGAGGTTCTAGCCTATATTAGGCAAGATGTTTATCCCACAAGACTTAACTCCTGGTTTCGATATCGTATAACTGGCATAAGGTGAGGAGTTTTTGTTTAAGGCGATCGCGCAGACTCTCAGGTGATACAATCACGCAATCTTCCCAATATCGCGATACTTCTCGAATCAGCCAGAAGGGATTAGCTACTCGCCGCACCACCTGACGCACATCATTAATCATGTCATCCTCAATATCATCTTCTTTCGGTTGATAGGCTTTAGCTAGCCAACCCCGAAAGTGTAATTGCACTTTTACGTAATCAAGTTCACCCCGCCAATCACCACTTGTTGGGACAACAGACTTAATTCGCTCAAAGCTTAAGCAACGATTGTGCCAAAGTTCGGGTAATTCTGGGATATCGTTTTCTACGTCTGCTGTCTCTTCGCACCAAATCATGAGATAAAAGCGTTTCTCAAAAAAGCGCACCTCAGCGTGACGAACTTTGTAATCTAATTCCTGACCTTGAGAGTTGGAATAGAGTATGTAAAAAGGCTGTTTAGCTTTACTTAGTTCTTCTATCGTATTTCGCCATTCTTGGATAGGTTGACTAAGTTGTTTCATCAGCAATTGACGAAGAGGTGCTTCAAGATTGCCCCGTTCTAGCAAAAGTGCAAGTACAGTTTGTGCTTCTCCTATATGACCTGCATCGTTTAAGGCTTTTATTGCCTGCTGTAAGGCGTTAACTTGGTTAAGGTCAAGTGTGAAAGGCTTTCCGACCTCTACAGATTGTTGGGCGATCGCCACTATTAAGCCCGAAATACTCGGTTCTTTGCCCCAATTGATATTGAGTTGGCGAGCGATCGCTTCTAGTTGTTCCTTAGTTCCTGGCGGAATTGACAGTGTAATCGTTTCTTTTTTTCTGGGCATTGACAAAATGTACTTGCACTTTTAATTTACTTGTGCCATATTCATAGATGTAATTATAAATAGTCTAGTTGCAAAAAAGTGCAGTGACATAACTTGAGTTTGTCAGGTTATCTCAGTATAAGTACTCATCTCAAAAGTTGACCTTGCAACCTAGACTCGATTTTGGATTGGAGTATCTTTATATGTCCAAGCGTAGTCGGCTTTTGAATAATCCTCCTAAGTCTTTGGAGGAGATTTATTTCAGTGAAATTCGCCCCCAGCTTTACGAAAATCATGCACATCATCATCAGTACGGCGTGAGAACGGGTACAACCCTTGCAGAACACCTGGATTCTGCGTGTCAGTTCATTTTGACAGTTAGCCGAATCGCAGATGTCCCAGAAAATAAAAGACCTTTGCTACTAGCTGCAACTGCTGTACATGACCTGAATAAATTAGATACTCAAGGACACAATGTTAAAACCCTGGCGAGAAATCAGGAATTTTTACGAGAACAACTAGAAAAGGCTTGTGTACTTGGCTTTGTTGTCTCACAAGATGATTTGGAGTTAGTCAGAAAGCTAATTGAGCGCCATTCAGGTCATAACGTCAGCGATGGGGCAAGATTTTTACCAGAAGACCCAAATATTGAACGTTGGGCGGCGATGCTTACAGCTGCGGACTTATTTGATTTAGGAATTCCAGATGCACAACGTTTTCGCAAACTGGAAAAAGAATTAACCGTTGCTTTTGGGCGAAGCTGTAACCTTTTTAGAATTAGCATTTCTGAAGACAAAGGCTATATTACAGCCCTATTGCTCGGTGCTTGCGAAGAGGTTTTGCAAAAGTATGGGTTAAATCCTTTAGCAATTTTCCCTGATGGCGAACTTTTTGAAGGTGAAGCTTTAGCAAATGTAGATTTGACAAAAGAAATAGCTGCTGTTTGGCAAAGTAAAATTGACCAAGTTTTTGGAAATAATATCGAAAGACTTGTCAGAGCTACTAAAGATGGTATTAAGGTTTCTCATCAAGCCATCCAACAAAATATTGAGGAAGTTTTGGTAAATGTTGAGGCTCTTTTAGAAAGGAAAAAAGCTGGATACAAATCAGACAAGATTGCTAAAGATGTAACTAAGTGGGGTGAAGCGGCTGGTGCAGATGCACTAATAAAAGCGGCTGAACTTCAGTTATTACCTGTAAGTAATGCGGAAGAGTTTGCCATATCTGAAGGTTTAAAAGCAGCTTACCTTAGTTACCGTGAAGCCGGATTAAGCCCTAAAGAAGTTTGGGATAAAATCGCTCATCATACGGGTATATCGGAACTTCAGCGTATTGCAATTGAGCCGTTTAATGGTCAATATGGGCGACCTTTATTTGCTGCTAAAGCTGCTGTTAAAGGAATTGAGGGTATTAAAGAAGCTCTACAAGAATCTTTTCAACTAAGAAAGGAAAGTACACAAATATCTGAAGAAACAGAAGTATCTGAAGAAATGATTGCAGCCGTTAGCCGAATGGTAAATTTACCTTTTGCCATTCGGTTAAATGGAGTCGATGATTTAAATGCTTATGTAGAAGCAAATCCCAGACAAAGATGCTCTTTAGGTTCTACTTCTACTGATATAGATGAGCTAATTTCAGATAATATGCCTCCTGGGACAAAAGTACAAGCTTTTTCTAATCGCTTACCGGGTGGTATCAGTGCTGAACCGAAAAGACAAGCAGATTCAATTGCAGCTTTAGCTTACCAATTAATGGCAGTTGGGGCAAACTTTCCTGCTGTTAAAAAACAAGACCCGCTTTATTTGCACTTAGCATTACCTAAAGGTTCTGCTCCAGAACTATTGAGAATTTGGCGTGGACTTTTAAAACAACTTGCAACGACAAATGCTGAAGGTGGTACTGTCACTATTGATGAATTTAAATTGTATAGAGATAACCAACTTGAATTTAAAGCTAATAAAGTAGTTGGTTTAGCATTACCAAAGCGTCCTGATTTTGTTCATACATCTGTCATTATTCCTTTACTTTGGGGAGATGTTAATAATTCTTTAGCTTTACTAAAGTCACTGAGGCTTGCTTTAGAAATTTCCTTGTCTTTAGATATTGGCTTTCCTTTTACCTTGAGTAGCAATCTAGAGGTGGAGTTATTTAGTGATGTTTACGGACGAATAGAGGGAATTCCTTCTGCACTGCAAACTTTATTAGGAAATGGACAATATCAACAGCGCCAAGATGCAGAAAAAATTCTTGAGCGACTACGTTGCATTGGCAAACTAGCAACATCTGTTGCAAGTATTCAGAAAGCTGATGATTGTTTGTATGATTTGGCTCGTGCTTGTGTCAGACCAATTGAACTTTATTATGTCTTGCTACGTTGGACTCTGCGAGAACAAGACGAACCAAACTTGAGTGTTATTTGGAGTCGCATTTGTGAACCGTTAAATACTTTGTTGGAGAATCTTATGCCAAATGAAACCTCGCTTTTAACTAAGTATCTCAAAGAAGCTGCTCAAATTGCAGCACAAGGAAACCTGAAGGGAAGTTCTTTTACAAGAACTGCTCAAGCAGAACCTTTTACAGCCTTTATTGCTGCTATTCGTTCTCAAAAATCCCATCTGGATTTAGAGATAATTTTTGCTGCCTTAGTGCAGCAATATTACACTCGTCTAGACCGAATTAATCGTGAATATCGTGTAGGTGCAACAAAGTTGGATCAAGTTAAGCGTTATTACGATGTATTACAAAAACTATATGAGGAGGTTTATTCGGCACGTCCTGAAAAGTTTTTATCTGACCAAAAAACTTTAGAAGCTGCTTATTTATTCTTCCTTGAGGAAGCACGTAAACAACTTAAAAGTCAATCTGAAGATGATTCTGTCGAAACAACTACAACTGTTTAAATAATTAGGAGTTTGTCATCATGTCCATTTCAAAACTTTCCTCGGTTCTAGCAACAAGTTATGAGAACTTCCCCAAAGGACGTTTTATTACTTTAGTTGTTTTAAGGACAACCCATTCTGAAACTATCTTTCGCACAGAAGGTTCAGGTGAGCCAATGTGTAGCGAATTTGTCCAAGCTGGTTTAGAGGGTGAAAATCAAAAAACTATAATTCAACGTTTGGTAATGACTAAGCGTAAACAAGTAGCACCAGAAAGACGCTACGGACGAGAACATTTAAGAGCGCATGAGCTTTTATACACTAACCCTAAAGATGGTTCTCTTTGTTCTTTAAATACTAATGCACCTTGTGAAATGTGTGTAGATTGTTTCCTCTACGGCTTCGCGGCTGGTGGGGGTGGCGCTCAAAAAAGCCGGATTTGGACTGAAGATGCTTTTAGTATTTTACCTGCTAGTGATGTTGTAGGCGATCGCACAATAAATGCCATCTACGAAACTGGCACAATGCGCGATGAAAAAGGTAACGCCTCAACAGCTTTAAATACCAGCGAATACATCAAACCAGGCGTGCATTTTCTGGATGTCGTCACCCTAAAAGATGTAACTGCGGATGAACTGCGGTATATCATCGGTAACATTCTGTTCACAAGTCGTTATGGTGCAGTTTCCAGTCGTGTTGGACGTATGGAAAATGAGATATTAGGTGTATTTGGTAGTATTACCGAACTTCCTAGTTCTCTAGAACTTGTACAAGCTACTTATGATGTCTTAGGTAAGCCTTTAGAACACCCTTTGAATATTAATCAATTAATTACAGCCAGCAAACAAGTAATTGCTAATTGGAAAAATAAGAGAGGGGTTTCTGTGCAGTTATCTGAAGAAGAATTAGCCAATTTGCTGACTGACGTAGAAACTAATTGGTCACCAGATGAACGTGATAATTTTCTCAAGCGTTTAACGCAATCCTATGAATCCTTCCGTCAGGTTGCACCTGAGAAAAACAAAGGTAAAGGTAAAAGCAAAGGCAAAAATACACCAGTTGAAGTAGAGATTTAGGTTATGTCAACAATTCCTTTTCAGCAGGCAAAACTTGTTGAATTATACTGTCTTGAACCAGTCTTTTTTGCCTCTAGGGAGTTGTCTGATACCTATTACACTGAGGGTGTAATTGGGAATTATGCTCTTACCTATGCTTTAGGTAGAGTAAATTCCCCCTATCGCCTCCAAGGTCAGGCTACCGGACGACCAACCTACAAAGAAGATTTACAACCAATCGCACAAGATTTTTATATCTTACCAGCTTCACCAGTAGGTAGAGTGACATTCAGATTTGAACGTTTCAATGCTCTTTCTGATTCTTACTGGTATGCAATGACTAATAACCGTGTTGCTACGGCGCGGGAAGATTTACCATTACAACGCCAAGGTAAAAAACCTAGTTCATTTAGACCAAGTAATTTTCCGCAAACCGGAAGACTGCGGATGATTGAACGCAGAAACAAATTTCAAACTTTGGTATTTGGAAATAATCAATTACCAAATTATATTCGCCTTGGTAAATTCATGAGCAAAGTCAGAGTGAATGTGCTTAATGAATTTCCTGTGACTTTACTAGCAGAAGGTGAATATCAAAGTCAACATTATCTAAATGCGGCTGATTTACCACAGCAAATAGAGGCTTTAGCATTCGATTTAATTTCTATTCCTCCTGCACCCATCATTAAAAATCTGCGTTTTCGGGGTGCTGCTTGGCAAGTTGGGGAAATAATTGTACCAGCAGGGTTACATTTTTGCGGTAGAGAAAGTAACAATGAGTAATCAAAGATTAGTTATCAGATTAGAACCGCGCAGTATTTCAGCTTGTGCATCGCCAGATAAAATATCTTTCATCAGGAATGCACTTCAACATCAATTAGATGTGTTTGAACAATCTAAGGATGCAGATATTATCCTTGATTTAGCACCAACTGGTACAGGTAAAACCAACGCAGGACTAACAGTATTAAAACATCAGCCAAATAAAAGTGCTGTTTACATTGCTCCAACTAATGCTTTAATTGAACAGCAAACAGAAGCAGCAAAAAAGTTTGTTAGTGATGCTAACTTACGTCATGTCGTCAAATCTGCTTCTGCTAAAGACATTAAAAGCTGGTCTAACGATAAAGTTGGCAGTCGTTCAGGGGAAAAGCTGTATAACGTATTACGGAATCCAGCTACAGTTTTTCCTGATGTTGGGGCTAATACACCCATCATTTTAGTCACAAATCCTGATATCTTTTACTATGCAACTTTCTTTGCCTATAACAACTTGGATAGAGGTAATATTGCCAGTAGTTTTTACACAAAATTTTCAACAGTCATTTTTGATGAATTTCACCTCTACGATGCTAAACAGCTAGTAGGAATGCTGTTTTATCTTGCTTATTCTCAAGTTTTTCGCTTTTTTCAGGATGGACGCAAAGTAGTTTTGCTAACAGCAACACCAGAACCAGCTTGCGAATTAGCATTGCAGAATTTAAAACAGGCTGGTGTGAAGATAGCAAGAATTGATGGAGAAGCTGGTAATAATAACCTTTTACCATCACAAACAGCAGTTAATCTAGAATTAAGGCCAAAACCAGATAGTAAGGAAGAGTGGTTAGCAGAGTTAGCAGTAGAAATTGTCCAACGTTTTCGAGAAAGACCTGATGAAAATGGTGCTGTAATTCTTGACTCTCTTGATAATATTAATCGTCTCTCAGATTTACTTCGTCAACAAGGACTTGGTGATGACATCGGGCGTATAACTGGCCCTGCACCCAAAAAAGATAGAGAAAGGGCTATGCAGTGTCAAATTATTTTGGCTACTAGCACTGTAGATGTAGGATTTAACTTTGAAAGACATCCTCAACCGAAACGGCAAAATTTAGATTGGTTGATTTTTTCAGCACGCGATCGCGCTGCATTTTGGCAGAGAATTGGTAGAGTAGGGCGTGTTTTGGGTAAATCTGAAACTAATATTGATTCAGAAGCTATTGCTTACTTACCTGCTAATGCTTGGGAAGAAGGTTTAACCTCTCTAGATACTACTGGAGGGCGTACAGCGCTAAAAGACCTACTTGAAACACTTCCCTGTTTAGATAAGCCTTTTTTAAAAGCTTACTGGCGTTCAGAAGCATTTCTAGAAATTGCCCGTCCCTTGTTGGAATTGGAAGAAATGCTTGAAGGTTTAGCTGAGGAAAAATTGATTTTGGAGTTATTCAATACTCTAAAATCAATTTTTGAAGGAAACAGAACTTGGGATGATTATCGCTACAGAATGAAGCTTTTACGAGGCGCTGAAACTATTGCGAAAAAAACTCCCAAAGAAATCAAAAAAGATTGGAAGTATATCAAAGGTGGTCAGGCTTTTGTTAAAACTTTTATCAAAGCTAAATTTTCTGAAGATTGGGATGACTTACAAGCTGGACGTACAACTTTAGACGAATACGTAGATTTATTTAACAAAGATGAAGAGGCACTAGCTGAGTTAAAAGAATTTGCTGAAGTTTTTAGTACAAGCTATGCACCTTTATTTAGTTTTCGCTCTAGTCTGTTTGAAAGTCTTTCCATTCGTGACCCTCATGGTTTTATTCTAGATGAATCGGAGGAAACAAAACTAGATCCTTTCCACCTATTACGCTATTACGAATTTGTCCAAAATGGTGATTGTATTGAAGTCACCAGTCGTGCTACTGAAACTTATCAATTGAGTTTTGAATTACGCTACACTGATAACTGGCAAGAATTTATCAGTACAGAGTTGAACAAACTAACAGCTTTTAGAAATTGTAAAATTATCCGCACTCTTGGAGGAGGAACACGACCCACAGACGGAATAGAATCTTTGAATAGGCATCTTTTACCAGGAGTAATTATTTGCCCCAGAACAAATGCTGCTGTTATTTTTCAATTAAACAAGCAAGGAATTATTTCTTATCCAATAACCATCGTTTGTAATGATATGGAGAAAGAATATAGATTCTTTACAGGCTTGTCAGGAATTTTAACAATGGCAATGAAGTTTAAACAATTACGTCTTCCAGATGATGAGGTTTTTATTGTGTGATAAGTAATTAAATTCTCGCACCAATGGTGCGAGAATTTGTAGAACATCGATTTATAAGTATATTTCTCTCACACCCATCGTGAAACACTATCAACAACAAACCAACGCCTTCCCCAGCGATTACCTAAACAACTTGTGGGGAGAAATCCAAGCTTGTCCTTACTTTGCTATCAACAACCTCAACCGCGATTTTGTCGCCACTAAAGGATTTTCTGTAGTATTTCAGCGCTCTGGATTACCAAAAGTAGAACAGCAGTTTCCCTACTTCAAGCCTTACCTCGATTTGGCTCTCCAGCCCAATTGTAATGCTTTTTACCTCAATCCTTTACAGCTAAAAGAAGGCTCCCGCGTCGATCCGCATATCGATCGCTCTCTGCGTTCCTACAGCAAAACCATTGAACCGCCAGCGGTTGTGAGTGTGCTTTATGTGCGCGTACCGGCAGATATGGAAGGGGGAGAACTGGTATTGCGATCGCACAAACGCCAACTTGGGCAAATTAAGCCACAATTCAATACTTTAGTTTATTTTCAAGGTGATTTAACTCATTCGGTTAATGCTGTCAAAACCCCAGGAAATCGCCTAAGTTTAGTTTGTGAGCAGTATAGTTTGAGTGATACTGAACTCCAGGAAATCCCTGAGTTTACTGTAGAGTCAAGAAGCACTCAGTCTACAACCAAAAAGAGAAAGTATGCCTCATAGTTTAGTGTTGAATTTGCTACCTCAATCACCTATTCCACCACAGTATCTTACAGGTAGACATCTCCACGCCTTATTTTTAACCCTTGTTAGTTCTGTAGATACCACATTAGGCGATCGCTTGCACGATTCCACCGCAGATAAAGCTTTCACCCTCTCCCCTTTACAAATTAGTAATACAAACTCTCCCCTTTTGAAGGGAGGTAAAGGTGGATCTAAATTGCAATACTCACATCAACAACCCATTCCCGCCGGAACACCTTGTTGGTGGCGCATCTCTTTATTAGATGACACTCTATTTGGCAAACTTACCCAACTTTGGCTAAATCTTAATCCCAATCGCCCTTGGCATCTTGGCCCGGCTGACTTGTATATTACCAGCATTCAAGGCACACCCCAATCTATTCAACCTTGGGCAAATGCCAGTACTTACGCTCAATTATACGAAGAAGCTAGCGATGTCTGCGACGGGCTACGCCTACGCAATTCTTCCATTAACCTTAGCTTCTCAACACCTACCGCCTTCCGTCAAGGACAGTATGACAGTACCCTTCCTACCAGAGAATCTGTTTTCAATTCGCTACTTTCACGATGGAATAAATACAGTGGCATAGAATTTACTCAGATTGCGATCGAGTCAATATTTCCCTCATTTGTCAACATTCATACAGAAATATTAGCTGATTCCCGCAGCAAATTTATTGGCATTATTGGCGAAGTTAACTACAAGATTTTGGGACAAATTGAACCCATACAAATTAAGCAACTTAATGCTTTAGCTGATTTTGCTTTGTATGCAGGAATTGGTCGCAAAACAACTATGGGAATGGGAATGACACGACGGCTATATTCTCCATAATTCTAATAATCATTTAAAAACCATCTAAGTTATGAATCAAACTGAATATATTTATATTGCGGCATTGAATCAATATGCTTATTGTCCGCATCGGTGTTGGCGAATGTTTTGTGCAGGCGAGTTTACCGATAATCAATACACAATTGAAGGTACAAGTTTGCACGATCGCGTCCACACTACAAGCGATGTGCAGCGAGGAGAAACTTGGCAAATTCGAGCAATTTGGCTGAAGTCGGAGCAATATAAACTCATTGGCAAATCTGATTTAATTGAAGCCGAATCTGGTCAAGTTTATCCAGTAGAATACAAACGAGGACGCAAAGGCGAATGGGATAACGATGAGTTGCAAGTTTGTGCCCAAGCCTTATGTTTAGAAGAGATGACAGGACAACCTGTTACTACTGGATATATCTATTATGCCCACTCTCATCAACGGCAATTAGTAGAGATAAATCAAGAGTTACGACAAAGTGCGATCGCAACTATTGAATCTGTCACAAATCTCCTAGAAACAGGAGCAATGCCAAAACCAGTTTACAGCAAACGCTGCCAAGGATGCAGTCTTTATTCGCAATGTTTGCCCAAAGCAACTGATAAAGTCAAAAGTTATCAAGAAGTATATTAAATCATACTTTGGCAACTTTTATTTACCCAAGCACAAAATATTACTAGTAATCATCAAAAATGGGAACAGTTTACGTAACACAAATCGATGCTTTTATCGGTAAAATTGACGAACGTCTCACCGTAAAAGCCGAACAAAAAACAATCTTAGATATCCCTTTAATTAAAATAGAGGGAATTGTAGTACTTGGACGGGCTACTATTTCTCCCGCCGTCGTCAATGAACTTTTAGATCGTCACATTTGTTTAACTTTCCTCACACAAAGCGGACGATATTTAGGGCGTTTAGAACCAGAAGTTACCAAAAATATCTTTGTTCGTAAAGCCCAATGGCAAGCTGTGGGAGAATCACAACCAGCAATACATTTAGTTAGAGGATTTGTGCGGGGGAAATTAAAAAATTACCGTCATAGCCTACTCCGCACTCAGCGAGAACATCCTGATATTGACCTAAATAATAACATCACTCGATTGGAAAACGCGATCGCACCAATCGAAAAAACTAACAATATTGATTCCCTTAGAGGCTTAGAAGGTGCTGGTAGCGCAGCCTATTTTGGTTGTTTTCAACAGCTAATCAAAACCTCAGAATTTCAATTTGAAGCCAGACGCCGCCGCCCACCAACCGATCCAGTTAATGCCCTACTGAGTTTTGGGTATTCATTGCTACGTCATGATGTGCAAAGTGCTTTAAATATTGTTGGCTTCGATCCCTATCTAGGATACTTACACGTCGAGCGTTATGGTAGACCTTCCCTAGCCTTAGACTTGATGGAAGAATTTCGTCCTTTAATAGTGGATGCTGTAGTGTTGTCGCTGATTAACAAGCGATCGCTAACCCTAACTGACTTTACCACCGAACCGCTCAGTGGTGCTGTGTCTTTAACCAAAGAAGGACTGCATACATTTCTTCGCGCCTACGAACAAAAGAAACAATCGAATTTCAAGCATCCAGTTATGGGAAACAAATGCACCTACCAGGAAGCCTTTGAAATTCAGGCGAGGTTATTGAGTAAGTACCTCATGAACGAAATCGAGAAATATCCCCCTTTAATTCTCAAATAACTTGTAATTTCTTCCCATTCCCCATTCCTTACTTTCTACTCCCTCCATGTATATTGTTGTCAGCTACGACATTCCAGAAGATAAGCGTCGGACTAAAATTCATTCAATTCTCAAGTCTTACGGACAATGGATGCAGTTGAGTGTGTTTGAATGCGATATCACTTCCACTCAGTATGCTAAATTGCGATCGCGTTTATCTAAATTAATAAAACCCGACACTGACAGCGTTCGCTTTTATTTTCTATGTGGCTGTTGTCAGCGAAAAGTCGAACGTATTGGCGGAGAACAGCCACGAGACGAAACAATTTTCTTTGCTGAATCCCCTTCTACTTAGCTTCCTGTCTCTCAAATGCACCAAAGAGTAAGTGTAAAAATTCCACAGCCCCAAAAAAGTGCTTTTATCATAACTCCAGCTAGTATTTCACTCCATTAATTGCATAATCCTCATCCGCACAATCTCTGAAATGCTGATTAAAAGTGGGTTGAAGGCTAGATACACTAAGCTATTAACTCACTTTTCAGCTATGAAAACGGTATAATAGTCAATCACTTTTATTTATTGAATTTAAAAAAAAAAGTATTTGCTTCTATCCTAAAAGGTCTTTAAAGTAGAGTTAGCCGGTCGACAATAGGTGAATTGTAAAGTTTTCTTAGCATTAGCTTAAGGAAACAGACTTCAACACTTTGTATTTTTAGGTATCAGTTTAAAATCTTACGCCTGTGGTAATCTCTAATAAATCAGAATACGCGCTTTTAGCCCTGTTAGAGTTGGCAACCTGCTACCCTAAGGGTGAAGCCCTGCAAATTCGAGAAATAGCGGCATTGCAAGATATACCGAACCGCTATTTAGAACAACTCCTAGCAACATTAAGACGTGGAGGATTGATTAAAAGTATACGCGGAGCCAAAGGTGGCTATGTTTTGGCACGAGATCCTTCAAAGATTACAGTGTTTGATGCTTTTAGCTGCATGGAAGGGTCAGATATTGTTGTCTCTCCTTGTGAGCCGACTCCCAACACGGTAGAAGGTGAGCTAATTCAGGAAGTCTGGCAGGAAGCACGTCAGGCTGCTAACTCTGTTTTGGAAAAATATACACTCCAAGACCTTTGCGATCGAAGAGCAATCCGAGAACAGAAGGAACTAATGTATTACATTTAGGTAAGGATGAAATCAGAGTATTCTCATCCTGAGTATGAAAGTAATAACGAGATAAGCCATAACCCTGTTATATGCCTGAAGTCAATTCTCAGCAGCCCATCAATAGTACCGCTACTCTTGTGGAGAATTATGCAGCCGGAAAACGAAACTTTAGTAAAGCAGAACTAGGTAATGCTGACTTGCAAAGCATTAACTTGAAAGGATCTGACCTTAGTTATGCTGACTTGAGTGAAGCTAACCTGAGTAGCGCTAATTTGAGGGGAACTGATTTGAGTTTTGCCGATCTGGGTCAAGCGAATTTGAAAGATGCCGATCTTCGGGGAGCATTATTGATGTCAGCGAATCTCCGCCAAGCCTCTCTCAAAGGAGCGAACCTGGAAAAAGCAGACTACGATCGCAACACCCATTTTCCTCAAGATTTCGATCCAGTGAAGGCGGGTATGCAGATTAAATCTGAAGATTGATTAATTTACAGCATTTTTCAAGTAAATGGTGTAGTTCAATTACTTGAAAAACGCCGTAAATTGAATGATTTTACTTGCCTCAAGATAGAAGATATTTCTCCTCAAGGAGTTGTATTTTTGTAAAAAAGCCTATCTATGAGGTTGACAATGGAGGCGAAAAGTGAAACCTTCAACCGACGCGCACCACTGATTACTGCTGGAATTTTTCTAGGTGTGGGTATTGGAGGGTTTATTGATGGGATTTTACTGCATCAGATCCTCCAGTGGCATCACATGCTCAGTAACATTCGACCTCTGACCAACAAGGCAAATATAGATTTGAACATAGTGTGGGATGGGTTATTTCATACTGTGAATTGGGTATTTACCGTGGTCGGACTTGTGTTACTATGGCGTGCTGGAGGGCGTGATGATGTTCCTTGGTCATCACAGACTTTTATTGGATCGATACTGATTGGAACAGGGTTATTCGACTTAGTTGAAGGTTTAATTGACCACCAAATTCTCGGTATCCATCACGTGAAATCAGGCCCAAATCAGTTAGTTTGGGATCTAGGATTTCTTGCATTCGGTGCCCTACTTGTTGTTATCGGCTGGATAATGATAAAAAAGGAGTCAAGAGTCATTAGTCATTAGTCATTGGGCATTGAAAAGAGGCAGGGTGCAGGGGACGGAGGGGAAAATTCTTCTCCCTGCTCTCTTGCTTCTCCCCTACTACCCCAGTCCCAGTCCCCAATCCCCAGTCCCCAGTCCCCCTATGACAGAAACTTTTGAAAAAACTAGCTGGAATTGGCAGTTATCTCAATTCCAACAACAAGCGGGTGAATGGTGGGAATATCAGTTTTACCGCTTTGAGCAAGCTTTGCCAGAATTGCCTACTGGATGGTCGATTAGCCCTTGGCTTGCTGAGTTGCTGAAATTCCTGTTTTGGCTGGTACTGGGCTTATTTATCGCTTGGGTGTGTTGGCGATTATGGCAAGAATTCAGTCCTTATATATATTCTTGGCTCAATAAAACTGGAAATCTTATTGATTTTCGCGTCAAAACTCCCTCTAGTGAGTTATCCATAGCCCTTTTGTTGGAGCGATCGCAAGAATTTTACCGTGAAGGTAACTACCGTGAAGCTTGTCGTTGTATTTATTTAGCAATGTTGCAGCAATTACATCAAAAGGCGATCGCACCTCACAAACTCAGCCGTACAGATGGAGAATATCTGCAATTACTGCGATCATCTGTGACTCCTATACAGCCTTATGAAACTTTAATTACCACTCACGAGCAATTATGTTTTGGTAATGCCGATATTTTGCCAGACAATTATGAGCAGTGCCGGCAAGCTTATCGGGAAATTTCCCCAGAATGAAAAAGAGACGTTGCATTGCAACGTCTCTACACAAAACAAACAATATTCTATTTGGTGAGAACCGCGATCGCCTTGTCTACAGATTGCAAGGCAGTGTTTACTTCCGCCTCTGTGACAATTAGCGGTGGCACAAACCGGACTACTTTGGGCCCGGCTGGTACTAGTAATAGGCCCTCTTTGATGGCAGCGTTGACGACATCGCCTGCGGTTAGGGCAATGTCGGCTCGCAACTCCAAACCGTTGATTAAACCCCAACCCCGAACTTCGCTAATGTGTTGAGGATATTTGGCTGCGATCGCTCTCAATCCATCTCGCAACTGCTCACCTCTATCTTGCACATTCTGCAAAATATTTTCCCGTTCTAATGTCTGGCAAACAGCAAGTGCTACACCACACACAAAAGGATTTCCGCCAAAGGTGCTAGCGTGTTCCCCTGGTTGAAAAACGTCGCAGAATTTCTTGCTCATCATTGCACCGATAGGGATACCGCCACCTAAGCCTTTGGCACTGGTGAAAATATCCGGTTCAACGCCGAGATGTTCGTAACCCCATAATTTGCCACTGCGCCCCATACCAACTTGCACTTCATCAAAAATCAATAAAATGCCAGTTTCGTCGCAAATCTGCCGGAGTTTTTTGAAGTAGGCAACATCTCCTGGACGTACACCGCCTTCTCCCTGCAATGGCTCGATTAGAATTGCCGCTACCCGATAATCGCCTTCATCCAACTCACTAATCGCCACTTCCACAGCGTTAATATCGTTGTAATTTACGTAGTGGAACCCAGGAACCAATGGGTCAAAGTACTTTTGATACTTCGGTTGTCCCGTAGCGGTAATGGTTGCCAAAGTCCGTCCGTGGAAACTGGCATTGGCGGTGAGAATAATTGGTTTTTCAATGTCTAATACTGTGTGGGCATATTTTCGAGCTAATTTAATTGCAGCTTCGTTAGCTTCAGCCCCAGAATTGCAGAAAAATACGCGATCGGCACAGGAATGATTGACAAGCCATTTTGCCAATTCACCTTGCTCAGGAATATAGTACAAATTAGAGACATGGTGCAACTTCTGGATTTGGCGTGTCACCGCTTCTACCATCGCTGGATGGGCATGTCCTAAAGTACAAGTGGCAATTCCCGCCACAAAATCCAGATATTCTTGTCCCTGCGTATCCCAAACTCGGCATCCAGCACCACGTTCTAGGGCTAAGGGAAACCGACCATAGGTAGACATGACAGCTTCATTAAAGCTATCTACCTCAAAGGGACTAGATGCTGACCCTGAATCTGGGGGGATGGTGGCTTGGTCAACGAGAGTTTGTAGGCTCACTACCGCTCCTCCTGAAAGTTTTTCATTATATAGTTATTTACTAGTTTGCTAGAAATCTCTATAAATTACTTTTTGTTTAGCACAATTCGTACATCTTCTTAAGCTAACGCTTATGTGACCTCAAACGCTTGGCGGTGGTGAAAAAATTTTGTACTCAACACTTGAGCAACAGGTAATTTCCATAGGCGCAGACCGTTAGACTTCTTGCATAAGTCGGGTAAAGGGTAAGGGTTAAAGGGAAAAGGGATAGAATTTTCCTTTCCCCTTTAACTTTTCCCCCTTTCCCGACCTCTTGCAAAAGGCACTTTTGCAAGAGGTCTGTTATAGGCATCGCAAGTCTATAGTCCAGGGGTGTTTTTGGGTTATTACTTGAACAACTTCAGACGTATAAGAGATAAGTACAAAAAACTCCCCTCTGGGATGAAGGGAGTTTAGCGATAAATTGAAAATGTTACTGGCTCAGTAGCTCAACAGTTATCTCAAGATGCATCTTAGCTTTGTGCAAATTCAGCAGTTTCTCTTGGTCAAACCGATCGGGGTAAGCCATTTTCCTACCTTCCAAGGTTATTTTGATCAGTGCTGCTTGCTCATCTGTGGGTGAATTTATTTCATCTATCACCCCTTCAAAAAATTGAATGACGCTAAATCCAGGAGATTTTAATCCCCTTCCTTCCCTCACTTGCTGGAGTGCTAGCTGAGGAAATGCCATCAGAGAAGTCATGTAGCTGACTTTGTATGCTGCACTTCCTGTAGGCTTAATACCGTATCGACGGGCTAAGTCGCGTAATTCTGGGATGGTTTTGATTTCTAACTCGGAACGCGTGAACATAAAATAGAGTTACCTCTTGTAAAAGTGGTATCGGTAGGTAACAACTTTTCCAGGGATGATACCTACCGCATTAAAACTCTATTGGAATGTATACATTCTAATCAAGTGCTATTCATATATCTCAACAATGCCCAATCCCAAAGGTAATCCACAAAATTTAGAACCAGCCCCGTCAAGTAGAGAAGATAAATTAACCGATAATCTCAGTTTCCGGGTTACTAAGGATATGAAGGAAGAGGTGAAAGCACAAGAAGACCCGCCAGAATTCTGTAGACGTGCTATCCAAGAAGCACTAGACAAGAAAAAAGGTAAGTAGTAACAATTGAGCTAATGCAGCAGCAGTTTAAGGCTGTATTGCAGTTACAGCAGTTTTTCGGCTATTCTCAGTTTGGCCGATCGCGATCGCGGATTCCTACTAATTTCCTCTTCTTGTGCAGTAATCGGCTTTTTTGTCAAAATTTTTAATAAAGGTGAATTTCTTAAACCATGCTTCACCGGGCGGTCTTCTAAACTGTGAAAACTGATAATCACAATTCTACCGCCAGGGACAAGGGCATTTGGGGCTTTATCTAAAAAGGTTTCTAGGGATTTTAACTCATCGTTGACGACAATTCGCAGAGCTTGAAAAACACGGGTAGCCGGGTGAATTCTCCCATAACGGTATTTGGGAGGAACAGAAGAAGCGATCGCTTCAGCCAATTCTGTAGTCGTGTGCAACGGTCGCCGTTCGACAATCCGTCTCGCAATCCGCCGCGATAATCTCTCTTCACCGTACTTAAAGAAAATATCTGCTAATTCGGCTTCATCCCAATTATTAATCACATCAGCAGCAGTTAGCGATCGCCCCCGATCCATTCGCATATCCAAATTTGCAGCTTGGCGAAAGCTGAAACCCCTTTCTGCTTGGTCTAAATGGTAAGAACTCACTCCCAAATCGGCTAAAATACCATCGAAAGTGTTGGGGGGAAATTCGTAGTCAGCAAAATTGCTATGGATAAATTGTATGCGATCGCCAAACTCAGCTAATTCTTTTCTCGCTGCTGCTAAAGCATCCTCATCTTGGTCAATCGCCTTCACCCGCACATCTCCATAAGCTTCTAAAATTAGGCGACTGTGACCACCACCGCCTACCGTCGTATCAAGATAATGACCTCCTGGAGATACCGCTAAACCTGCAATTACTTCCTGTGGTAACACTGGTAGATGGGAAAATATCGGTTCTTCAATAGCTAGCTGACGATTCATGAGACTTAGGGCAAAAAACCACAGATCAACTTTAATTATCTATTCTTTTGTTTGTGTAGCCGCGTTCATGCAGGGTGCCGCACAAGATAACCTGTATTATCCAACATTGCAGCTAATATCAAGCTAGCCTGAATAGGTGCTTGGAGGACAGTATTTTTAAAATATGCTTGTCCTTTAATCCTTAACTAAGCTAAAAATTCTCCGAGTAAAATGGCTAGGTAAGCGATGTCTACGACAGGCTGCGCCTACGCAGGTGCAATCCAAATTTGCCCTGACAAGCTAGATTGACGTAAAAAGGATACTATGCTTATGAGTACTCCCACCCAAAATAGGAACTGTCCTAAACGTGTAGGAACTGTCACAGGTAGTTTGCGTCCCAGAATAAAACTTACCAGGACTAATCCTCCTAGCTTGACATATAGTTCTAAAAGGTTTGTCAAGTTTGCGCCTAAAAACCACAGATGTAAAATGCTACCTGTTACGTTTACTTTTGTCCAGTGCAAAATCTGTTATGGCTATCCCACAAAAACAGGAGTTTACCCTTGAATAAGGCAGGGTTTTCTGGAAAACCGCAAAACTCATCAAATGACCTTGGTGATGATATTCCAGTGGCAGTACGCGATACCCCTGATGCAACACCGAAAATTTGGTTGCAACCCCGAATTGTGCTGATTGGGGGAGTAATGGGATTTGTCTTGCTGGCTTTAATTAGCGGTTTTTTGTTTTTCGTCACTGCACCCAAAAAAACCGCTGATTCTCAAGCTTTACCAGTTCCTTCTGCTCCTACAACTCCAACCCCAATAGCATCTAATAATTCCAGTGATACTGTGTTAGGGCATTTTCCCTACCCAGAAGCGCCTGAGTCAGAACTAGTAACCATCTCCGCAAATAGGGGCATTAGAATGCGAAAAGCTGCTGCCCAAAAATTTGAGGAGATGGTAGCAGCAGCGCGGAGTGCAGGGGTAATTTTAGTACCAATTTCTGGTTTTCGCTCAGTCAAAGATCAGGAGCAGTTGTTTTTTGGCGTCGGTGCCCAACGAAATCAAACGCCAGCAGAACGAGCTGCCCTCAGCGCTCCTCCTGGTCATAGCGAACATCACACAGGTTATGCTGTTGATATTGGAGACGGAACAGTGCCAGCCACTAATCTCCAAACCAACTTTGACAATACCAAGGCTTATCAGTGGATGCAAGCAAATGCCGCACGTTTCAGCTTTGAAATGTCTTTTCCCAAAGATAATATTCAAGGTGTGAGTTATGAGCCTTGGCACTGGCGTTTTGTAGGCGATCGCAATAGTTTAGAAATGTTCTACAAAGCCAGAAATTTGAAACCCGCTAAAATACCTTAATAGAACTAGTACAACATGGCGTAAATAAACCACCCATTCAAAATCGATGAAACGCTTACGCTGCATTCATTTTGAATTTTGAATTTTGAATTTTGAATTCCGCCTTGCGGTACTAGTTGTTCATTTATCACTCAAAATTGTGTAAGCATCATTAACTAAATGCATTTTCTCTTGTGCTTGTTTTAGCAGTTGCGGCTGATTCACAAACAAATCTGGATGCCATTTTTTTACTAAGGTTCGATAAGCCTGCTTTACCTCAGCCAAAGAAGCATTTGTTTGCAATCCTAAAATGCCGTAGGCGCGAGTGATTTTATCCTTTTCCGTCTGGGTTTTGGGTTGGTTGGGTGTTTTGTCGCTTTGAGTTGAATTTTGCTGTTTGCCAGTTTGAGAACCAGGTGATGTCTGACGACAATCCTTAGGGTTATGCATCTCTGCTTTCATTCGCGCTATTTCCTCATTGAGTTCCCAATCACGAAATTTCGCCTCTACCTCTTCTTTCCGTGGAGAGGGAGAAGCTTTTGGCGGTGGTGGAGAAACAGATTTTACCCTTGTCTCAGTATTCTTAGCGGGATTTTCCTGTTGTTGCTTAACACCAGTATCTTTTTTAGAGGAAGTTTCAACTCTCTTTGGCTGTGGCGAATATTTTCTCTTAGTGTTGTTGGATTTGGGTATTTCTTTATAAGGTTGATAATTTGAGAGTATTTTTACCTTTTCTAACTCTTGTAGCAAATGATTAAAACCGTTTTGTAATTGCTGCAAACTTTCCCGCTTATTAGTAAATTCTAGTGGTTCTTGACTGACTTCAAAACAAATTACTTTATCAACGTTTTGTTCATATTCATCTAAAATTGATAACCCTTGACTACTAAAATTAGATAAATAATCTTCAACCGCAGTTATACAAAGTTTAGCAACTTCCTGATGATAAGATTCCTTTGCTAATTGATCGTCTTGTTTTTGGATATTCTTGTTTAGCAAATAAGAAATACTCCCAACGACAGCAGCACCCACTGGGCCGCCTAAAAACCAACCAATACCACCACCAACAGCGATGGAACCAGGTTCACTCAAATCATCAGTATTACTTGGCTTTGGCGGTAGTATTACTTGTGGTTCACTAGGAAAGCGAATTAATAAATCTTGTGGTCGTTCTTCTTGAAAAAAGTCGTAAGCTTGATAAAGCCATTTCACCACAGCAAATTGCAACTGAGTCAGGTCTTTTTTAAGAATATTTGTTTGCCAATTTTTAAAGTTATTCTCTGCCAATGCCACTGCTGCATCAGCTTGATATTTTGTGAGTAACTTAGGTAATGCTAGCCAATCGCGTAACTCTCCCACGCTAGTAATAAAACCTTTATAAATTAAGTCGGCTGCTTTTTGTTTAATTTCAATTTTAGTATTTTGTTTATCATCAAAAGATTTGATTTCAATAGCAATCGGGTCAATTTTAGCTTTTAATGAGAATTGGATTTGAGAAGCGATCGCTTCCACTCTGGGCAAACGCACACTACCACGATTTGGTTGCAAAATCCCGACAATATTTTGCAAAGCTGTTTCAAAAGCTGCTAAACCGCTACTATTGGCAGCCGCAACATCGCCTTTTAATCTGGCTCTTAAGGCTGGTAAAGCATCAACACGATATAAATTACTAAAACCTGGAGGTAATTCGGCTCGAAAGCTTTCTGCAACAAACAGCAGGCGATTTTGGACTTGTTTTTGTTCGTCGGGTTCGAGTAAGTTCAGAAAATTAGCAACAAATATAACTGTTTTAATACCGCGATCTAATAGCCAATCTCGTAAGTTTTCCCGCTCCCCCAAAGTCATTAACTTACGTGCATCTAATAATTGGATAACTAAATCTGCACCTAAAAGTTGTTCTCTAACTAAATTATCTTGTTCATCTCGATCATTTGTTCCCGGTAAATCGAGAAATTCTACACCTGTTTCCAAAAAGGGATGGGGACAAAAAACTTCTACAGATGCTACATCTTTTCGCATCTGCCTATTACCATCCAGAATTGCAAATTGCTGTAAAACTTCTGTGCCACTGCGATAGATTTCTGTACCATCTACCAACATGATGCGACTTCGCACATCAGAGCCATACTTGACAGAAATCGATGCGCCTGTAGTAGGGATTAAATCAATTGGTAAGGTGCGATTCCCTAGCATGGCATTCAGCAAGGTAGACTTGCCATGATTAAAAGGCCCAAATACCGCAATCCGAAAGCTAGGGTTAACTAAATGATTGCAGATGGTAATTATATCTTGATGCAGTTGCGATTTGCGTTCTAAATTAAGTAATGCAGATGCAGATTTTAGAGAATCGGCTAAATCTTTATAACCTTCATACTGTTGTTGCATAGTTCCCCTATCTTCCTCGTTCCCAGACTCCGCCTGGGAATGCAATTCATTGAGGCTCCGCCTCGCATTTTTATAGTTATGGGAGGCGGAGCCTCCAAGTAGGCATTCCCAGGCGGAGCCTGGGAACGAGAGTAATGAGATATATTAGCTATAGTAAGCTAATAGGTTGCTATAGGCTGCTTCAATTTTTTGCAACTGAGCTATTACATCTTCTTGTAAATCTTTTAAACGTTTAAACTCAGTCTCACGATTTATTTCGCGGGTTTGTTTTTGCTTGACTAAATTATCTAATTCAGATTTGCGAGATACAATATCATCGTTAATCCGCTTACTCACTTCTCTTTCGTAAGAGTCAAAACACTCTTTGACAGCATTGTATACAACCTGAGATTGCTCATGTGCGACTTGGGGTAGGTGTTTCACTAACTCTTTCTTCGCCGTTTTAACTAACTCTTTACGTGCTTGATCTGCTTGTAAAAAGCCTACTCCTAAACCTAGTAATGCAAACCCGATTGGGCCAAGTAAAACCCCTGTCACTGCGGTAATTATCCCACCAATTCCAATTACAGTGAAGTAGTTTAACAAGATATTTTTCCAATCAAATCCGGCCCCCGCTAGTGCAAAGCCAGCAAGATTTCCCTTAGAGAGTGATAACAATCCCATTGCCCATTTTGCCCAGCCGGGAGAGTTATCTTCTTCATTGGTAGTAGTGGTATGTACCTTTACGTCTTGTCCAGTAAGCTTTTCTGTTATTTGATCTGTGATTTGACTATAAGATGCGCCATATTGTGATGCACTGCGAGAAAGTTCTTTAAAAGCTGCATTAATATCTTTTTCAGCAGTTAATGTCCAAGCAGCAGATTTGTCAGTGATATATTGCTCAAAGGCTTTTTGCAGTGCGGTGTTAAATGCTTCTCGTTTACCACTACTGAGAAAATCAAACAGATTTAATTCTGGCTGATAGCGTAAGAAATCGGTTTCAAAAGTATTACCTAAATTTAAAACGTAGCTGCGGAAAGATTCAGAAATCGTTCTTGCTTGAGTGTCTCTAGTATTGATAATTTCTTTTTGGAATTGATCTCGAATACCTGTGAGTTTGTTAAACTCTGGTTCTACTGAATCAATCCGTTTTTTCAATTCATTTACATCTTGGTCAAGTAATGGTATACGTCTAGCAACTGCTTCGCGGGTATGATTGCAAGCTTGTCTTGCTAAGGTTCTGACTTGACGGAGTTCTGCGATCGCACGTTCTCTGGTAAGAAAAGTATTAAGGGCTTCCATAAACTTCGGAAAGCCAGTCCCATCTAAATCAGCTTGGGGATTTTTCAACCGTCGTCTGAGTGCTTGAATTGACGAAAGCTCAAACACGCGTTCGTCATAAATATTCTGACCCTCTACAGTACAATATTCTGCTAAATTCGCGTGAAATACTTGCCGTAATCTATTTTCAGATGCTTTGAGTTCTTCGACATCATCAGGATCAATCAATGATTCCCGCACCTGATCCCAAGCATTAACTAAAAAGAAAACCGTCAATCCTCGACCTTTAATATAATTTTCTAGGTAGCGACGCTCACCCAAGGTACAAGGTTGAGAAGCTCTCATCACGAATAAAATTGCATGGCAGTTATTTACATAACCTAAAGATAATTCGTTTCGCGCTTCTGTATCATTCAATCCTGGGCTATCGACAATTTCGATTCCCTTTTCTAATAGCGTTAAGGGATACTCTACTACTGCATAATCTACATCTGGAAATGCTTGTTTTTTCTCCTGCTCTAGTTTTTTCGCTTCAGCCGGATCAATGGTATATTTATATTTAAAGTTCTGAAAATCTAGTTGCTGTGGACTTTTACCATCATTAAAATGAATAGTAACTTTCTTTTCTGGCCCATAGCGTAAAACTGTTAATACTGCGGTACAAGGATTAACGTCACTCGGTAATAAGTTTTCACCAATTAAGGCATTGAGAAAGGTGCTTTTACCCCGTTTCATATCGCCCAAAACTAAAAGGCGAAATACACCTTGACGGAGGTTTTTGCTAGCTACAGTAATATCTTCAATATCTCGCTCTAAACTGAGTTTTCCTGATGAAGAATCTCCAGCTAACTCAGCTTTATTAATTGTTTCAGCCAGTTTACTCAAACATGCAGAAATCTCCGATCGCACTTGAGCAACCCGCTCTAAATCTTGGATAAATCTGTCAGATGCTACCTGATTTGTCATAAAATTTACACCTTAATTAAAGATTAGGTTTTTTAGATTCCAAAAATAATTTGTAAGACATCCACCCCAGCGCACCAACAATAATAAACCCAGCCAATACCGAGGCTATTCTTACTGCAACCAGTGCTACCACACCAAGAGCAAACAGTTTTCCACCCAGAATCACTTTTTGCATCCAAGGTTTCTGAGAATTTTCTGGCTGATGCTTCACAGTTTGATGAAAAGCCGCATCAGTAGTATGGAGATCAGTTTCCATTTCCCGGAGTCGCAATTCAACTTCTCGTTCTCGTAGTAAACGTTCCCGGTGTTCAAGTTCTTTTTGGCGATCGCTCTCAGATGTCATCGGTGTTCATCCCGTCTAAGACAATGAAAAGATGTCAGCATTTACTTATCAATCATGCTGTATACTAACTTACGTAAATATTTAACAACCCCAGTAAAATTACTATTTAAATTTGATCTTTACCCCCTTTTTAAGGGGGTCAACCCAGGCGGGGGGATCTTATCCGAACCGTATCGGGTGTAATAATACCTACTTATCGCTCATTGTATTGTCTGTGTAGCAACCGCTTTTGAGTCTGCGGTAGATTTTAACCGGGTAATAGTGGCTTTACGAATGCGATCGCTCTTGCGTACCCCGCCTGTCATCTCGTATTCCCGGCTATCTTTGCCATACTTCGACACCACACCACTAACTAAGCGTTCTGAGGTTTCGCAAATGTTCTTTTCAAGAGTTTCTATTTTTGCCTTTGCCGAATCAAGGGCAGTTAGCATCATATTATACTGGTTGATCTGGTTGCGGAGTTGTCCGGTTAACTGGATTAAATTGTCTAAACTGATAGAATCACCAAAGTCAAGGCTAGAATCAATCGATTTAAATCCGATTACTCTCTTTTCGGTTTTTTCTAGCACGGAAGAGCTTCTTTGTTTGCGTGGCATCAATCTATGCTTTTTACTAAACTTTATCTTTCTAGAGTGTCTCAATGGGACAATGTAGCGGTTCAGTAAAGCTTACAAAAATAGGTATTTTTTTTAATAAGATTGGCTTGCTAGCTCAGTAATTGCACGATACTAGACAAGAAATCGTTCAGAATAGATTTGTGTTCTAACAGAATAGACTTGTGTTCTGGCAAAATGGACTTGCGTTCTAACAGAATGGACTTGTGTTCTGGCAGAATGAACTTGTATTCTGGCAGAATGAACTTGTATTCTGACAGAATGGATTTGTGTTCTGACAGAATGGACTTGTGTTCTGAACGAATATAACAATTAATATAGCCACAGCCCTAACAACAGCAAAGATTTGCCCCCATCTATCCTGATTTTATAGTTGAACTGCGATCGCATCAATGCAGTATCTCGCCAGTCATGCGATTTGTACCAGCTTATCGGTGCTAATTTCAGGAAAAAGGTGATAATACGGTGAAGGTTACTCTGGAAACTCCTGCTGTCAGCCATGCCCCTAAACTTTACCTTCGCCCTCAGTCAACAGCAAACTTTTGAACTGCGCTGTGATTATGGCTTACGTCGCCTGGATAAAACGGAGTTGGCAGCACTCATTGATTCGTGCGAGCAAAATTATTATGCTCAACAAAGAGATCATCTACCTTATCTCACCCAGTTGGGACGGCAACTTTATCAATGGCTGGATGGTAATGAGGGATGGCTGAGAAAGGCGCTGGATGAGGCGGATGAGCAAACGATTAATCTAGATTTGATTCAAACCAGCGAAGCGCAGGGGTTGAACCCGGAAACAGAACGTGTAGCGTTGGGATTGGCACATTTGCCTTGGGAATTGCTACATGATGGTGCAGGGTTTTTAATAGAACGCCAGAATCTTTCCGTTTTGCCTGTGCGTTCAGTGCAGCAGCGTCAAACCCAAGTGATTGGCGTGCAAAATCGCCCGTTACGGTTGCTGTTTATGGCGACTTCACCGGAAGATCCCAATGTGCCGTTATTGGATTTTGAGCGGGAAGAAGCGAATATTTTACAAGCAACCAAGGATCAGCCCTTGGCATTGATTGTTGAGGAAAGTGGCTCGGTTGCTGAGTTGGCTAATTTGGTGAAATCCTACCCAGAAGATCATTTTGATGTCTTTCACCTCACGGGACACGGGATAATTTATACCAAAAAATCTTATGGTTATTTGCTGCCAACAGGTGTAACTCTGCCAGATAATACCCCCTGCTTCATCACCGAGGATGAGGTGGGGAATATCCAACTAACTACCGCCAATGATTTAGCTAAAGCCTTTCGCGGACGCTGGCCGCGTGTAACTTTTCTCTCTGGTTGTCATACGGGACAGGTTCCGAATCAGGGGACAGTTCCCTCAATGGCGCAGGCGTTGGTGAAGGCGGGGGCGGGTATAGTTTTAGGCTGGGCGCGTCCAGTGTATGACCGTACAGGTATTGTGGCAGCACAGGCACTTTATCAAGCTTTGGCGACGGGGGCAAGTGTGGAAGCGGCTGTGAAAGCGGCGCAGCTGGAGATGATTGACCAAAAATGCGCCGACTGGCATCTGTTGCGGATGTATAGAGATACACGCCCCATTGTAGAACTAGTGACACCACTGAGAACAAAGCACCGGGAAAAGCTGAAGTTTACACCGCCAGAGCAAGAATTTCTGGATGAGCATAATCAAATTAAAGTTGCCAGTCAGTTTGAGTTTGTGGGACGCAGACGATCTTTGCAACGGTGTCTCAAGGCTTTGCGGGAAACCAGCGACCAAATTGGCGTATTTATTGCCGGGATGGGGGGACTGGGGAAAAGTACCCTGGCGGCGCGGTTATGTACACGGGTGCAGGCGCAGCGTCCTAATTTTGCGCGAGTTGTGTTGATTGGCCCTCTGGATGAGTGGGGTTTGCTGAATAAGCTTTCTAATAAGTATGAGCGGTTTGCAGATGTCCCCGCACTGTTGAATGAACCAAAGGTGTCTTTGAAAGGGCGGTTGCAAAACTTTTTTGAAGCGATTGAACAAGAACACAATCAACCCTTGCTACTGGTGCTGGATGACTTTGAGCAAAACATCCCCACGGCTAACATTGAAGATGGCTCACTGCGGATGACGACAGGAGCTTACAAAATTTTAGCGGCGATTTGTGCGGCGTTGGCAGAAACCGGGGCAGAAAGTCGGCTGATTGTCACCTGTCGCTATTTGAAAGAGGATACCTTACCACCCCACCGCCTGCACTTGGAATCTTTGGCGGGGATGAACAGCAGTGATATTGATAAAATCTGCTTTCCCTTAGATAAGGAAGTTAGGCAACAGTTAAAAACTCAGCGAATTATCCACATTGCTGATGGGAATCCCCGCTTGCTGAAGTGGCTGTTAGAGGTGATGCAGCAGCCAGGATTAGCGACGGATGAATTACTCAATCAGTTGGAGGCGACTGAGCAGAAATTCCGGGAAAATATCTTGGCGCAAACTCTGCTGGATGCTTTGGAGGTGGAGGAAAAAAAGTTTCTCGCTAGGTTGAGTGTGTTTCACTTACCCGTGAGTGTGGAAATTATCAACGCTATTTCCCCTACTTCCCCACCTCTGCAAAAGCTTGTCAGTCTCAGTCTAGTCGAGTCCGCTACCACTCACGCCACACAACCAGCTAATTACCGAGTGACGATAATTTTAGAACCGTTGTTAGAAGCGGTTTTGAGTGAGGACGAATGGCTTGCAACGCGACAGCAGGGGGTGAAGAAAATCCATCAAGCTTGGTGCAATGAAAACCTCATGGAAACAGAAGCACTGGAAATTGTGCGTTTGGGACTGCTGGCGAAAGAGCAAGAAATTGCCGTCAGCATTGGGGATAGGATTGCAACCCATTGGGTGAATAATTCCCGGTTTGTGGAAGCTTTAGATTTATGTGAGCAAATTTTGGCAGTTTTCCAAGACTACCGCATCTTAGGAACTGTCGCCCGTGCAGAAGAGGTTTTGGGTTTTGTGCAAGAGGCTGTTACCCATTATCAGCAAGCTTTAGACCTTTGCCCTGAAGAGGAATTAATAAGAAAAGCTGCTACCCTCAACAACATGGCACTGCAATTCGCCCAACAAGGGGACATCGCAAGAGCGATCGCACTCTGGGAGCAATCCTTGGAAATATGTCAGCAGATAGGCGAAGTCAAAGGTAAAGCCACTACCCTCAACAACATGGCACTGCAATTCGCCCACCAAGGGGACATCGCTAGAGCAATCGCACTCTGGGAGCAATCCTTGGAAATCCAAGAGCAGATAGGCGATGTCAAAGGTAAAGCCACTACTCTCAACAACATGGCATTGCAAATCGCTCGACAAGGAGACATCGCCAGAGCGATCGCACTGTGGGAGCAATGTTTAGAAATAGATGAGCAGATAGGCGAAGTCGAAGGTAAAGCCACTACCCTCAACAACATGGCACTGCAATTCGCCCACCAAGGGGACATCGCTAGAGCAATCGCACTCTGGGAGCAATCCTTGGAAATCCAAGAGCAGATAGGCGATGTCAAAGGTAAAGCCACTACCCTCAACAACATGGCACTGCAATTCGCCCACCAAGGGGACATCGCTAGAGCAATCGCACTCTGGGAGCAATCCTTGGAAATCCAAGAGCAGATAGGCGATGTCAAAGGTAAAGCCACTACCCTCAACAACATGGCACTGCAATTCGCCCACCAAGGGGACATCGCTAGAGCAATCGCACTCTGGGAGCAATCCTTGGAAATCCAAGAGCAGATAGGCGATGTCAAAGGTAAAGCCACTACCCTCAACAACATGGCACTGCAATTCGCCCACCAAGGGGACATCGCAAAAGCGATCGCACTCTGGGAGCAATCCTTGGAAATCCAAGAGCAGATAGGCGATGTCAAAGGTAAAGCCACTACCCTCAACAACATGGCATTGCAATTCGCCCACCAAGGGGACATCGCTAGAGCAATCGCACTCTGGGAGCAATCCTTGGAAATCCAAGAGCAGATAGGCGATGTCAAAGGTAAAGCCACTACCCTCAACAACATGGCACTGCAATTCGCCCACCAAGGGGACATCGCAAAAGCGATCGCACTGTGGGAGCAATGTTTAGAAATAGATGAGCAGATAGGCAATGTCAAAGGCAAAGCCGCTACCCTCAGCAACATGGCACTGGTATTCCGCCGACAAGGGGACATCGCAAAAGCGATCGCACTGTGGGAGCAATCCTTGGAAATATTTGAGCAGATACGCGATGTCAAAGGTCAAGCCACTACCCTAGCCAATATGGCTTATTGGGCAGGTGAAACTGGAGATAAAGCTAGGCAGTTAGAGCTAAATCTGCAAGCGGCTTTAGCTCTTGCACAAGTTCATGCTTATGGTGATTTGGTAAAAGTTCTAGGTAATTTAGGCGTAGCAGATGAAAGCAACCGTTTGGTTTACTTAGCTCAAGCAATGTGGCTGACGCTGAGAATTCAAGCGCCCTTAGCAAATACCATTAACCTAATCCGTGTTTTATTTAATGTAGTGCCTCAAGGTGATGAACTAGAAGCTGTGCTAGGTGCAACGGCAATGTACTTTTGCAAATACCAAGGTGAAGGTCATCCCCAGTTAGAGGAACTCCGAGAGCTTAGTGTCAAGATTGTATCAGGGGCAGCGGGTGCCCAAGGAATTGAGACGCAGGAAGCGTTTGATAATTGGTTTGTCCAGCAACGGCTAAACGATCCAGAATATTTCCTCCCCCGACTCAATCAACGCCTAGAGGAAATAGTCGGCGATGGGTGGTTGTTTGACCCCAGTCAGGTTGTGGGGGAGTGAGGAAGTGCGAATATCTCGGCTCAATACCGGGTTGGGTGGTCATAATTTACACAAGACTGTAAGGATTCATAATTTTAACTGGTGTCAGTTTAAAATCATCAACATTACGGGTAACTAAAGTTAATTTATGATGATGTGCTGTTGCGGCAATTAGACTATCCATTACAGCTAATTTTTTACCTTTCAATTCGGCATTTGCAGAAAATTTTGCCCAATTATCTAAAATATCATCAGTTAGCGGTAAAATATGAGAGGTAAATTCAATTTCTACTCTTTGCAGCCATATTTTTAGTTTTTGATATCGTTCAGGTTGTGAGTCTTGGATCTTATAAATCCCTTTTTTTATTTCAGCGATAGTAATACTACTTAAAAATAGTTGTTCAATCGGTTGCTGATTTAACCATTGACTAACTTGGGGGTTGGGAGCTTTTTTAACAAACTCAGACATTACACAGGTGTCTATTAGATAGATAAGTCATAGTTCAAAATTCCTACCTGTGTCTCTATCACGTTCAAACAACGAGGCGATATCATCTTCAGCAGATTCGTCGTCTATAAAACGTAGTCGCTCAAATAAAGGCAGTTCTTTTTTTTGTTGCTGCAAGTAATTGCATAATATTTTAATGACTGCTTCCTGTGGATTTTTATAGTCACTGACTGCGATAATTTCATTAATTAGTTCATCATCTATTGTGATAATGGTCATCGCTTTGTCCTCGGTTGTGTAAAATACAATTTATGCAATCTGAATAATTTTTTTAAGCTTATTGCATACTTATAGAAAAGATTCTTCACGCATACACTCTGCTGTAAAAGCAAATACTGCCCTTAATGCTTCTGAGGTTAGAGTAGGATAGTTTTCTACCACTTGTTGTTCTGTCCATCCTGCTGCAAACAAACCCAATAAGAACTCTACAGATAAACGAGTTCCTTTGACAGTCGGCTTACCCAGCAAAATTTTGGGGTCTGAATGAATGTACTGTTGCCAGTCCATAGTTTGTACTCCGACTAAGCTACAGCTATTGTTGCACAGGATGATGATTGGTTGGCTTGGTGAAGAGGGGATGCGATCGCGCTAATCTTAAATTAATTGCTGACAATATAACCAGGTTATGCAATCCCTCAATATCACACTGCTAGATGCGATCGCTTAGGCAACTATGATTATTATTGGATTACCGAGTGGGGAAATGCGATATGGGATTTTAGGCTAATCAGTTGTAAATTATGCGATCGCTATAAGCCAAAATTTTTATAGATACTCACACAGGTACAGTCAAAATGGATATTAAAAATGGCTTCGTCGGCACTGTTGGTAACACACCTCTGATTCGCTTAAACAGCTTCAGCGAAGAAACAGGGTGTGAAATCCTTGCTAAAGCAGAATTTCTCAATCCTGGCGGTTCCGTCAAAGACCGCGCCGCACTTTACATTATTGAAGATGCAGAAGAGAAAGGTTTACTCAAACCTGGTGGCACGGTTGTCGAAGGAACCGCTGGTAATACTGGCATTGGACTAGCTCATATTTGCAACGCCAAAGGCTACAAATGTCTAATTATCATTCCCGATACCCAGTCACAAGAAAAAATAGACGCAATGACAGCACTAGGCGCAGAAGTTCGTCCCGTCCCTGCTGTACCCTACAAAGACCCGAACAACTACGTCAAACTATCTGGCAGAGTTGCTGCTGAGTTAGAAAATGCCATTTGGGCAAATCAGTTTGATAACTTAGCTAACCGCCGCGCCCACTACGAAACCACAGGACCAGAAATTTGGGCCCAAACAGATGGTAAAATAGATGGATGGACAGCTGCAACTGGTACTGGTGGTACTTTTGCTGGTGTGGCGTTGTACTTGAAAGAACAAAATCCGGCGGTTAAATGCGTTGTTGCCGATCCTCTGGGTAGTGGACTTTATAGCTATGTGAAAACTGGCGAAATCAAGATAGAAGGGAATTCCATCACCGAAGGCATTGGTAACAGTCGTGTCACAGCCAATATGGAAGGCGCACCTGCTGACGATGCCATTCAAATAGATGACAAAGAAGCTTTGCGGGTAGTTTACCAACTGCTGAGGAAAGATGGGCTATTAATGGGCGGTTCAACGGGTATTAATGTTGGGGCAGCTGTTGCCTTAGCAAAGCAGTTGGGCCCAGGACATACCATTGTCACCATCTTATGTGATAGTGGTTCTCGGTATCAGTCGCGGATATTTAACCCGGAATGGCTAGCCTCAAAAGGACTTTCAATAGATTAGTCATTGGTCATTAGTCATTGGTCATTAGTTTCCGACTTTTGACAAATGACAAAGGACAAAAAACAAATGAACAACATAACTCAATCATCAAACTTCTCCACAAGAGAGGAACCATTTTCTCCTAGATGTGTGCAAGTTTGTCAAAATCGCACTTGTAAAAAGCAAGGTGCAGCCAAGGTATTAGCCGCTTTTGCAGCTTTGCCAATCCCTGATGTAACGGTAATGGCTAGCAGCTGTTTGGGACAATGTGGCAATGGGCCGATGGTGCTGGTATTACCCGATATGATCTGGTATAGCGGCATTCAACCAGATGAAGTATCTCTACTGGTAGAACATCATTTGCTAGGTGGTCAAATAGTCAAACAGATGCTCTATTATCGGTTTCATCCCCAAAAATCAAACTAAATATCAATGTCTGCAATCTTGTTGACTGAAGCGAGGCATCCAATGAATATCCAACAGCTGCGTCAATCCTTAAAACAAAAGTGGCTGAGTTACTACGAGCAAAATATTCCCTGGTTGGTCAAAATGCGAATTTGGGGCACTTACGATGGTTTGCGTCGTCCTTTGTCCGGTTTTATTTTGGCAACACTGTCTGTTTTGGAACCTCAGTTTGATGAAATACTTTCTTTTATGATGGATCTGAATAACGATCCAGATAAAATAGTCACCGCTTTAGGTCTTAACTTTAATCCTGACAAAGAGTTACGTTTAATAAAATCAGAGTATTCTATGGCTACAAGCCAAGCTGAAAACGAGTCGCCAGATGAGAAGTATTCTGAGGATAAACATCTGTCATCGGTTGTAACTGCTACCAAGATTGCACCTGATTCTTCTGCTAAGACTCTAGACTCCAAGTCGCCACGCACCGATCAACTTGTGCCATCAGTTACGGCTACAACGGAGGTAGTTCGCACACGCAAACCTGAGTTGGTAGTTACATTTGCTACTAAAATTGCTCCAGATACTCCGGTAAAAACGCCATCCTCCAGTTTTCTAAGCGAATATCAACCACTACGTAGCAGCTTTGCAGCTTATCGTCAGACATCGCCCCTTGAACGCCTCCCTTCAGGAACCTCGCTGACAATGACTGCTGAGGTTAACAGCAAAGCTAAAACTATGCCATCTGTGGCATTAGCTACAGAGGCTAAGAGCAACGCGGCATCTGCCCGAATCCCTGTAGGCGCATTGCTGGCAATTACCACTGAGATTAACAGTAATGGTAAACCAGTGCGATCGCTAGCAATTACTACTGAGCTTAAAAGCAACGGTAAACATCAGAATATTCCACCACAAGAAGTTAAAAGCAAAGTGAATTTACCAACCACTAATGCCCGTAATCTAGCTTCTTGGGTAGATGAATTTTGTCAAGGTACTAAATGGGATGGGAAAGAGGATATTTTGATTTGAAATGGGGATTGGGAACTGGGGATTGGGGACTTAGACCCCAAGCAATTACCAATTATGGATACTCGTGAGAGACAAAGGGGATTTCTACTATTTCACCCTCAGTTTCTCCTACTTGGACTTTTAAGCCTACGCCACCAGCTTTAGTGCGAATGTAACCTAGTCCAAAGTAACCATCAGCGGTTTCTGTGTAACTGGTAAGTTTGCCGACCTTTTCATCTCCAATGGCGATCGCACTTCCTACTTCCGCAGGGGCACTGAGATGTATCCCAAAAAGGTGTTGTTTTACACCTTTATATGTATTTAACCGAGCAATGGTTTCTTGCCCAATATAACAACCTTTATTAAAAGAAATTGTTTGCCACAAACCAACTTCCAGGGGATTGTAATCATCTGTGAGTTCCGAATCTGGGGCTGGGCGTCCTTGTAAGATTCGCAAAGTATCCCAGGCGCGATCGCTCATCTCGACTGCCCCAGCTTCTAACAATTTATTCCATACTGTTGCTTTGTCAGTATAGGGGAAAGTCAACGTGTATCCGGGAGCAGCTAACCCGCTACCCACAGCAATCCGCACTCCCTCGGCAGGAGCAATTGTATATACTTTGTGACTACCATAAGGTTGACCAATGAGTTCGCCAATACCCAGCTTTTCTAAAACAGCATCACTTCCTGGGCCAATGAGGCTGAAAGTGTTGGTGTATTGTGTAATATCAGATAATTCCACCTTGTCGGCAAAGAAAATATATTTATCTAGCCATTCCATAAGAAACTGGCGGCGGTTGGGCGAAACCAGCAAGATTACCGCGTCTTCTCTCACGTAGGCGGTTGCTAAATCAATTGTTCTGGCTGTGGAAGTGACAAAAACCGTATCACAACCTTGTCCTGGCTTGAGTATTTGGAAATTGTTAGTACTTTGATTGTGTAAGAAATTGAGGCGATCGTCGCCAGACACTTTGATGCGTCCCCAGGCGGTGCGATCGCATATTGCAACCCCAACTCTGGCGGCTTCGATAGCTGCTGCGTCTTGATCGTCAATTGTAGATGTTGGCATGGTGATGAGAAGTTGCCCTGTTTCAATGTTGTCGCACTGGAAATCTTAGCAAATAAGCGTTTGCAGCTTCAACGAAGAGGCAGGGAGAAGGGGGCAGGGAGAGGGGGGAAATAACCCCTGACTCCTGCGTAGAATCAAGGGGGGGAACATGTTCTTACATCCCCCAATCAGAGTTAAGTGGTTCTCATATCCTGCGGGAAGCTAACGCAACAGGTGGGGTCGAATCTCCCCTTTCTGTTCCTTCTCCCCTGCTTCCTGCTCCCTTGCCTCTTTTTTAATCACATAGGGGATTACTTAAAGCCAGTTTCCTTATTCCCAATATGTCTTCCAATCATCCTTGAAAGCTTGTTGTAATTTATTCATATAAGCATAGGTTTTAATTTTTACCATCCATCCGTTATTACCGTTGCTGCCACCTCCTTTACAGATAACACCTTCAGCTACACTATATTTACCTTCTCGAATATCATCAATAAATTGGCCTGTAATCTTACCACGATAAACAACCCGTGCAATGTGTAATTGGCTAAAATATTGAATAAATTGTTCGGGAGTAATAATATATTTATCTATTTGGACATCAAAGAGAATTAGTTGTTTTGGGTCATCTCTTCGATGCATTCCTGCAAAAGAGTTAGTCCCCAGAAACTCTGTAAACACAGTAATTTCAGGGTATTGACAATTCAATTTTTCTTGAAATACTCTTTCTAAAGAGGCGGCAAAATTTCTGTTAAAAATCTCAGGAGCTTCTTCTAAACCTGGATGTGCTTTGTTGAATTGTGCAATCCCCATATCATCCAAATCAAACCGATCTCGACGTGTACCAAAGGCATACCATCCAAGCTCTGATTCCCAAACCCAGTGGAGATTTGTACCATCATATTTCTCGAAAGCTATACAATGCTCCCAAGGACAATTTTTGCTATCTGGGATTTTAGGATAAACAAGTTGTACTCGTGCCATTGGATGAAAAAACTGGAAATCACTTGTATTATAAGTGATTAGAAAAATGTAGATGGCACCAGGTTTAACAACGCCACCAGTGTCAATCCAATAGCCAAGATCAGGGGTTTTTGATCATTTTGGGAGGTTTGATGGTTTGGCGATCGCCTTGGTTGATCGGTGGGCTGACCAATCAGCACTCCCTCACTTACGAGTCACATAGAGAACTCCACAGAATGATTGCTCCTATGATAAGAGAAATATAATTTCAGTGTGCAGCCGGCCTCTTGTCTCCAAAATCTATCACAGCTATAAAATAAACAACAGAAAGTGATACTATAATGAACCCTTTCCAATTGAACAACTATACTGATCGCGAACCAAGTGAGAAACAACAAAAAAGATTTCCGGGATGGTTTGCTTTAGATTTTGGTACGTCTAATTCCACAGTCACACTTTTCGATCCAATTGAAGTACCGATCGCAGAAATTTTACCGAAAGAACAAGAAATTCGGTTGCGCGATCGCTTATCGCAATGGCTCAGTTCTCCCGCCTCTATAGCTTTACCAGATGTCAGTACTGATGATTGGGCGAAGTTTGTCACAGAAATTAGCAAAAATTTGGAGATAGAACCCAGCCGATTGAGTGAAGTTTTTGAAAGTGATAATAAAGAGCGATTTTTGGAAGCAATTCGCCAAATTGAACTTTCTTTAGGAAACAGCGAGAGGTTCCGCCGGGCTGTCAGCAAAAAACTTTACCAAATTTATCATGAGGTATTCCGCGTCCCTACCCTAGAGTCGCAAAATCTGATCCCAGTTGTGTTGGATATCGATCGCCGCGATACAGAAATTCCCAGCGAGTCGGAAATTTCGCACTTAGGGGATTTAAAACTACGGATGGGTAGGGAAGCTAGAGATAACCGCAAAAAAGCGATCGCTCAAGGTACAAGCGGTTCTCTAAAGGAAATTATCAGCAGGTTTCACCATTCACCCAAACGCTATTTTGGCCAGGAGCGATCGTTTTCAGTTATTTTAGATGGTGAAGAAGAAACAATTACCGCAAATCAGTTAATTCAATCTGCTTGGGCGCATTTAATCGAGTTAACTGAAGACTACCGCCAACACGCACGACGCAGATTTTCTGAGGGAGACTTTTTAACAGCAGTTGTCACCTACCCAACAGTTGCCCCACCAGTTGTTCGTAAAGAAGTTAGAGAATTAGTTGAGCAGTTGGGAATCGATGATGTACAAACTGCTTATGATGAAGCCGTTTCTGTGGCAATATTCTTTTTATGGCGAGAATTTGGCGGTAATCTCAACATTGGGATCGAATCATTCAAAACCCGTTGCCGTCAAGTAGGAAACAAATGGTCACAAAATGTCCTCGTCTTGGATATTGGTGGGGGAACCACAGACTTAGCTTTAATTGAACTGACTTTAGAAGATAAAACTCCTAATTTTGCCGATTATGAAGACCGAGGTTTAGGAGGACGTTACTATAAACTTACTCCCAAACTATTAGGTTCATCTGGTCATTTACAGCTAGGTGGTGAGTTAATTACACTGCGAATTTTTAGATTATTAAAAGTTGCGATCGCAGATTTTTTGTTGACAGCAGTAACAACAGGTGGTATCGAAAACGAAAAGCTAGAAGATTTAATTAACTCTGAGTTAAACGAGCGCTTTTTAGAACAAGGTAAATTCAAAACTGGCAGTCTTTTAAAATGTCTGGATAGAGAGAATCCAGAAGGCGATATTTCTTACAAAGATGCTCTAGATACTGCCGAAAAAGTATTGCCCACCCGTTGGCAACAAGCACCCCAACGCCTACAATCCTTTTATATTCTCTGGGATTATGCAGAAGCAGCTAAACTTAAACTTGGGCAAAAGCCACCAGCAGAGAATTCTCTATTAACCTTCACACTTTCTGAGCAGCAAATTTCTGAATTGCTTACCCAAAGCGCCGTAAAATTACAAGTTCAAGATCCAAATAACATCTGCATCACCTTAAATAACCAGCAATTTGAACGAGCCGCTGCATCTGGAATTAAAGAAGCGATCGGAATTGCCAAAGGATTAATGGAAAGTCGTTTGCGTCCTGATGATCTCACCAAAGATTCTTGGAATTCCCAAAAAGTCGATTGGTTAATTTTGTCTGGTAAAACTTGTAATTTAGACATAGTACAGCGCCAAATCTACCAAGAATTTAGTAAGTCTCCATATTTTGTCTGGAATCCAGAACGGATTACTTTTGTGTTGGAATTTACCAAACTAGCCACCTCTGCCGGTGCTTGTTATGCCGAAAAGTTACGAAGATTGAGATTCGATCCAGAAGAGTCTAAAAGCTTGCTGCGTAAGGGAGCCAACCAGCTAGAAATTGATGTCAAAAACCTGTTTTATTATTTGCCCTGCAACTTCAAACGCAAAACCCAAAGCAACGATTTACTAACTATATTCAAAGCCGGACAAGAACTCTATCAACTCGCACCTTGGGAAACTGCTGCCAAAGTTCGTACTCATTGGCAAGGCATACAATTAACTAACATTATCTACCGTCAAGATTACGAAGAGGGAGATTTACGGCTTTGGGGAAGCTTTGACGGTAAAAACCTCATGAATAAACTGGAGATGCAAGAAGCAGAGTTTCTGAAAAAAATCAAAGTCCAGTTTGAAATTGACCAAACCCTCGAATTTAATGTATTGCTTTGTCAGGGAAATCCCCATTATTTGATTGATATTTCTGGTATTGATTTAGAATCGGTAGTTTCAGAAACTTCAGCGTTATTTTCTGATGGTAAATTAAACTGGAATATTGCTGTAGAACGCGTCAATAAAGACTTGAATGATGGTGATATTGCCGTCAATGTTATTGAGTCAGCAACCGTAGATCAACCAGATGCCTATCATCTTGTGTTTGAAGTCGGAAATGATGGTAGTAGAACATTTCACAAATTTCACTATTTGCGCGATGGTGTAACGCAACCAGGAATTGGGTTAATTAGTAATCCCTTACCTCCCTTCCCACAAACTGGACAGCACACCTTCTATGTTTATCAAACAGATGCCGAAACAAACAGTAAAAAATGGATAAGAATTGGCGCACTTAGTAAACCAGATATAATCACAGATTACCCTTGCCAATATCGTGTAACTCTCGACGATCAAGGTATTCTAAGGATGCACGCTGGTGAAGTCCCTTACTGGACATCACAAAATCAAGAATGCTTGAAGGAAGAAGGATGTGTTTATCGTGCTGAATTAGAGTTACAACCTAATGAAGTTGATAAAGAACGCGATCCCTTTTGCGGCATACATTAAACCCCTGTGTTCCTCTGCGTTAACCTTTGCGTTCCTCTGCGTTAAAAAAAATTAATATTTTTAAACACAGAGGGGCGCGGAGTAAACGCATAGGCGCTTTCGCCTTCCCGCAGGGTAGGGGCGCAGAGGTTTGCCAAGTATATTTGGAGGTGATATTTATGCAGTACTTGCGTCAATTATTAGAGATAGAAAACTCAGAGTTAGCCCAATTACTGCGGTTTAGTTTGTATGGACTAGAGGCGACTTTAAATCAGGCTCGCACAGAATTACCACTAGATCCAGGATCTAAAATATGCGATGAGGTGCTGCAAGAACTTCATAACCTGTTGCAACCTGCGCCGCCACAGCAACATACTGGTTGGGAAGATCCGCCAGATGAGTTAAAACTAAATCACCTCCGAGAAGCTTTTGATTCTGACTCAGAACTCAGTTATTATCTGGGTAATTCCCAACTGCAAAGCCAAACAGATTCAGATTTGTGGAATGAAATTCAACGCAAACTGCTACGAGTCCCAGAGGATTTAGCTGCATCTTGGCAACAGCGTACCTTGGATCTGGCTCAAGAAGTTGGTGCGATCGCAGATAATTCTAATCTCTTTCAACTTCCCTTTATCCGCGACGAAATTATCTACCCAGGACTTAGTGGTACTGTTCAAACTCAGGGATTAAGCTTGTATCAACAAGCACTTTCAAATTCTAAAATTCCCCAAGGAAATGCATCCGATTTACCAGCGGCATTTCTATTTTTATATATGAATTTTATCGAAATAGACCCAGATTTACATCATGCTTTAAAGAGCGTTTTTAGCTTCGATGTTATTTCCTTACACTCCAAACCAGAACAGCGCGATCAATACATTGAGGCTTTAAGTGATCGCTTCCAACGCACCCAAAAAGCAGAAAAAAACACCGATCCCCTATCAATTCTCCGTGCCTGGATTGATATGGATGAAGCGATACATTCCCTAGTATTCGTACCACCGGCTGAACGCTATTCTTGGTGGGGAAAGCTACAACATGAATCACGGCGCATCCTGAAGAAAGTCGCTGATGAAGCTATTAATGCAGGTAATGAAGTGCGAATTCGCCAATTATCGGGACTTTATGCAGATATCTGTGCTTTATCCAAGGATGACTTACAACTAGACTGTGGTGGTATTCCTAGCGAAGTCTTAACTTGTCTTCGAGTGTATGCGCGAATCAATCAAGAGGAATCTCCAGGGCGTGTAATATTTCGCTCATCACGTTAGATGCTAGCAACTTTTCTAATTCTTGAGATTATGAGGCAAGGCAGACAATTTTACTAATCCCCGCCTTGCCTCATAATCTAATGAAGGTAAAAACGTTTAAATTTAAAGGATGCCCCAGAAGTGTAAAATCCCTTGACCAGAAAATACTTCAAGCGCAACAGCAGATAAAAAACCAATCATTGCAAAACGACCGTTCCAGTTTTCGCTCTGAGGAGTGAAGCCCCAGCGCAAAGCATTAGGATCTTCTGAAACTGAAGGCGTAGTCTTCTTAACGTCTGCCATAAATAATACTCCGAGCTTTTATGTTGTAACAGTTATAACTGCCTGTAAAGTAATGTAACAGATTTTTACGAAATTGCAACATAAACTCAATATAAAATTTATTTGAATATATTACGGGCACGTACTATTGTAGTAGGATTGCGATCGCTTATTTACAGCGACAAATAAAAAGTCACTGTACAAAAAGTCACTGTACAATTTATGAAGAAAAGCAGTCGTCGTGGTCAAAAGACACTTGAGGATCGACAACAATCTGTCATCACAAACACGTTTTGAAACTCAGCCAACAATAAAAGCTAGCAGTGAAACTGATAAATTACGTAAATTACGTGAAAATAGTGGGAAAGGCAACAGAAAAAATCAACAGCTAACAGCACAGCAACAAAAGGATATATCAGTTTCACAAAAACCGTTAGAGTGGACAAGGCTTCAGTCTTGTCCACTCTACTCGGCTATGCTTGCTCCATCCTTAGTCTGATACTCGACTCCATGTGGGAGCGATTAACTGCCCGGCCAATCCTCCTTTTTGACCAATCGCAAAAACCTGAGTTGCTAGGAGTATTCTTCCTTTTTTCTCAGTCTCGGAGATTATAAAATTATATGTAACCGTGCCAGTAGAGAAAGGGATCGTAGCAACACCTGTACCATTTGTTGCTACCGAATAAGTTCCATTCGCCACTGGGGGAAGATCGTTAATGTTTCTAGAACAATTAGGAATGGGATTGCCACACGGTAAGTTCGCTATGAGATCCACAGTTAGTCCACCTTTTCCATCGAAGGTTATCGGCCCTAAGCTGGCAACATTAGCACTGTTGTTGACATAGGCATAATTTCCCTGAAGACTGGCCTTTGTGAAAGCTTGATCGCTGGCCATAGCAGACTGAGCAGTGTAAATACCCACTATGACCAGAATTACCGCCAGTACCTTGAAAATATTCCTCATTTGAGCATATTTATTTTGCATTTTTTTGCCTCGCTCTAATAACTAACAATTGAGATTCCCCACTTGGGGCACTACACAAAAGCTTAAAGACTAGCTCAAGCGCAACCGCTACATGAAAAGGTTAGCTCTCTTGGCTTGTCAGATGTCAGTTGCAACAAAATGTTGTTCTGGCTGGGATAAATATAGGATTTCCCACCAGTCAGATTTTGTAGCAGCCAAACTATTGATTAGACTGGTTTTATCGGTCTAATACCGCTAATTCGGATGATTAGACAGAAAAAGCGCACTCTAACATCCCCAAATAGGCAACTACACTGTTATTAGTGGAAATACTACCACCATTAGGTGGATTAAACTGCAAAATTCCGTATTTCTTCCAATTGACATGACTGGTTATTATACATCAAGTAATCAGTTGTCTTTTTTCTAAATATTTGAATAATTAAATATATTATTAAGCCATAAAAATTACTTTTATGATCAAAAGTCCTCTCCGATATCCTGGCGGTAAGTCGAAAGCTATAAATCAAATATCTGAATATTTACCAGAAAGCTTTTCGGAATTTCGAGAACCTTTTGTAGGTGGTGGTTCTGTATTCATTTATTTAAAACAAAAGTTTCCTGACATCAAAATTTGGATTAACGATTTAAACCGCGAACTTTTTTTATTCTGGAAATTTGCCCAATCTGATTTAGCTCAGTTGGTTGAAGAAATTCGGCATATTAAAGTCAAATATACAGATGGCAAATTACTCTTTACAGAATTGACAAGTGTAGATGTCAATAATTTATCTGATATAGAAAGAGCAGTTCGTTTTTTCGTCCTTAACAGAATTACTTTTTCTGGAACTGTAGAATCAGGTGGTTTTTCCCAAGAAGCTTTTCATAAAAGATTTACCGATTCTTCAATAGAACGACTTGAAAAGCTAGAAAATATCTTATCAAAAAACGTCCAAATTACAAATTTAGATTATAGCCATCTATTAAAATCAGAAGGAGAAAATTTATTTTTATTTTTAGATCCACCGTATTTTAGTGCTATAAAATCAAAACTATATGGTAAAGATGGTAACTTGCACACTTCGTTTGAACATCAGAGATTTGCTGAACTTTTGCAACAATGTCATCATCGCTGGCTAATTACCTACGACAACTCAACACAAATCCGAGAAAATTTTCAATGGGCTAATATTTCCGAGTGGGAATTACAATATGGAATGAATAATTATAAGCAGAGTGGTGCGGCTAAAGGAAAAGAGTTATTCATTACTAATTACGAAGTTAAACTTTATTTGGAAAATAAAGCACCAAATCAAAACCTCGCTAATCCAGCTTTGCAATTAAGCCTTGAGATTTAAATCTAACTTTGATAGCTTCCAATTTTCCGGTAGTATAACTCCCATAGCTCTTAATATTAGCTACAACATATAAACCTTAGCTATGACAACTTCCCCAATCCCTGCTCAAGAATCCTCTGATAGCTGGTATATTCTGCTTCAACAATTAATAGATGGACAATCATTATCTCGTACTCAATCTGCTGACTTGATGCAAGGTTGGCTCAGTGAAGCGGTTCCCCCAGAGTTATCGGGAGCAATTTTAACAGCGCTGAACTTTAGAGGCATTTCTGCCGACGAGTTGACTGGCATGGCTGAAGTATTACAATCTCAATGTTTGCCACTCAGCACTCAGCCCACTACCCCTAACAGCACTGTAATAGATACCTGTGGAACTGGTGGAGATGGGTCATCAACCTTTAATATTTCTACAGCCGTTGCATTTGTCGCCGCTGCATCTGGCGTACCTGTGGCTAAACACGGCAATCGTTCAGCTTCAAGTCTCACAGGAAGTGCAGATGTATTAGAAGCCTTGGGTGTAAACTTGAGTGCTTCTAGTGAAAAAGTGCAAGCAGCACTACAAGAAGTGGGGATCACTTTCTTGTTTGCCGCTGGTTGGCATCCAGCACTCAAGGCGGTTGCCCAATTGCGGCGGACTTTGAAAGTGCGAACAATTTTTAATTTGCTCGGGCCGTTAGTAAATCCCTTGCGTCCAACTGGACAGGTAGTAGGCTTATTCACTCCCAAACTTTTGGCAACTGTTGCCGAAGCTTTACAAAATTTGGGTAAGGAAAAGGCGATTGTGCTGCACGGGCGAGAAAAACTTGATGAGGCTGGGTTAGGAGATGAAACTGACTTGGCGGTGTTATCAGATGGAGAAGTGCAGTTAACTACCATTAATCCCCTAGATTTGGATTTAACGCCTGCTACCATAGGTATGCTTCGGGGTGGGGATGTCCAAGAGAATGCGGAGATTCTCAAGGCGGTACTCCAAGGTAAGGGAACTCAGGCGCAACAGGACGCAGTTGCCTTAAATGCTTCGTTGGCGCTACAAGTTGCAGGTACGATCGCACTCCTCGATCACGCCGAAGGCATTAAAATCGCTAAGGATATCCTACAGAGTGGAGCGGCTTGGACGAAATTGGAGCAGTTAGTTGAGTTTCTGGGGAATTGATTTGCGATCGCAATTGTGGGCGAAACTCTACGACATTACGCTTAATGGTGACATCATAATTACCAAAAAAGTCATGTCCTAAAAGTCCAGTTTCTAGTTCCGCACCTGCGATCGCAACTGGTATTTTATTCACTATTACCCCGCCAACTGCCATCGAATTAACATAACCCACAGGAAATTCTACCGCTCTGGAACTTGCAGTGTTTGCCTTAGCTTTCCCCACTGTGACGATTCCCAATGCATTGGCCATCTGTTGGGTAATGACAGTACCACTCGCTCCCGTATCCACAATCATCTCAAATTTTTGCTGGCCATTGAAGGTGACTTCCACAATTGGCGTGCCACCAATTCGCCTTTTTATCGGGGCTGTAAATACTGCTTCATTTGGAATCACCACTGCTGATGACGGCAAACCTGGCTCTGGTGATAACGGTTTTGTTTGTATAGGAGGTAAAGTAAACTTTGGTATGGTTTCTCTTTGGGGAACAACAACTACTATTTTCTGAGGTTCTCTAACTGCAACAGGGCGAGGATTAGCTTGCTGCTGGGCGTATTTAACTTGGCGGCGATATTCCGTGATTTTGGTTTGAGCGATCGCAAATTCTGGGCTTTGTGGCCGCACTCTTCGCATCAGCGCGATCGCATCCTGGTACTGACTCGCCACCAACTTCCAGTCATCTGGAGATTGAGCCGATTGGCTGATACTCCAAGCGCCAACAGCTTTGTCTCGCCCCATTTCAAAAAGACTTGGTTCACTTTCAGATTCAGACGGTTCTAGCGGCTGCGCTTCTGGGGTAGCTGCGGGTGTTACTGGTTCGACAGTCGGCTTTACTGATGCCAGATCCCCAACAGGTGTGGGTTGGTCATTGCCACCAGTCGCGGTGTTTTGTTTGTCTTCACTACAGGCAACACATAAAATCGCTAGAACGCTTGATACAAAAATTAGGGTTGCACGGGATAAAAAAGACTGAAGCATAATTAATTTTAACTGCCCAAGCTTTGCCAAATCCACTCCCGATACTTTAATTCCCTTTTAATTTTAATTAACTATCTTAAAAACTCCCAATTGCTCAACTTATGGGATAATTAGCAATCGCAGTATTGGGCAATGGGGAAGAAGTGGGGGAGCAGGGAGCAGGGAGCAGGGGAAAATATCCTCTCCTCTGCCCCCCGCACCCTACCCCTCTGCCTCTTTTCAATGCCCCATACCCAATCCCCACTCTATCGCCTATGCCCCTGACTGACGCAGCAATCCCAGCTTTACTTGTCCTAGCAGATGGAACCACTTATCGCGGTTGGTCTTTCGGTGCGACGGGAACCGTGATCGGAGAAGTGGTATTCAACACTGGCATGACTGGCTATCAAGAAGTCCTGACTGACCCTAGTTATCGCGGTCAGATAGTTATTTTTACCTATCCTGAATTGGGGAATACTGGCGTCAATCCTGAAGATGAAGAATCAGATGGGCCTCAAGTGCGGGGTGCGATCGCTCGGAATATTTGTCAGCGTCCAAGTAACTGGCGATCGACACAATCTTTACCTGACTACCTCAAGCATAACCAAGTACCGGGGATCTACGGCATTGATACCCGCGCCCTCACCCGCAAAATTCGGATGTTTGGAGCGATGAACGGTGGCATTTCTACAACCATTCTCGATGAAGCAGAATTGCTAGAGCAGGTACTAACGGCTCCCAACATGGCAGGATTGAATCTGGTTCGTGAAGTCACTACCCCAACAGCTTATGAATGGGCAGAACCGACAATTCCAGCTTGGGAATTCAACTCTGAAGCTGCCGAAAATCTTGGGGAAGCCTTTACGGTTGTTGCCCTTGACTTTGGCATAAAACGTAATATCTTACGTCGCCTAGTAAGTTACGGTTGTAAGGTGATTGTTGTACCTGCTGATACACCACCAGAGGAAATCCTCAAATACAATCCAGATGGTGTATTTCTTTCTAACGGTCCTGGCGACCCTGCTGCCGTAACTGAAGGGATTGCAACTGCCAAAGCACTCCTGTTAAGTCAAAAACCAATTTTTGGTATTTGTATGGGACACCAAATTTTAGGTCATGCACTAGGGGCAGAAACCTATAAACTCAAATTTGGTCATCGTGGTTTGAATCAGCCTGCCGGTTTACAACAACGGGTAGAAATTACTAGCCAAAACCATAGTTTTGCTATTGATCCAGATTCTTTGCCTACGGCAGTTGTGGAAATCAGCCACCTGAACTTAAATGATCGCACCATTGCCGGGGTACGTCACAAATCTCTACCTGTATTTTCCGTACAGTATCACCCAGAAGCCAGTCCTGGCCCCCATGATGCTGATTACTTGTTTGAGCAATTTGTTCAATCCATGCGAACAGCACGTCAAACCCTTCGGGGAATTCAAAATTAAAAATTAAAAATGAAAGATTTATTTTTGAACTAAGCATTTTTAATTTTGAATTGGAGCAAAAAGCAAGAGTCAATTTGTCGCATTTGGGGTTAAATAAAAATAGCAAAATGCAAATGGGGCATTGGGGACTAAAAGATCGGAGAAAAATTTTCCAATCCCCAGTACCCAATCTCCTATTCCAACAGATCGTAGACAACTTGCTCAAAAACCATCTATACTTGAGCGTTCACTTTAACTCATGAGGAGGGAATTATTGCTGAGCCGCTAAATCTAACCGTTAGCCTGAGGGGCACTCGTGAAGTCCGGGATAACTGTCAGCTATTCCGCCTCACAGGTTTGTTAGATGCTTTTTCTGAGCCGACATTTCGCAAGACACTTGGCAGCAAGATTGACGAGGGCCCTAAGCATATTATTTTGGATCTCTCACAAATTGACTTTGTAGATAGCTCTGGCTTGGGCGCTCTGGTGCAGCTAGCCAAGCAGGCTCAAACTGCTGAAGGCACTTTGCAAATTGTCACGAATGCCCGCGTAACTCAAACGGTCAAGCTTGTTCGCCTAGAGAAGTTTCTCTCCCTGCAAAAATCAGTTGAAGACGCTCTAGAAAACGTCAAGTAGTCTTGATTGCTAGACCTGAGAGTTCAATTTAGCTATCTAGATTCAACATCAGATAGCTTAATTTTTAAAACTTCTGGCAAAAAACCTCTCTCCTTGTGGGAGAGGCAAAAAGCCAGTTGAGCTACTATATTTAAAGTTAAGCAATAACTTAAAGATATAAAAACCCAGTCGTTGGGTATGTAATAGCTGGCTATAATATCTGATAAATAATCAAAGCTGAGAAATTTGTAAGAATTATCAAGCCAGCATGTTTGTCGATAAGTAGACTTGATCCTGTATAGTTAAAAATTGTCACTTACTAAGTAAGCACGACGATGCGATCGAGCTAAAGCGTAAATTTGATGTTCAGATTTTACCCTATCTTCGACACAGACCACAATAAGTAGGCGGAATTTGGTTTACAGATGTTGACATCAGGGTGATTTAAAATGCCAACTCTCAATCAAAAAGATGAAATTAGGAAGTAATTTTGATAGTATTGATTATGCTAAGTATACTATCATGGCATACTTCAGAAAAATCAATCTTTGCGAAGAATGCCTGCCAAATAGAGCCCGTCAAGGAATGATTTATTTGTGAAGTCACAGGAGGAAGAGCTATTAGATGGACAAGATAAAACTCCCAAACAGGGTTTATCTTGGGATCAAGCACTCTTGGCAACTACAGCGCCATTCCAACAGATTTCCCTTTCACAAGTGCAACAAATTTCTCCTACTGCTTTAGCGTATTTAGGAGATGCAATTTATGAATTGTATGTTAGAATTTTCTATCTGCTGCCATTGCAGCGGTCAGGGATTTACCATAGTCTGGTAGTGGAGCAGGTAAGAGCGGAAACACAAGCGCTACATTTGCGATCGCTGATTCCTCATCTCAGGGATACCGAATTAGAAATTGTCCGACGGGGTAGAAACGCCGCAACAGGACGCCCTAAGCGACTTAATCCCGAAATTTATCAACAGGCAACTAGTCTAGAAACCTTAATTGGCTACTTATATCTCACCGATTATCAGCGTCTAACCGAACTATTGCAAATACTTCATATAGAAAAAGAGTGAAAACTCAATTTCACAGTTGCCGTAACACTAGATTAGGTTCAAGAAATTGAGGCAATCGGGATGATCAACCATACGCTATATCCATAACTAAAATGCAGAATAAACCAAAAAAAATCAGGACTTCTAACGAACCCAATCGTGGACAACCCGTAAAGATTAAAGGTAAGCGTGTTGTTACGAGTCCGACTCGCAATCCTAGAAAAATCGATAGCAACCCCATCTCTGTGGCTAATCCGACTCGCAATCCTAGAAAAATCGATAGTAACCCCATCTCTGTGGCTAATCCAACTCGCAATCCCAGAAAAATCGATAGCAACCCCATCTCTGCTGCTAATCCGACTCGCAATCCCAGAAAAGTAGATGGCAACACTATCTCTGTTGTTAATCCGAATCGCAATCCCAGAAAAATCGATAGCAACCCCAGTTATGGGAACTCCCGACAACGAAATAATAACTTTTCCCAGCCATCTGCATCTACACAACCGATAGAAGAAGATAACGATCTCATCTACGGTCGTCACCCCGTATTGAGTGCATTGCAAAATCAGCGCAATCTCAACCGTCTCTGGATTACTACCCGTCTGCGCTACGATCCCAGCTTTCACCATTTTCTCTTACAAGCGAAGGAAAATGGCACAGTTATTGATGAGGTTGAACCCAAGCGCTTAGACTATCTCACCAACGGCGCTAATCACCAAGGTGTGGCAGCACAAATCGCTCCCTACGCCTACACCGAATTGCCCGATCTAATTGAACAGTGCAAGTCTGTAACCGATGCTGTAATTGTCGTAGCTGACGGAATTACCGATCCCCACAACTTGGGAGCAATTATTCGCACCGCTGAAGCAATCGGCGCTCAAGGGTTAGTGATTCCCCAAAGAAGAGCATCTGGGATCACTTCTACTGTGATGAAAGTGGCAGCAGGCGCTTTAGAAAATTTTGCTGTCGCTAGAGTTGTCAATCTCAGCCGCTCTTTAGAAGAATTAAAAGAAGCTGGCTTTTGGATTTATGGCACTGCTGCAAGTGGTAGCGAACCTCTGCATACAGTCAATTTCACCGGCCCCATCGTTTTGGTAATTGGCTCAGAAGGTGAAGGTCTGGGTATGTTGACTCAACGCTCCTGTGATTTTTTAGTTTCAATTCCTCTACAGGGTAAGACTCCTAGCCTGAATGCCTCGGTAGCAGCGGGTATGGCGCTTTATGAGATTTATCGCCAGCGATCGCTAAATACGCTGCACTTAGATAAATTACACAAAATCTCTTTTAAAAAATAACGTAACAGAGTATAAAGAAATGTAAAAGATAATAAAGTAGCATATCGTTTCACACCCTGTAGCACGTTTATAAATCGGCGAAAACCATGAAAACCATTTGGCATAACCTCAAGGAAGTGTTAATTAACACGTTTGAGAACCTCGGCTTGGCTTGGTGGGTAGAGATTGTAACGCAAAATCCCCGCTGCACGTACTACTTCGGCCCATTTCTGAGTTCTTCCGATGCAACATTAGCAAGCAAAGGATACATAGAAGATTTGGAGCTTGAAGGAGCTACGGGAATTGTTGTGAGTGTCAAGCGTTGCAAACCTAATACCTTAACGATTGCTGACGACTTGGGGGAAAGATTTGACCGCAAAGTACAGCCTGCCTTTGGCGGTCAAATTTAAGTTAGGCCAAAGAATAAACAGAATGAAGCGGTGTGGAGAGGCAAAGACACAAAGACGCAGATAATTCTTTTACGGCATTGCCGCGTCTTTTTACTCATTGCGTCACCATATCTTCTCTCTCTGTTTCTTCGTCATCAATAGTCAAAATTTTTACCCATTAAAAAACTATTGCCTATTAATTACCTGCGGATGTTCTTCCAGCCAACGATCAATGTCACTGAGAACCAGCTGGGGGACTTCCCACGGAAAAAGATGTGCGGTGTTGGCATAGCACTGCCACTGAGAATTTTGGAGGTGTTGAGCAGTTTGTAAGCTGGAATCAGATGTTATGTGGCGGTCTTGTTCACCAGCAAGTACTAAAGTCGGACATTGAATTAGTTGCAAATCTGGAAGTCGGTTGTATCCCGATTGAATTGCACTATAAAGAGCGCGAGTCGCCGCCGGAGAGGTTTGCAAATAAGCCGGTACTGCTTCTTTGGCGATGTAGTTGTAACTGGTAGATGTATGTTGTTGGATTAGATAGCGAAAAAGCGATCGCTTACCAAAAGTTTCAATATTCCATTGCCAACTCGGTTTTATATAGTTCAACAAGGCAGCAACGCCAGTATATAAATTATCCTGCCAAGTAATGCTCGGATGACTACCACGGGGTTTTGCGGCTGTCGCCACCAAAATTAGCCCAGTAACGCGCTCTGGCAAACGTAATGCCAACTCCATTGCCAGGATGCCCCCAAGTGACCATCCCAATACTAGGCATTTTTCAATCTCTAAGCGGTCTAGCAGCGCTTCTAGATCAGTCAAATGGTCATTCATCTCAAAATTGTGGTTGTAGCGACTTTTGCCATATCCACGTAAATCAGGAGCAAAAGTTTTGTAGCGTTTTGATAAATGGTTAGTAAAGACAGAAAGACTACGACCAGTACCAGGATGACCATGTAAGCCTAAAATTGGGAATCCTTGACCTTGGATGTAGACATTGAGACTTGCAGCAGTCGTGGTATGGCGATCGCTCATTACTTACTGTTCTCCTTTAGGATTGCTTCAGTCCGGTTGAGCCTTTCTGTCATAGTAGTTATATCTTAATTTTTCTAATTGTGTCATAAGGCTAACAGCAAAGGGTTTCAGTGTTCAGTTAGACTTCAAGTTGCTACAGGTAATGCACTGAAGTTACTACCCGGCGTTTTGGCTACTATAAGATTTACAAATACTAGAGCTTATACTTACGCAATCCAGATAGTGATAATCTTATTTCTGGTAACTAACCAATTTTGCAAGGTAAGGAAATAAGCAATCATGAAAAATCTAATTGCGATCAAAAAGATCGTAGCGGTGACTGCTCTTGTTTTAGCTTTGGTGTTCTCCTTGACTAGTGTTCCAGCTTATGCATTTGTACAAGCTGACTTGGACGCACTGACAAGCACAGGAAATGCTCCAAATGCCGATCTATCCGATGCCGACTTACACGAAGCTAAACTGTCAGGAGCTAAATTGTATGGAGCTAACCTGTCAGGAGCAAAACTATATAAAGCCGACTTATCGGGAGCTAGCCTGTCAGGTGCAAACTTGTCGGGAGCTAGTCTGTCAGGAGCTAATTTGTCAGGAGCCTACTTACAGAAAGCTGACTTATCAGGAGCCTTTCTCCAAAAAGCCAACTTGGAGGGAGCTACTCTTTATGGAGCCAATCTAGGAGACGCTACTCTGTACGGAGCTAACCTGAAAGCAGCTAAACTGAAGGGTTCTAATCTAGAGGGTGCTAAATTGAAGGGCGCCAATATAGAAGAAGCTATCAAGTAATTACATCTTAATTGTAGATAGTTTCAACTAAGTACGGTTTTGCATAAGTTTGTAGATAATTTACATAAAATTATGTAATTACTCTGAATTAATGCAAAACTGTGCGCTAGAAAATTTGGTTAGATATCTGTTGATCTGAGAAAGTTACTTTCACATTTGCCCACAAAATATTGAAAGTCGAGCCAACTATATGCTGTGTGAAAAACCACTACTTCCGACTGCATCGATCGCAGCTTCGAGGGCGATCGCTACATGAGTCCAATGAGTCCCACCCTGGCAATAAACCACATAAGGCTCACGCAAAGGCCCATCGGCTGATAATTCCAAAGTACTCCCCTCAATAAACGTCCCCCCAGCCATCACCACCTGGCTCTCATACCCCGGCATATCATCTGGAATAGGGTCTAAGTAGGAACCAATCGGAGAATGCTGTTGTATGGCTTTACAGAAAGCAATTAGCTTTGCGGCAGAACCAAGTTTAATTGCCTGAATTACATCCCCACGAGGAGCCAGGGGAGCAGGATTCACTGGATAACCGAGTTTATCAAATACATAACCAGTCAGATAAGTCCCTTTCATCGCCTCTCCCACCATCTGCGGCGCGAGAAATAAGCCTTGGAACAGCAGGCGATTTTGGTCAAAAGTAGCACCGCCATAACTACCAATACCGGGAGCAGTGAGACGACAAGCGGATGCTTCCACTAAATCGGCACGACCGGCGACATAACCACCAGCGCTGACAATAGTGCCACCAGGATTTTTAATCAATGACCCCGCCATTAAATCAGCACCTACGGCTATGGGTTCCCTGGTTTCAATAAATTCGCCATAGCAGTTATCTACAAAGCAAACGGTGTTCGGATTTTGCTGCTTGACTAAGTGAACGATTTTTTCAATATCAGCAATTGATAAGCTAGGACGCCAAGAATAGCCACAAGAACGCTGAATTAAGACTAAACGAGTCTTTTCAGCCACACTAGTTCTTATTGCTTGCCAATCTATAGTTCCTGCTGGGGTTAGCTCCAATTGGCGGTAATTTATGCCAAACTCGATAAGGGAACCTTGACCTTGACCCCGTAAACCAATGACTTCTTCAAGCGTATCGTAGGGAGAACCAACCACTGCTAACATTTCATCTCCAGGACGGAGGACACCAAACAAAGCACAGGCGATCGCATGAGTTCCCGAAACAAACTGCACTCGCACCGCCGCAGCTTCAGCACCCATAACTTCGGCAAAAACTTTATCCAAAGTTTCTCGTCCTAAATCATCATGACCATAGCCACTTACACCAGCAAAGTGGTGTGCCCCTACACGGTGATTACGAAAAGCATCCAGCACTCGTTTTAGATTATGCTTGACCTGAGTGTCAATTCCAGAAAAAATTTCTAACAGTGCATGTTCTGCTTGCCGCAGCTGTTCTAAGCTGTTCATCAGTTCCTCGGTTCAAAAAAATTATAGATATGCGGATTTTCAGATCGCGCTGTTCTTCGGCAGGAAAAATTAAAATTCAGGTTACTGCATGACAATTGCTACTTCAACCAAACCTCAAATTAACTGGGTTAATACTCTGTTTTTCATTGGACTGCACATCGGCGCTTTATTTGCCTTTGTTCCTGGTAACTTTAGCTGGACAGCAGTTGGTGTGGGTTTCTTGCTGTACTGGGTAACAGGTGGTTTAGGAGTTACTCTAGGATTTCACCGCCTTGTCACCCACCGCAGTTTTCAAACTCCCAAGTGGCTAGAATATCTCTTGGTTTTCTTCGGCACACTTTCATGTCAAGGAGGCCCAATTGAGTGGGTCGGGACACATCGTATCCATCATTTATACTCTGATACTGACGCCGATCCCCATGATTCTAATAAAGGCTTCTGGTGGAGCCACATGGATTGGCTTATTCACTACTGTCCCGCTCACGCTGATGTTCCTCGTTTCACCAAAGACATTGCCGAAGACCCAGTTTATCAGTTTTTAGAAAAATATTTCATTTTGATCCAGGTTGCTCTGGGTGTACTGCTTTTGCTTCTGGGTGGCTGGCCCTTTGTGATTTGGGGAATTTTTGTTCGGATTGTTTGGGTTTACCACTGCACTTGGTTGGTAAACAGCGCTACTCATAAATTTGGCTATCAGAGCTATGATTCTGGCGATCGCTCTACTAATTGCTGGTGGGTAGCTGTACTAGTTTTTGGTGAAGGCTGGCATAATAACCATCATGCCTTTCAATACTCAGCTCGTCATGGGCTGGAATGGTGGGAAATCGATTTAACTTGGATGACAGTTCAATTGCTACAAGCAGTTGGTCTTGCTACTAATGTGAAGTTGGCCCCAACAAAAGTTAGTTAAGAGTAGAGACGCGATGCCAGTCGCTACAACGGGGAGTCACTGCGGTCTTGGGGTTTCCCCAAGTGGAGCAAGTGGCGTGGGAACCCCCCTTCGCGTTCGGGGGTGACGCTCCTTCGTCGCTAACGCAATCGACGGGAACCGCCATCGCCCTTGGCGTCTCCCCTTGGGAGAAGACTGCGATCCCCTCACCGCAACGCGCTGGCTCATTAATCGCGTCTCTACAGAAGTTAGGAGTTAAGAGTTACATAAGGGTGTTTTTACTTATCACTTTTTACTCCTAACTTTTCAAAAAGCTATTTACGGGTGCGCTTGTGTCTGTTAGGTTGCTATAATCCGAAGCGCTAATGTGAAGAGTTTTTGCGGCAAGTTGCTTTTTGGTGACTTGGTGGAGGAGTTTGTTGTTTTTCAGGTGTCCATGACTACATCAATAATTAACAGCCAGAAACTAAGTGACGAGCCTGGTAATTCCGACTTTAGGCTCAAAGATATTGTCAAAACCCTGCCACGGGAATGTTTTCAGCAGAACCGTCGCAAAGCTTGGACACAAATACTGCTGAGTGTCTTGGCAGTCGCCTTGGGCTATTACAGCCTAGCCATCACTCCTTGGTTTCTCTTACCCCTAGCTTGGATTTTTACGGGTACTGCTTTAACAGGTTTTTTTGTTATTGGCCATGATTGTGGTCACAGGTCTTTTGCCAAACGTCGTTGGGTAAATGATTTGGTAGGGCACTTCTTCATGATGCCGTTAATTTACCCCTTTCATAGTTGGCGCATTAAGCATAATTATCACCATACTCATACCAACAAGCTGGATGAGGATAACGCTTGGCATCCAATTAGACCAGAAGTGTTTGAAAATTGGGATAAAACCCGGCAGTCTGCTTTTGAACTGTTCATGCGTAAACGCTTCTGGTGGGTAGGTTCCATTGGACATTGGGCTGTGGTGCATTTTGATTGGCGGAACTTCAAAACTAAAGACCAATCGAGTATCAAGCTTTCTGTGGCTGTAGTAGTGGTGTTTGCTGCGATCGCTTTCCCACTCCTCATCGCCACAACTGGTATCTGGGGCTTTGTCAAATTTTGGCTAGTACCCTGGATGGTTTACCATTTTTGGATGAGTACTTTTACTATTGTTCACCATACTGCCGCAGATGTCCCTTTTACGACAGCGAACAAGTGGAACGAAGCTTTAGCACAGCTATATGGAACTATTCATTGCGATTATCCGCGTTGGGTAGAAGTTTTGTGCCACGATATCAATGTTCATGTACCTCATCATATTTCCACTGCGATTCCTTCCTATAATTTGCGGTTAGCTTACAGCAGCATCAAAGAAAATTGGGAGCCTTATCTGCATGATGAGTGTCAGTTTTCTTGGTCTTTAATGAAGCAGATTACAGACCAATGTCAACTATATACAACTGATGTTGGCTATAAAACTTTCGACGAACATTATACAGAGCAATAAATAGCGCTGTAATTAGACTCACGCTCTTGAACCAACGAGAGCGTTTATCATGCTGTGTTTAAATAGAATCTGGCGATTTTTTACTGAATAAAATTTTAGATAATCTGCCAGAAATTATCCTCTTTTGTGTTAGCGATCGCTAGTTTCGTGGGCATCCTAGAGGTGAGATGATTTTGTCTCAAATCAAGTTCCGATTTATATCCAACAAAAGAATCCAGTGCAATCAAATATCATTACGTTCAACAATCCTCCTGGTGGTAGAACATCTGAGGATGCGACAAAATTGCCTTTTACTCTTCAAGATTTAAAAGCTGCAATCCCTGCCGAATGTTTTCAGCCAAATGTGACAAAATCACTTTTTTACTTCTTTCGTGACATCTTGATTATTGCTCTGCTTTATGCAGTTGCTTATTACCTGGATTCTTGGCTTTTCTTCCCGATTTTTTGGCTAATGCAAGGAACGATGTTTTGGGCTTTGTTTGTAGTCGGACATGACTGCGGACACCAATCTTTTTCTAAGCACAAATGGCTCAATGATTTGATTGGACATCTTTCTCACACACCAATACTTGTTCCTTATCATGGTTGGCGGATTAGCCATAGAACTCATCACAAAAATACTGGCAATATCGATAACGATGAAAGCTGGTATCCTGTGACAGAATCACAATACAAGGAAATGCCTTTAGCTCAAAAAATAGGCAGATATTACGTTTTTCTATTGGCTTATCCTGTGTATTTGTTTAAGCGTTCTCCTAATAAAGAAGGCTCCCACTTTTTGCCCAGCAGTTCGCTTTTTAAACCATCAGAAAAATGGGATGTCATCACTAGCACTGTACTTTTGATTGGCATGGTAGGTTTGCTCGGTTTCCTCACCTACCAATGGGGTTGGATGTGGTTGCTGAAATATTATGCTGTACCCTACCTTGTGTTCATAGTTTGGCTAGATTTGGTGACATTCTTGCACCACACTGAGCCAGATATTCCCTGGTATCGTGGAGAAGATTGGACTTTTTTAAAAGGTGCAATTTCTAGTATTGACCGTGATTATGGTTTGGTTAATCATATCCATCACGATATCGGTACTCATGTTGCTCACCATATATTCCTTAACATCCCTCACTACAATTTGTTGAAGGCAACTGAGGCAATAAAACCAGTAATGGGTGAGTATTTCCACAAATCAGAAGAACCAATTTGGAAGTCATTATGGCATTCATGCATCAGCTGCCATTTTGTCCCTGATACTGGTAGTAAAGTTTACTACACATCTAATAACAAGTTAGCTAAAGGCTAAGACTCAGATTCCCGATTTCTTGCAAGAAGTCGGGAATCTAGTATTTTCGTCAGTGCTGATTAAATTAAATATTACTTAAATACCTTCGTACAACCTACCTCTTGAGGTGCGTTGGCCTAGCGCGCCACAAGCATCGTACATTACATTACTAATGCTTCTAACTCTGTCAGTATTTGATCGTCCCTAGCCTGCGGTAAATCTCAACTTCCTGACTGTGAGGTTATTAAAATACAGAGGTAAAATAAAAGAGATAGATGACGCTTGCGGATTCTTGCCCCTATTCTGACAAAAGGATTTATTTTCTCCAGACTCTTGCTGTCTTGGTGAGTAAAGATTAACATATCTGTGGACAGAGGCGCAATATCTCGTTAAACCAACCCTGGGAAAAATTAAAATCTCTTGGGATGTCTACTTTGAACGAACCTTGAGCGCCAGTTAAGTTTATCTGTATGTAGTGACTTAAGACCATTACCTGCTAGGTTCATAAATCGGCACAAACTATACTATAGACAATTTACCCAAAACTTTTTCCAACTTTAAAATCAGAGGTATCAATGATTATAACTAATTTTAGCAAACAAAAAAGTGAATTTAAGGAACCTAAAATACTTAAAGCGAAACCCCATTGGCAAGGGCAAAATTTGACTGATACTGCTGTCAAAGGTAAAGATATCAAAAAGATACAAGATACTGCACCTGATAGTTCGATTTTCAATAGCTTGAATCGTGGTCGAGTTGCTATTTTTATTGATGGCTTAAACCTATTTCATACAGCTTTACAACTTGGTATAGAAATTGACTATGTTAAATTACTTTGTCATTTAACCAACGGCTCAAGACTGTTACGTGCTTTCTTCTATACTGGAGTTGATCTCAGCAATGAAAAGCAACAGGGTTTTTTATTGTGGATGCGTCGTAATGGCTATCGTGTAGTGGCAAAAGAGCTTGTTTTAGCAGCAGAGAATTTCAAAAAATCAAATTTGAACGTAGAAATTGCTGTAGATATGATCACTTTAGCCCCTTATTATGATACAGCGGTTTTAGTTAGTGGGGATGGAGATTTAGCTTATGCAGTGAACGCTGTCAGCAGAATGGGGGTTCGGGTAGAAGTGGTCAGTCTCCAAACAACGACCAGTGAAAGTTTGATTGATGTTGCTGACTGCTTCATTGATCTCGACAGCATTAAAACACACATTCAAAAAGATTCTAATCTTGGCTATAGTTATCGCACGCCGTCAAATTCAAACCTTTAGAACCCAATTTCAAATCTATTGGAATCTATACTCAGCTATTGCAAAGTTGTAGAAGTTTATCAGATTGGGTGGGGTTTAAATCCCCATCCAGAATCTCTTATTCCCTAGTCCCCAATCCCCAGTTCAATTTTGCTTGACTCTATATTGAAATGGATATTTTAATAGTTGAAGATGAACCAGAAATAGCTCATTTAATCGAAATCTCTTTAGAAAAAGAAGGTTTTTTTTGTCGCACTAGCCGCGATGGCGTGAATGCTCTGCGGATGTTTCAGGATCAACCACCGGATTTAATCATTCTAGATTTAATGATTCCTGGTTTAGATGGGTTAGAAGTTTGTGCCCGAATTCGCCAGAAACCAGGTGTAAAAGATCCTTACATTTTGATGCTCACGGCTAAGGGTGAGGAAATCGATCGCGTCATTGGTCTATCTACTGGTGCTGATGATTATATGGTCAAACCCTTTAGCCCCAGAGAGTTGGTAGCTAGGGTGCGGGCACTATTACGGCGTAGCCTCCGCCAAGGGGGACAACATCAAGTTAATCGTACCCAACACTTTATCGTCGATGTAGACCAGCGTACTGCCAATCGCCAAATGAATTCCAAAGAAGTTGAAATTTTGGACTTAACTACCCTAGAATTTAACTTGCTTACCACCTTTGTCAGCAATCCTGGTCGAGTTTGGAACCGCACTCAACTAATAGATAAACTTTGGGGAGATAACTTTTTTGGCGATGAACGAGTGGTAGATACTCATGTAGCTCGATTGCGAAAAAAGATTGAACCCGATCCGGCAAATCCTACTTTTATTAAAACTGTTGTTGGGGTTGGCTATAAATTTGAAGATCCTCTGGTAGCGTAAATGTTATGAAGATGGGTCTGAGAACGCGCTTATTTTTCTCCCACTTAGTAGTGATGATCGTGGGGGTAGCTAGTCTGGTGAGCATCAGCAAAATCTCTTCCCCACGTTTGTTTGTACTGCATTTGGAAGGATTAGAAAATCAGGGGTTCGACTTAATCGATGTCCGTGCTGAATTGGTTACAGGATTTGAACTTGCTTGGCAACGAAGCACTATTTGGTCAGTCTTAGTCGGCACTACCGCCGCCGGAGGATTGAGTTACTGGGTGTCCAGACGGATTACGCAGCGGTTAACCGAGATGGAACAAATCACCCAAAAGTTTGCTGCTGGTCAGATGGATGCACGACTACCTGTATCTGATATTCCAGAACTCAGTGGACTAAGTGCTAGTTTCAACCGAATGGCAGCCAGTTTAGAAGGGGTAGAAGCGCGGCGGCGAGAAGTAATTGGAGATATGACCCATGAACTACGAACACCGTTAACAGTGGTGCGCGGTTACTTGGAAGAACTGGCTGATGGGCAAATTGAAGCGTCTCCTGAAATCTATCGGCGTTTAGCTAAAGAAACAAAGCGTTTAGAGCGATTGGTGAACGATTTACAAGAATTGTCTAAGGCAGAAGCAGGTTATCTGCCAATTAATATCCAACGGATAAATCTGCGTCCGTTGTTAGAGTCATTAATGGAGAAATTTACCGACCAACTGTTAGAAGATGGACCAGTTCTGATTTTAAAGTGTCCATCTGTAATACCTCCTGTATTGGCAGATATTGATCGGACAGAACAGGTGTTAGTGAATTTACTAGGTAATGCAGTATATTACACTAACGAAGGTTCAATTACCATTGATGTTGGGACTGAAGCTTCTCAACTCTGGATTGCGGTGATAGATACAGGCATTGGTATCGCTCCAGAAAACCTGCCCCATGTGTTTGAGCGCTTCTGGCGAGCCGACCAATCGCGCGATCGCCATTCGGGAGGTACTGGTATCGGTTTAACTATTTCCCACCGTTTAATTGAACTACAAGGCGGTAAGATTCAGGTAGAAAGCGAATTGGGAGTTGGCAGTACGTTTCGGTTTTTTCTGCCTTTGGCTTAAGTTGAGCTAAAAAATTTTGAGTCTGAGGGATTGACACAAGGTAGTCATGGCTGTGTCATACCCAATTGTTAATTTGAAAGTATCCCACATTTTTGTTTGTTGATAGACACCAAAATTTGGGAATTGCATAGAGTATAACATTATGTCTACTTTTGTTCTGGCCGCTTTTTTGGTTAGTTTACTCAGTTTTTCGGGTTACGCTGCGATCGCCTACCTATTCCCTCAAAATCGTTCCCAAGACTAAATAATTCGTAATTCGTAATTGAATTCTTAACTACAAAATACGAATTAGTAATTAGTTAATCTCTTTTCTCAATAATTCTGGAATCTGAGAAGGGCGTTCGGCTACCGGAACTTCTGCTTCTTTTAAAGCAGCTAATTTACTTTGGGCTGTGCCAAAATTGGGATCGCGTCCGATAACCGTTGCTAAAGTGCCGGTTTGGCGCCAACTTTTTCCTGGTGGTGCAAGTCTACCTGCAATGTAGGCAATTACTGGTTTATCAATTGCCTCAGCAATGTATCGGGCTGCTGCTTCTTCACTACCACCACCAGGTTGACCGACTAAAACGATCGCCTCTGTAGTTTCATCCTCATCAAGAATTTGCAACCATTGCAGAAACGAGGAACCGACGATCGCATCACTACCAATACTGACACTAATCGACTGCCCTAAACCTGCTTTTGTTAATTCGTAGGCAATTTCGTAGGTGAGGGTGCTGCTACGACTAACGATCCCCACTGTCCCAGGAGTATAAAATTCGCTGGGTTGAGTCCCTAAGAGAATTTTTCCCGGTACAATGATCCCCGGACTATTTGGCCCTATGACCAAAGTTTCACAGGCTTCGGCTTTGCGGAGTAATTGTACCATATCCAAAGGCGGCACACCAGCAGTAATAATAATGATCTGGCGAATCTTAGATGCGATCGCTTCTAATGCCGCATCTAGTACATCATAAGGATCTACACAAATGATTGTCGTGTCAATTGCCCCAAATTTTTCTATTACCTCCTCTACTAAATCAAAGACTGGCAGTCCATGCAGTTCTTGGCCGCCGCATCCAGCATTGACACCAGCTACCAAATTCGTGCCATAAGCTTTCATTTGATCAACATAGGTGCTTGATATAAATTCACAAAAGCCTTGAATTAAGACTTTACTTTCTGGCGTTAAGTTCATAAAAAATTACCTTAAATTTACCAAGCCAGTGAGTTAAAACACTGGGCTTGAAGAAAGGGACATGAAAGTGCTGAGTAATGAGTAATGAATAGTGAGTAATGAGTGATGGAGATGAAGGATAAATAACTCCTGCTCCCTGCTCCCTGCCTTATCCCAACGACAAATATTGACACCCACCTACTTATTGCTCACTACTTTTTATTAACCGTTGGTTTAGCAAGACGAACTGCTGCATCCACTGCCTCATCTAAATTTTCTACCACAAGCAGCGCGTTACTGTGGGTTTTTAGTGTTGTCAAATATTTTCTTGCAGTACTAAATTCAGAACCAGCAAGGCGGACAACTAAAGATGGAAAATTAAGCTCGCGCCGCATTTTATTACCATTAGAACGTATAATTTGTGATTGAAGTTCGCTATTGTCTGGCTGTACAACTCTGGCGATCGCTTCAATTACTTCCTCAATTTGAGGAATACTACCCAGAAAGTTAATTAATATTACTTGAATACTTTTATCAGCCTCCAGCATTTTCAGACCCATTTCTAGGCGATCGCGGAAGGTTGTTGGTGTAGTATCTGTAAGGAAAGCATGACGTAGATTCAAACAAACACCTGGATTACCACCAGCATTAGCGACTAAATCCAAAGTTGCCATCACCGAACCAGTACCATTACCTAAAATACCGATTTTTCCATGCATTGCTACACCATCCCAGTCGCCTAAAATACCGTTGATTTCAGTACTGGTATGACGGCTGATAATTTTTGCCGCCATTTCGGCAAGATCGGGATGACGCTTGATCGCCCGTTCGTTGACTCTGACTTTACCATTGAGAGCCATAACTTGATTAGTAGCACTGACTGCCAAGGGATTGATTTCAACTAAATCCAGGTCTTTTTGCACAAATAAGTGGTACATCTTCTCCACAACGTTGCTTACCGACTGCATCAGCGTTCCTTGCAAACCCATTTTCAAAGCTAGTCGTCGGGCATAAAATGGCGAGAATTCTTGTTCTACAACAACATGGTGCATTTTTTCGCCAGCGGATTCCCAATCAATGTCCGCTTCTTTGCAACCTAAAAGTACCGGTCGGCAGACAGCAGTATCTAAAACCACCGCTAGATAAAATTCCTGGTTAGCGTCGTATTGGGATTCTGCCAGCACAACTTCCGGCAACTCGCCCCATATTGGTAAACTAAAGATATTTTGAGCAGCTGCGATCGCATCGATAGTCGTTTGAGCAAACCTGACTCCACCAGCTTTTGCTCGTTCTGCTCCGTGTACTTGAGATTTCAGTACAATTGGAAAACGAATTTTTAAACGTTTTAAATCTGTAGGATGGTCAATTCGCTGGGAAGGCAATACTGGAATGCCTATCTTCCCAAACCATTCTTTAACTTGATACTCTAATAAATCCATTGATACACCTTGTACTGATACTTTCCAAGCTTTTGCGGATTGCTGTCTTAATATTTTGCAGCACCTTTATTGCAGAATGAAGCTTTTAGCAGCTATAAAAATTTATTTTTCACGGATCAATTTTATCGAATTCACCAAATCAGGTACATTAATTTCTATAGCCAACCCGTTTACAACACATAACTAATATCCTCAGCAAGCTTCCCAGCATAGAAGATAATTAGCATTTCTGTCAAAACCCTCTGACATAGCATCGTTTTCTTAACCTTTGGATAATTTGGTAACAACTGCTCTGCAACTAGAATTTTCTAAGACACTAGCTCCTATGAATTTAATTGTGGTGAAATAATGCAGTGAAAATACCCAAACATTCTATTATTCCCATTTTTAATTTTTAATTTATATCTGAAGATAGATTATTTATTTTTCACCGATGAATCTGAAAATGTAGCGCCGCGAACAATAACTGCTTTTTTAATTTTTGGTGAAAAGTCAGAATTTGTGTTAGAAAGTTGGTCGTTCAGATTTTCAGGCTGTGGTTGGTTAAACTGTGCATTTGCATTCAATAAACCGAGAAAGTTCGTTTCATCCTCTTAAAAATAATCAAAACAATATAGAAGTTCAGCGGGAAAGCTCTATGAAAGTAGCAGTCCAGCAAGAAGATTTACAGCTTTTAGCCAAAACTTTACAGGAACAATTACTTGTAGAAGTTTTAACAGCTGAAGTCTTCGAGGTTAAGTGCGCCGTCAATAAAGACGAGCTAATGATTTTAACGCAACACGCATCAGATGTAATAGTTGACACTCAACTAGTTTTTACAGTTGTTGAGGAAGTACTTCAGTCTCTAGCACCCCACAAAGAACAGCGGGTGCAATGTTTCCTCAGAATTTTTGGTGAACAAATCCCTTATGCCAAATGTTTTTTGGAGTTGAAGCAGACGGGGGGATGGAGGCAGGGAGCAGGGAACAGGGGGCAGGGCGCAGGGGGTAGGGGGCAGGGGGCAGGGAGGAGGGAGCAGGGGGCAGGGGAAGATGGGGGAGATGAGGAAGCAATATCTGATTCATCTTCATACTCCTCATCATCTCTGACATATTCTCCATCAATTGATGAGGCTGAGGAAGAGGAACTGTTTGATCCCTTTGCAGATGTGCCGAATTTGTCGGCTGCAAAGCCAGGATTTCAAGTCAAACCTATCCTACTAGGTGCAGCATTGTTGGGAATTGTAGTCTTAGGCGGTAGTGCTTACTTTTTGACTCCTCCTTGTGTGATGTCTGAGTGTAAAGAAATGCAAAACGCCGAGCAATTAAAAACAAAATCCTCGCAATTGATGCGCCGCGCCAAGTCTGAAAAAGAATTAGCTACTATACAACAGGAACTTGAAACAGCCAATGCAGCTTTGAATGCGATTCCTAGTTGGTCGCCCCGTTACCAGGTGTCAAAAGAACTAAAAGCAAGTTTGTCTGGGCGGGCAGAAAAAATCAACCAGGTTGTCAAGGCTTTGCAGACGGCATCTTTGGCGACACAAAAAGTTCAAACTCCTGCATCTAGCTTAGAGGAATTACAAGCTAGGCAACACTTATGGCGCCAAGCTATAGCGCCATTAGAAACTATAAGTTCCAGTAGCGAACTCTATGGATTGGTGCAGGGTAAATTACTTAATTATCGTGTCCATTTACACGCTATAAATCAACAGATATTTACTGAGGAAAAATGGCTGAAAAAACTAACATCAGCAAAAGCTGTAGCCGTTGCAGCCGAGAAGCAAGAAGCTAATGCTAAATCATTGAATGACTGGCAAAAGGTGCAGTCTACTTGGCTAGTAGTAGTTAATGCCTTGAATACTATTCCCCAGAATAGCGTTGGATACCAAGAAGCTCAAAAGCTGTTGGTAGATTATAAACCGAAGTTAGTAGTAGTCCGCGATCGCGCTACTAAAGAACGATTAGCTGTTCAAACCTACCAACAAGCCCTGATCACCGCCAAGCAAGCCAAAGCTTATGAGCAACAAAACCAATGGCAAGCAGCAGCAACATACTGGGATCAGGCTTTGCAAACTACTAAAAAAGTTCCCAAAGATAGTTTGTACTATACTCAAGCTCAATCTCTCATCGAACCCTACTCAACATCCCTCAAACAAGCACAAGAAAAATTACAAGTTGTTAGTAGTTTCCAACAAACCCGCACTGACTTAGATAAAACCTGCATCAATAATGGAATTCGGATTTGCACCTTTAGCATAGACAATGCAGGAATTATTGTCCGGTTAACGCCTGAGTATGACCAAATAAGGCAAAATAATTTGGCTAATCCTTATTCTAAGAACTCGGATACTGCTGTTGATATTACCAACCACTTGCAAAGCTTACGGGAAGCGCTAGGTGTAATCGGTGACAATGCCAACCTGTCCCTTTTTCTCTATGATTCCCAAGGTCAGGTAATTTATACACGGACTTTAGGCGGTTAGAAAAGTTAGGAGTTAATCTAGAAAGTTTCTGTATAAGTTTCAAAGCCTCTCTCCGTTTCGGATAGAGGTTTTTAGTATACTTGACAACTTTGCAAATATCCTCTGCTCTCATAGGAAAAATACACTATGTTATTGCCTTTGTATTTTTAATTCACATTGTTGAAAAATATAATTAACGGCCGCAAATAATTTATCTAAATCTTGAATTACATACAGATTTTTATTCCGAGTAAACACATCAGAAAGTAACTTTCCAAATTGCCATATTTTCCCATTAGAAACAATTCCAAAAACATCGGTGGCAAAATCATCATTAATTCGCTGGACTGCAATCATTTCAGCTAAACACTGACCCCAGCCTTCTTCAAATTTGTCTTGTTTAGCTTCAACTGTCAAAAAATAAGGTTTATCAAAAACCAGTATAATCTGGAACGCCTGATAAATCTTCATCGTAAGCTAATGTTTCATGACTCCAAAGTGTTAATTTACTTCGGTAAGTTTTCCATACTTCTTTTAATACTGGATAGATGAGGTTTTCGCAAATAGCATCTTCAGAATTATCAATAACTCCATCGGTAAATAGCAAATCTAATTCATCTTTGAAAGACTGTTCAACTGGAAAATCTACTTCTAGCATAAAATTAGATTGTACATATTTGATTTGAAATTTTTTAATTACCGTACTAATACTTTTGTAATTAATAAATGCCATTTTAATTTACCTTTTATTGAAAACTCTATCGCTTATGACTAAAATGATGTTATAAAAATCATCAAACCAAACATCATTTGCTAAAACTGTATGGAGCAACACACAGTTCGCTGCTCAAAAACGGGCAGAAATTGATGTGGCCTTAGCAGAAATGGCAAATGACGTAGAGTATCAAGCCGAAGTTTTGCAGATGGAGACAGAATTTACTCCGGCTCAGTGGGAAGCTTTGAAGTTGAAGGAAACTTCCGAATGAGGCGGTGTGATTGGATATAGATTAATCTCTTCACCTTACTAACTGGGCGGCAGAATTGAAAAATTGACGACACAATCCCTTTGTGACTAAAACTGTTGTCAACAAGTTAGCGAAAGTAACCATGAACATAATCAAAATTTCGTAAGATACAGCATCCAAGGGTTTCACACCAGCTAACAGCTGTCCGGTGGTGATTCCTGGGATTGCCACCATACCGATGACGATCATTTGATTGAGAGTGGGGATTAATCCGGCTCTGATAGCGTCTTTGCGATACTGGTTAACTGCTTGCTCTGGAGTTGCGCCTAAGCTTAAGTGGGTTTCTATTTCGAGATGGCTAGAATTAATGGTGCTGACAAGACGATCGCCTGCGATCGCAGCTGCATTAGTAGCATTACCTAAGACTATCCCTACTAAGGGAATTATATACTGTGGTTCATACCATCTTTCTGGTTGAATAATCAAGAAGTTGGTGTAAAACACTGTCAGGGCAGTACTAATTAAAATTGCACCCCACACCAAAGGCAACACATGAGGAATTTTTTGGCTGATGCGATTTCGTGCGACAATCGCCGTAATTGTCAGCATTATTGCTAATAGCGTCAAAACTGCCCAAGCATTGTCTAAAGCCAAGATGAAATCTAAAATGTATCCCAATACAAGAAGTTGTAAGATGGTTCTCCCAGTAGCAAGGGCTAGGTTCAACTCTAATCCTAATTTTTCCCAGGCAGATAAACCAATGGCGATCGCCATCAATCCCACAGCCATAGCTAAATCCACGAAATCCAGTTTGATTAGATCCTGCATAAGTTCTCTATCTTCTGGTATTTTCTTCTCAAAGCAGCCCACACAAGAGGAACTTTGATCCGATGTGTTGGATCTTGAGTAAAAAGGACTGGATACTGGGGATTAAGGACTGGGGATTTGGTTTTCAAGCTAAAAATTATGGAATTTGCTTTAACTCCTCCCAAATTTTTGAATGTTTTCCCAGTACCTAGTCCCCAGTCCCCACTCCCGGAGCGGCGTTCCTCCCCCAGCAACGAGTACCTATCGTGTGAGACTTCTCGCCGAAACCCGTTGATATGTATCACTTTCATCAATTCAAAATTCCAAATGGTACGACCTTAACATGGCAAACACCTAGTATGCCTATATCTGTAAATTAAATGTGCGGTAGCTTACTGCACCACAACTTAAGTAAAATCCCTAATAGATGCGTATCTTGGGCGATAGTCTTTTAGTAGCTCCTGTTTGATTAGCAATTCAATCAGCAAAAATTGACTGTCGAAGTGCATCCTTTGTATCTCCCGATAAAATAAGAACTCATGATCCAAAGTGTAAATCCCATCCCTGCCTTTGATATCAAGCAGCAATACACCACCATTGAAGCAGAAGTAAGTGCAGCTGTCTTAGAGGTTTTGGCTTCTGGTCGCTATATTGGCGGCCCCTTAGTTGAAGGTTTTGAACAACAGTTTGCCGCCTATAATACTGTTACTGAATGTGTGGCTTGTAATTCTGGTACTGATGCGCTTTTCTTAGCGTTACGAGTCTTGGAAATTGGTGCAGGCGATGAAGTGATTACAACGCCTTTCACCTTTATTGCGACATCTGAAGTGATTAGCGCCGTGGGGGCAAAGCCTGTTTTCGTCGATATTGATGCAACTACGTTTAATTTAGATGTAGAGCAAGTAGCGGCAGCAATTACACCCAAAACTAAAGCGATTATCCCGGTTCACCTATTTGGGCAGCCTGTGGATATGACATCATTGATGGCGATCGCTCAGTCTCACAATTTGGCAATAATTGAAGATTGCGCTCAGTCTACAGGCGCAATTTGGGCCGATCAAAAAGTCGGAAGTATTGGACATATTGGTTGCTTTAGTTTCTACCCTACCAAAAACCTTGGTGGTTGCGGCGATGGCGGCGCAATCACGACTAACGATCCAGCGATCGCCACTAAACTGCGAATCTTACGAGATCATGGCAGTAAAATTAGATATTTTCATGAAGAAATTGGTGTAAATAGCCGCTTAGATGCTCTCCAAGCAGCTATTTTGCAAATTAAGCTACGTTATTTAGATATTTGGAATAATCGCCGACGAGATATCGCCAACTATTATTACCAATATCTTTGTCAAATTCCGGGGATCGTCCCGCCCCAAGAATTACCTGGGGGTATTGGAGTATGGAATCAATACACTATTCGCATATCAGGCGAAGGGCGAAATGGTTCTAGCGCCAAATATCGAGATTGGGTGCGTAGCCAATTGCAAGAACAGGGTGTGAGTTCAATGATTTACTACCCCCATCCTTTACATTTGCAGCCAGTTTATCAGAATTTGGGCTATCAAATTGGAGACTTAGCAATAGCAGAGCAAGCTTGCCATGAAGTCATATCCTTGCCGATGTTTCCAGAATTGACACAACAGCAGCAAGACCAGGTGATTTATGCCTTGAAAGAAGTTATGAGTTAGAAGTTAGAAGTTAGGAGTTAGAAGTTAGGAGTTAGAAGTTAGGAGTTAGAAGTTAAAAGTTTTGAATGAATAAGTTTCTTCAACTCATCACTCCTAACTCATTACTCGTCACTCCTAACTCATCACTCTTAACTCCTTACTACATTTGCAGTTGCTAAGGCTTCTACTAAGCTACGCACGGCAGCAATCATTGCCACTTCGTTATTGAGTTGGTTGATGGCGGAACCAACACCAACACCAGCAGCACCAGCCGCGATCGCTAATGGGGCGGTAACGCTAGAAATACCTGATGCACACAATACTGGCACTGACACTACACAGGAAATCTCAAAAGCTGCTGCCAACGTAGGAGCAGCTTTTTCAATTAATCCTAAAGTTCCGGGGTGAACTGGGTTACTGCTAGTACCGCCTTCGGTTTGGATAATATCTGCTCCAGCTTTTACCAGTTCTTCTGCTAACTGTACTTGCTGATCTAGTTCTAGGATATGGGGAACGGTTACAGATAGGGTGATTTCCGGCAGGAGAGCGCGAGTTTGCTTAGTCAACGCTAGCACTTCTGGAGCCTCAAAGCGGCGTCCTTGAGCATAAAAAGAATCAAAATTCCCAATTTCAATTAAATCAGCACCAGCTGCCACAGCTTGCACAAATTTTTCTGGATCTACTGCTGAAACACAAACTGGTAAATTTGTCAAACTTTTAGCTAGCTGGACTAAAGCTGGATCGGCAGCAATATCGACAAAAGTAGCACCGCCAAATTCAGCAGCTTTGACAGTAGCAGCAACGGTAGCGGCGTCGAAGTTATTCAAACCGCTGATCACTTTTAAAACACGGCGGTTAGTAAATGCACGTTGGAGTGTGGAATGCATCGTCATAGTTTAGGTTTTGAAGCTAAGAAAATTAGGTATATTCTACCGTCCCTCAGTTGATTAGAGGCTATATCGCTACGGCAGTTGTCAAAAATTGATAGTTTTATCGTAAATTAAGGGGTTTAAGATCCTTACCTTTACATGTAGTTCCGAAGCGGAGTCGAAACCACTCCGTTCATTTACCCTGTCGGAAGCAAGGTACATTAGTGTTTAAATCTGCGTCTGTTCGCATAGCGTGCCTTAGGCAAAATGTCTTTAATTTTGAATTTTGAATTGTTAACACTATCCTAGTCAAACTCTGGAGGCCACAAATCTGCAATTGGTACTTCCCACCCTGGGAGCAGTTCGGGAACTGTTAAAATATCGCCATCACGAAGTATTATTGCCTCTTGTCCAAAATTGTAAACTTCAACAATTCGCTCATCTGGATTGAGCAAAATTCCTACCTGAGTTCCTAAACTCAGAAATTCTTGAATTTTGGCTCTCAGATCCTCTAAATTGTCGCTAGGGGACTTCACTTCGACAGTCAAATCAGGAGCCAATTGAGCAAAAGACTTCGGACTGCGACGCAAACGTTCGGCTAAAACAAATGAGGCATCTGGTGCGCGCAAGTCTGAATTAGGCAACCTGAAACCGGCGCTAGAAGCTGCTGTTCGCCCGAGTTTGCGCGGTCTAACCCAGTTACGTAACTGGGCTACCATTTCAGCTGCAACCTCATCTGATTCGTATCCTGATGGACTCATAACAATAATATTACCCTTGACTAGTTCCATCCGAAAGTCGGGATACTGTTGCTGCATTTGTTCCAAGTCTTCAAGGGTTAGGGACATAAAACCTCTGATTATCACACGCTTTGTATCTATATCAATTATGGAGATAACAGACCTCTCCAGGTGCGATCGCCCCATAAATTCCCTAGTCATCGCCAAACCTGTCATTGCTATCTTGCGGAAACTAGAAATATGCGATCGCACCAAGCCGCAGTTTTAGCTATCCAAAAAGCATTAGTAGCACCATAACTGTTAATAAACTAATCTACTCAAATTTCAGCTAATCCATCATGATTTAAGTGGAAATGCAGTTGCCTTGTCATTAGACTTAGTATAAATTGCTATAGAGAAAAGCTATGACTAAAAAATAGCTAACTTTATTGAAGGTGTGCTTGGTTATATAAAAATTAAAAATATTGCGGCTTTAACCCATTAGCTAAAAGGTTAAATCGCCGACTTAATTTGGCAATGGAAGCGAATGTAGAGCCATTCACTTTCCGTTTTGTTCTGCACGAAAAACACTACCAAGCTAAAGCTAACAAATAAATATCTTATTCAATCTAAATTTCTATTTAAGGATTATGACCAAACAGCCAGAAAACAATCACCATAATACCAGAAAAAACTCTACTAAAAAAATACTAGAAGCAAGTACAAATATTGTTTTCATAGATCCAAAAGTTATAGATTACCAAAGCTTAGTAGCTGGTATCATCCTCGGCAGTGAAGTCGTTATTCTTGATCCCAATAGAGATGGTTTAGCACAAATCACCGAGTTTCTGGAAAAACGTAAATCAAATTCAGTTCAATCAATTCACATTGTTTCCCACGGAAGTGCGGGAAGTTTGCAACTAGGGTCAGGCAACCTCAACCTCAGTAACCTGGATAGCTATGCAAATCAGTTAAAAAAGTGGGCAAGTGTTTTAACTGAGAATGCTGATATTTTGCTATATGGCTGTGATGTAGCCAGTGGTGAAGGCACAAAATTTGTCCAGCAGATTAGCCGAATTACTGGAGCAGATGTTGCCGCTTCCACAGACAAAACCGGAAGTGCAGCTTTAGGTGGCAACTGGGATTTAGAAGTGAAAACAGGGAAAATTGAAACTTCCCTGGCATTTCAACCGGAAGTAATACAGGCTTACCAATCGATTTTGCCAGCTAGTTTTACTGGCACATACACTCAAAACTTCAACACATTACTTGCTTCTGGAACGTCTATTGCTTGGACTAATGATTCAACCATTCCAGGCTGGTATTCCACAAGAACTACTTATAACGCTGGTTCTGGCACTAATAATACAGGTGCAATGTACAGTTTTGGTACGACCACAGATCGGGCACTTGGTTCTTTAGCTTCCGGTACTACAGGAACTATTTATTATGGGTTGCGCCTCCAAAATAATACAGGTTCACCAATTACTAGCTTGCAAGTAAATTATACAGGTGAGCAATGGCGTAATGGTGGCAATACATCGCCGCAACAGCTGAAATTTAGTTATCAAACTGGGTCGACTGTTGCAAGTTTAACAACAGGAACATGGACGCCTGTTACATCGCTAGATTTCACCGGGCCAATTGCAACTGCAACCCCAGGCGCCTTGATTGGCAATCAAGTTGCCAATCGAACTGTCATAGCACCTGTAATACTTAATCTAGCTACCCCAATAGCTAACGGTGAAGAGATTATATTACGTTGGGAAGATATAGATGATGGAGGCAACGATCATGGTTTAGCCATTGACGATGTATCTGTCAAAGTAGATGGCACCACCTATATAGTAACTAATACCAATGATAGCGGTGCTGGCTCCTTAAGGCAAGCTATTATCAATGCCAATAACGATCCAGGGATTGAGACAATCATCTTTGATACGACTGGAATATTCGGTGATGCCACCCCCGACACCATTACCCTCACTTCTGGGGAATTGAATGTTACTGAAGGAGTGATCATTCAAGGAACTGGGGCTAATAAACTTACCATCAGTGGTAACAATACTTCCCGTGTTTTTAATAGCAGTGCCTCCCTCTCAATTGATGGGTTGAACATAACTGGGGGAAATTCAGTAAATAATGGTGGCGGCATCTACAGCACCAGTAGTGTCACACTTAGTAACAGCATTATTTCTGGCAACACTGCCAGCACTAGCGGCGGTGGTATTTACAGCAGTAGTAGTGTCACACTTAGTAATAGCATCATTTCTGGCAACACTGCGAACAGTAACGGCGGCGGTATCTACAGCAGCAATGCCACTATTAGCAATAGTACTTTTTCTAGCAACACTGCGAACAGTAACGGCGGCGGTATCTACAGCAGCAATGCCACTATTAGCAATAGTACTTTTTCTAGCAACACTGCAAACAGTAGCGGTGGCGGCATCTTCAGCAACAGTATTCTCACTATAAGCAACAGCACTATTTCTAGCAATACAGCTAAAACTTATGGTGGCGGCATCGACACCAACAATGCCACAGTGAGTAATAGCACTATTTTTGGAAACACCGCTGATAGTGATAACAACGGTCAAGGTGATGGTGGCGGTATTTATAGAGCTGGCGGCACGGTTAGCATTAGCAATAGCATCATTGCTGGCAATATTGACCCAGGTAATCAAGGAGCTGATATCTATGGTAGCAACTTCAATGGTAATGCTTACAACCTGATTGGCAAAATTGCCGGTAAATTGTCTGGGACTCTGGGCACGGGTACAGATATTATTAACCCCAATCCTGGACTCAAACCGCTAGGAGATTACGGTGGTTCTACACAAACTCATGCCCTAACCTTTTCTAGTCCTGCCAGAAATGCAGGCGATCCGGCTTACAGTGGTGGCTTAACTACTGACCAACGCGGTATGGATTTTAACCGTATTGAAAGTGGGAGAATTGACATTGGAGCATTTGAATATGTGCTTCCAAAAGTCAACTTTGGTGCTGCTACGTACAATACAACAGAAGATAGTACCGCCACTACAGTAACTATTTCTGTTACTTTAAATGCCTCTCCTGAAACAGCTGTCACAGTTCCTATTGTCGTCAAAAATAGTAGTACGGCTACTAGTGGCAACGATTACACTTTTTCGCCTACTACTATCTCTTTTGCTGCTGGAGCAACAGGCGCAAATTTAACACAGCTAATTACTTTTACTATTAACCCAGACGATTTACCTGAGAATACAGAGACAGTTGTACTCAACTTCGGTACGCTAACAGGAGCGGATTTGGGGACAATAACTGAAACTAGTCTAAATATTGCTGCTAATGATGCGATTCAATATGCAATTTCCACTCCTACCTCAACTTTAACAGAAGGTAATAGCGGTACTCAAACTGTTAGCTTTACGGTTACTCGCAGTGGTGGTATTGGTGTAGCTAGCACCGTAGATTATGCTTTTAACGGTACGACAACTTTTGGCAGTGACTATAACAATATTCAAGTTACGGGTGGAGGAAGTGCTGCATCTGGGACTTTAAGCTTTGCCATTGGGGAAACCACAAAGACAATTACAGCCGATGTTTTGGGTGACAACACTTTTGAACTTAATGAAGACATTACTGTTACCCTGAGTAATCCCAACCTCACAGCTGCGCCGGAAAGTTCCACAATTACTAACAATTCAGCTACAGCAACCATCATCAACGATGATAACCAACCAACTATCAGCATCTCGGATGTCTCGGTTACTGAAGGAAACACAGGTGCAACAACTAACGCTAACTTCACTATCACTCTTTCTAATCCCAGTTCTCAACAGATTACTGTAAATTACAACACAAGTGACGGCACTGCTAATGCTGCTGACTCAGATTACAATTCTACTCCGGGAACGATTACTTTCAATCCTGGTGAAACCAGTAAAACCCTTAGCATTGGTGTTGTAGGCGATAACAAATTTGAAACCAACGAGACATTTTCTGTCAATCTTTTAGGTGCGACAAATGCCACAATTACTGATAGTTTAGGAGTTGCTAACATCATCAATGATGACAATCAACCAACTATCAGTATCTCAGATGTTTCTGTTGGTGAAGGCAATACAGGTACAACGACTAATGCTAACTTTACTATCAGTCTTTCTAATCCCAGCTATCAGCAAATTACTGTAAATTACAACACGAGTGATGGTACTGCTCAAGTTGCTGACTCTGATTACAACTCTGCTTCAGGGACGATTACTTTCAATCCTGGCGAAACCAGCAAAGTTATTAGCATTGGTGTCATCGGTGATAATCAAACTGAAACTAACGAGACATTTGCTGTCAATCTTTTGGGTGCGACTAATGCCACGATCGCAGATAATTTAGGAGTTGGTACCATCATTGATGATGACAACCAACCAACTATCAGCATCTCGGATGTCTCTGTTATTGAAGGCAACACAAGCACAACAACTAATGCTAACTTTACTATTAGTCTCTCCAATCCCAGTTCTCAGCAAGTTACTGTAAATTACAACACAAGTGATGGGACTGCCCAAGTTGCTGACTCTGATTACAACTCTGCTTCAGGGACGATTACTTTCAATCCTGGCGAAACCAGCAAAGTTATTAGCATTGGTGTCATCGGTGATAACCAAACTGAAGCTGATGAGACATTTGCTGTCAATCTTTTGGGTGCGACAAATGCCGCGATCGCAGATAATTTAGGAGTTGGTACTATCATCAACGATGACAACCAACCAGCTATAAGCATTTCGGATGTTTCAATTACTGAAGGCAATACAGGAACAACTAACGCTAACTTTACTATTACTCTTTCCAATCCCAGTTCTCAGCAGGTTACTGTAAATTACAACACAAGTGATGGCGCTGCTAATACTGTTGACTCAGATTACAATTCTACTCCGGGGACGATTATTTTTGCTCCTGGGGAAACTAGCAAAACTCTTAGTATTGGTGTCATCGGTGATAACAAATTTGAAACTGACGAGACATTTGCTGTAAATCTTTTGAGTGCAACTAATGCCACAATTACTGATAGCTTAGGAGTTGGTACTATCATCAACGATGACAACCAACCAGCTATAAGCATTTCGGATGTTTCAATTACTGAAGGCAATACAGGAACAACTAACGCTAACTTTACTATTAGTCTCTCTAATCCCAGCTATCAGCAAGTTACTGTAAATTACAATACGAGTGATGGTACTGCTCAAGTTGCTGACTCTGATTATAACTCTGCTTCAGGGACGATTATTTTCGCTCCTGGTGAAACTAGCAAAACTCTTAGTATTGGCGTCATCGGCGATAATCAAACTGAAAGCAACGAGACATTTGCTGTCAATCTTTCGGGTGCGACAAATGCTGCGATCGCAGATAATTTAGGAGTTGGTACTATCATTGATGATGACAACCCAACAACTGTCAGTATCTCGGATGTCTCGTTTGCTGAAGGTAACACAGGCACAACCACTAATGCTAACTTTATCGTCACTCTCTCCGCAGCGAGTTTGCAGCAAGTTACTGTAAATTACAACACGAGTGATGGCACTGCTAAAGTTTCTGACTCTGATTACAATTCTGCTTCTGGGACGATTATTTTTGCTCCTGGGGAAACCAGTAAAACTCTTGGTATTGGTGTTATCGGTGATAATAAAGCTGAAACCAACGAGACATTTTCTGTCAATCTCTTTGGTGCTACAAATGCCACAATTACTGATAGTTTGGGAGTGGCTACGATCATAAATGATGACCAACCTCCAAGCATCAGCATTGCAGATGTATCACTCAGAGAAGGCACAACAGGGATGACAACTAATGCTAATTTTGTCGTCACTCTCTCTAGTGAATTCTATCAACCGATAGCCGTAAGTTATAGCACGAGTGATGGTACTGCCCAAGAATCTGACTCAGATTACAATTTTGGTTTGGGGACAATTGTTTTCAACCCTGGTGATACCAGTAAAACTATTAGTATTGGCGTTAGAGGTGATAATAAAGTTGAAGCCAATGAAACATTTTTTGTCAATATCTATGGCGCGGCAAATGCTACCTTTGCTAATAACCAAGCAGTCGGTACTATCATCAATGATGACCACCAAGCTTTTTAATTTTAATACTATATAAAACAGCAGTCAAAATTCAGAATGGGCTACGCTAACAGTCCTATACAATGATTATAATTTCTATATACGTGAATATTTAATTTCCTGAAAGCCTTATTTGATTAAGGTTTTGCTAAATCCACTCTGATTCAGGCTCGTCAATATTTAGATGCGTTTGCCCTATCATCAGGTTGACAAGTCAACATTTTGTAGAAGGAAATTACGAACATTTGAAATGAAATAGTCAAAGTAAACGAATATCGTTGCTTGTCGGAACGTTTTTTAAGACTTTGGTTGTGTTTTCAATACTATCTTTCTGAGTCGCTGCTCGAATTAAAATTTCAAAGATATTCTTCTGTTCACACTTACCTTGAGATTTGATTGGAATATTTTTGTTAAACAGTTAACTACTTCGTTCAACGTTTTACTATCAGTTAGAATTGGGGTAGTTGTAGTCATAGCCAAACTAAATAATCCTCAGAATCAAAAATTTTGCGTCTTTATCCCCATACTTTACAAAAATTGCATACCACAGCACCAGAACTATGTTCTGGTGGGAGCGTTACCCTTAACTTTTTAGCTGATTAATTAGTTTTACTTATTAAAAAGTAGTCAAGAGTTTTTTAAGTAAATGTATCTAAAAATACAGTTTATTTGAAAATAATCTGTATTTCAGCTATCGTTCTGTGCGCGATCGCCAAACTTTTCAGTCTACTGATTCTCGCTTACGGGTTTGAGCCTAGCTAGGGTGTTGACTCTGTGCCTTTTTAGAGGGTAAAAATCCATGCAAAATATGTGTAGTCATTGCGAACGCGAGTGCGTCTCGTAGAGAGCGGAGCGAAGCAATCGCTGGGGATTGCTTTGCTACATTTCATTTCGCTCGCAATGACACAAAAGTTGTATGAACTAAAAATGGGAAAATTCCATCAAAATTAACAGCCTAGTTTGAGCCTCATGGCTTAACTTGCGAGCGTATGCTTGACTATCTGTAATATTAGGTCGTGAGTTGATAACACCTTCGCTCTCAATACTTTTCGGGTTTTGGGAGAAAGGGGAAGGGGTAAAGGTAAATTCAAACCCTTACCCCTTCCCCTTTAACCTTTCCCCAGATCATGGCAAATCAAGATTAATACTCACTCTGGTTATCCTCTGTATGTTTGGTTCTTAATTGATAGAAACTTGAGCAAAATTTATCAACCAATTGATGACTAATCTTTTTCTAGCATTTAAATAACAGCTGCCTCTGGAATTGCACCTTGCATTCTCCCGAAAGCATCAATCAAATTTTGCAATTGTTGATCCGCTTTAAAAACTCCTAACCCGCGCACCGTAACTTTCCCAGGAGAATACACAAAGCGGGTCTTGAGATTGTCTGGTAAATTCGCCGCCAACAAATTCCAAGCAGGTTCTTCCATTGGCGTTTCTAAAACGACGTGCTGCTTTTGTTCTGGCTTAATGCGGCTAAATCCGAGTTTTTTCGCTAGCTGTTTGAGTTCCATGACTCGCAAAAGTTGATTTGCAGGGACAGGTAAAGTACCATAGCGATCGCTCCACTCGGCTGCAATTAGCTTTAATTCTGATTTAGATTTGGCTGTAGCCACTGCTCGGTAAGCACTCATCTTTTGATCCAAATCGGTGATATAATCTGCCGGAATAAACGCCGTCAGGTTGAGGTCAATCTGGGTATCCTCCACTTTCGGAATTTCTTGTCCTCGGATTTCCCGAATTGCTTCTTCTAGCATTTCCATGTATAAATCAAAACCGATGGCATCCATTTGACCGGATTGTTCTGCACCTAGCAAGTTACCCACACCTCTGATTTCCATATCGCGCATCGCTAGCTGATATCCAGAACCTAACTGAGTAAATTCCTGAATCGCTCGTAATCGTTGCCGCGCTGCATCAGATAACGTCCGCTGTTTCGGATAAAATAACCAAGCATGAGCTTGTATCCCTGCACGTCCCACACGACCGCGTAATTGATACAACTGTGCTAATCCAAAGCGGTGAGCATCTTCAATCAAAATCGTGTTGACTCGTGGAATATCTAAGCCAGATTCAATAATTGTCGTACAAACAAGGATATCTGCATCGCCATTGCTGAAAGTGAGCATGGTTGATTCTAACTCGCTTTCATCCATTTGACCGTGAGCGATCGCAAATCTAGCTCCTGGTATTACTTCTCGTAAATTGGCTGTTGTCTCTTCAATGCCATCCACTCGTGGAACTACATAAAATACCTGTCCACCTCTGTCTAATTCTTGACGAATTGCGGTACGGATACTTTCGGAATTAATCGGTGACAAATGGGTTTTAATCGGTCGTCTGGTTGGGGGTGGCGTGGTAATCAAACTCATTTCCCGAATTCCCGATAAGGACATATACAAAGTTCGGGGAATGGGAGTGGCGGAGAGGGTAAGCACGTCCACTTGAGTTTTCAAGCTTTTAATTTTCTCTTTCTGATTTACCCCAAATCGCTGTTCTTCATCTACCACCAACAGTCCTAAATCCTTGAATGCCACACCTTTACCCAAAAGTTGCTGTGTGCCAACAACTACATCTAGTTCACCAGTTGCCAATCGTTTTTGAATATCGCGCCGTTCTTCAGCAGAGCGAAAACGGTTGAGCAAACCGACATTTACGGGATAAGGTGCAAAACGTTCTTTGAGTGTATGGTAATGTTGCTGTGTTAAAATAGTCGTTGGCGCAAGGAGTGCCACTTGTTTACCGGCGGTGACTGCTTTAAAAACAGCACGAATCGCCACTTCCGTCTTTCCAAAACCGACATCGCCACAAACTAAGCGATCCATTGGGCGATCGCTTTCCATGTCGCGTTTTACATCTTGCACAGCTTTGAGTTGATCTGTCGTGGGTTGGTAGGGGAAAGAATCTTCTAGTTCCTCCTGCCAAGGCATATCACCTGGAAAGCTAAAACCTTGTTGTTGTGATCGCGCTGCATAAAGTTTCAATAAGTCCACCGCCAATTTTTTAATTGCTTTGCGGACTTTATTCTTGGTATTTTCCCAAGCTTTACCAGTCATTCGATTGAGTTCCGGTGCTTTATCACCTCCGGCGCGGAACCGAGATAAAGCCCCTACTTGATCGGCTGCGACTCTCAGTAACCCATCAGCATATTGCACCACCAAATAATCACGGGTTTCGTCATTAATCGTCAAACTTTCCAGCTTGACAAATTTACCAACACCATGATTTCTGTGAACTACATAATCACCGGGACGTAGTTTATTGGGATCAACTTGTTTAGAAGTAGCTTTGTGGCGCTTGCGGATATAGCCGGGAGTCGCCAAGGAATGCTGCCCAAAAAATTCTCGGTCTGTAACGATTACTACTCTATAGGTAGGCAGGATAAAACCTTCAAGTTCCGCAAGACCAGAATATTTTAGGGCTATGGGAATATGGTTGATTTGCAGCTTATCGATCGCTTGGTAATCGCGGGGATTGGGGATAAACTGAGCCGGACAATCATGTTCTTGCAACAGCGAGACAGAACGGGAAGGTTGAGCAGACAGCAGCCAAATCGAAAAATTGCGATCGCGTTCTTGGCGGATGGTTTCAGCTAGTTTAGCAAACTGGTGTGGCGTAGCTGGAACCGGACGACTGGCAAGATTGATCCCATTATTTTCCTCTGACAGTTCCGATAAATATAATGTTTTAAATTTGGCAACATCAGCCAAACACTCATCAAACGAACGGTGGATTTTCGGTAATGAATGGGGAGTAGGGGAAGAAGCTACCCCATTCCCTATTCCCCATTCCCTATTCCCAATTTCCCATTGTTCTTGGGCATTTTCTACCCAGCGATCGCTATGAGCATGGCATTGTTCTGGTTCATCAATGGCAATTAGGGTATTTTCTGCTAAGTAGTTTAGCAGAGATGCTGGTTGCTCAAATGCCAACCCCAAAAAGCGACGGCTACCCTCAATCAGCGATGAGTTAGCAGTTAAGAGTTCTGAGTCAGAATTTAACTCAGCACTCAGCACTCGGAATTGGGCACTCTTGTTGAGTGCTGCCATCACCACAGGAGTAAAGCTAGTGGGGGTAAGAATTATCTGGTCAACTTTGTCAAGGGCAGAACGTTGGGTTGCCGGGTCAAATTCCCGCATTTGCTCAATTTCATCGCCAAACCATTCCAACCGAACTGGAAACTCAGAGGAAACCGGGAACACATCAACAATATCGCCCCGTCGGCTCCATTGTCCTTCCATTTCCACCAAAGGCACTCTTTCGTAGCCCAAAATAGTTATTTTCTCACTGAAGGCATTCAAATCTAATTCCATCCCCTTTTTCAGAGTAAGACAGAATTGCCCAAAAACTTCTGGTGGAGGCAAATGAGGTTGCAACGCCCCTTGAGTAGCCACAATTGCCATCTTAGGTAATTGGAAATTAGGAATTGGGGGTTTTTCTTCCCCATTCCCCATTCCCCATTCCCCATTCCCCATTCCCAAATCTGCCAATACCTGCATTTGCCCCCAACTCATCTCAGTTTCCGGGTCAAAAGGTTCGTAGGGAGAAGCCTCAGAGGTGGGGTAAAAATGTACTGTTTGCCATCCCATTGCCTCCAGTTGTGCGTAAACGCGTCCAGCTTCCTCCAGAGTGGCGCAAACCACGAACAAATCCTTGCCCTGAGCCTGTGCTAATGCCGAAGCTACCAGAGTCTTGGGCAGCCGAGAAATGCCATTTAACCGCAATTCTTGTTGTCGATTCAGCTTAGAAATAAATTCAGTAGTGAGCGACGATCGGCCTAAGGCACGCACAATAGAAGAAAATGACATAAGTACTACTTAGCGATGGAAGTCTTTGTGGGTCAGAAAATCTTGAGGCAGTTTATGTCAACCATTTTAAAAGTGTTAACAGCTTTCTTATTGCTTCGCTGGAAGAATAATGCACAGCCACTAATAAACTTAAGAACTATAACTATTACTTTGTGTATAGTCAAAGCATTTATTGAAGCACCTTTAATACTAGATACTAGGGATTGAGCTACGTTCGCTCTGATAAACCGCAATTTTAAACATGTCCTCCATAACTTTTGAAATTTTAATCATTTTGGTGCTAATTATTGCCAATGGCGTGTTTTCGATGTCTGAGATGGCGATTGTCTCGGCACGGAAAGTTAGGCTACAGCAGCTTGCCAATCAAGGAGACGCTAAGGCAAGGGTCGCATTAAAACTAGCTGAGTCTCCAAATCATTTCCTGTCAACCGTCCAGGTGGGTATTTCCCTGATCGGTATCCTGACTGGTGCTTTTGGAGGAGCAACAATTGCTAGCCGAGTGGCAATATATGTGCGACTTATCCCCTTATTAGCACCTTATAGTGAACCGATATCCTTTGGAATAGTGGTTTTGCTCATTACCTATTTTTCACTCATTGTCGGCGAATTGGTACCGAAGCGTTTGGCATTAAACAACCCAGAAAGGATTGCCTCGATTGTAGCTATTCCAATGCAAGCCTTGGCGGCGATCGCTTCTCCTGTAGTCTTTCTCTTAAGTGCTTCTACAGATTTGATCCTGCGATTACTGGGAATTACAGCTTCTACCGAGCCGCAAGTCACTGAAGAAGAGATTAAAATCTTAATTGAGCAAGGGACTGAAGCGGGAACTTTTGAGGAAGCTGAACAGGATATGGTAGAGCGAGTCTTTCGTTTAGGCGATCGCCCTGTTAGCTACTTAATGACACCCCGTCCTGATATCGTCTGGCTAGATTTAGACGACTCTGCCGAAGAAAATCGCCAAAAAATGGTTGATAGTGCCTATTCTCGGTATCCAGTTTGTCAGGGGGGACTTGACAATGTGCTGGGTGTTATCCCTGTCACCGACTTATTAGCCAGAAGTTTCCGAGGCGAACCTCTAGACTTGACCATTGGATTACGACAGCCTGTATTTGTGCCAGAAAGCACCCGTGGCTTGAAAGTTTTGGAATTGTTTAAGCAAACCATCACTCACATGGCGCTAGTAGTGGATGAATACGGCGTGATTCAAGGATTAGTCACTCTCAACGACATTATGAGTGAAATTGTCGGTGATGTTCCTTCCACAGATGGACAGGATCAACCCCAAGCTGTCCAACGCGAAGATGGTTCTTGGCTTTTGGATGGGATGTTGCCTGTAGAGGAGTTTTTGGAACTTTTCGGTATGGAAGAGTGGGAATCAGAGGAACGCGGCAGTTATCAAACCTTAGGTGGTTTTGTGATCACCCATTTAGGTCGTATTCCTGCCGCAGCAGACCATTTTGAATGGCAAAGTATGCGAATTGAAGTGATGGATATGGATGGTAATCGTGTTGATAAGGTGCTAGTCGTACCTAAGGCAGTTAAATCAGCAGATACGAAAAAATCTGATTAACAAAAGGAGGTAAAGGAAGAATTATTGAAAAAGTCACTTCCTTGTCTCTTCCCAATCCCCAATCCCTCTAAGTGCGAGATAGACGTTTAACCGCTTCACCTGCCAACAGATGATGAGCTTGTTTTAGAAGTTGGGGGATCTTATCGGCGTGAGGATTGCGGGCGATAGATTGCCGTAAGTCTAATTCGTCTAGCCGATCGGCTTTGTTGCCGGGGAACCAGTGGCCACCATTGCCAAGGAGGTTGTAGCGCATTTTAGCGTACTCTACCAGATCGTAGGCGATCGCTAAATTCCGCAGCCACAAAATCACCCGAATATTTACCTCACCAGGGGTTTGATCAAAGGTTGGTAGATTTGTTTCCCAGGATTTTACCCAATCTTCTCCCAAAGAAGCGATCGCTTCTTTTTCCAACTTTGCTATAATTGGTGGCAAAATTTCTGATGCCCGATCGATTAATTCTAAAGTCTTCAGGTGTTCATCAAAATCTTGTGGTTTTGCTGCTCCTATGCTTAGGGTATGAACCTCTTGATGACTCAAACAAAATAAATCATTAAACACCATTGGACTCAACGGAGCGCAAAGATTTACTAATTTTTGTGGAGGTTCATATAACAAACCGCCTTTATTAGATGGACTAATAATAAACACACCCATGTCGTGGCGTTTGGCTGCTTCAATTGCTGCCCAATTCCATTGATTAATGTAGTACCAATGCAAGTTTACATAATCAAATTGATTGGTATTAATTGTTTGTACAATTAACTCTGTTGAACCGTGTGTAGAAAAGCCAATAAATCTAACTTTTCCTTCTGCTTGCAACTGCTGCGCTACTTCCAAACAACCGCCGGGACGGATGCTATCATCTAACGACTCAGGATGATTGATACCGTGCAACCCTAAAAGGTCAACATAATCTAGTTGGAGATTTCGCAATGATTGTTCAAATGTCTCACGGAATTCTTTCGCATCTGCCTTTGGGCTGATTTTGGTCTGAACAATCAATTTTTCACGGGGAAACTTGGGTAATATTCTCCCCAATTGCATTTCGGAAGTGCCATAGCCACGAGCAGTTTCAATATGATTAATTCCAACCTCAACTGCCCTTTTAATTGTCGCTTCTAGATTCGCCTGGTTATCAGCAGGAATTTCATGATTGGGAACATCCTCCCATTTGAACTGATATCTCATGCCACCGCAGGAAAACACTGGCATCTGTAATTCGGTGCGTCCAAATCGTCTATATAACATCAGTGGATTGTGGATTGTTTAGCAACTTAAAATTTGAAAACGACAGTCATTCGAGCTTTCAGTGGCACAATCTTTTCCTCTGTTCAATTTGTGACACTAGCAAGATTCATCCCATTATGAGATATGTCAAGCCTTTTAGTTATTAGACTTAACCAGTATTCCAGTTCCAGAGAGTAATTATCTCACGCTATAGCACAACACGGTTTAGATAAGCTTTTTTCCCCCTGCATCCCCTACGGATAAATTTCTTAACCCAAGCGTATTGCCCTATAGCAATCTTATCTGATTTATAAAAATTGCAAGGCTGGGATGCTCGACTTCTCTAAAAAGTTGAGCATCCCAGCAGTTTTGAGTTGTGAGGAGTTGGCAGGTTGTCAGATACCCTTCTTAATTTTTTGGGGACTGCGCCTGGGTTAAGCAATTTTTCAATATTTCGGCTAACACTTGTACGTTGGGTTCATTAAGTAAGTCAAGATGAGATCCAGGAACGTAATGGATATCTAATCCTCCAGCCACCAATTCGCCCCAGCCAAATTGTGGGTCGTATTGTGTACCTATGGCTTCGTCTCGATTTTGATCTTCTGTCCGCAAGAGGATAGCTTGACCAACATAAGGTAAAAATGTATATTCATTGCCCGCTTGAATATTAGCATCTATACTTTTTAAATGCTTGTCAGTTTCCGGTAAACTAAGTACCCCTTCCAAGTAACGGTTATATGTATTTTGGAGATGCTGCTTACGCCAATAACTCCATCTCACAATTTTTTGCCAAAGGTAGATAGGCCCTTGTTTAACTATATTAGTTAAATGCAAAAAGACTCGTTTGAGAAATGGCGCTCGCCAGCTATAACCTAAACGACAACTATCAAACAGAACTAGAATACCAACTTGTTCGCCTTGCTCTTGGAGTTGTCGAGCCATCTCGAAAGCAACTACACCTCCAAAAGAGTAACCTCCCAGAAAATAAGGCCCATTGGGTTGAAGAGTCTTAATTTCTTGAATATAGTGAGTTGCCATGTCTTCAACTCGCGTATGGAAAGGCTGTTTTCCATCTAGCCCTTGTGGCTGTAGTCCATAGAATGGTTGCTCTGAACCCAGATGCAGTGCCAGTTCACGGAAACATAAAACTTCCCCACCCAGTCCGTGAATGCAGTAAAAAGGTGGTTGGGAACCGTTGGGTTGAATTTCTACCAGAGATGACCAGCTAGATTTTGATTTGTCTAAGGTATTTACTAAAGCCTTGTTTGTTACTGCTATTTCTTCTTCTTGGGAGATTATTTTGGCTAGAGCCTCTACAGTACTTGACTGGAACAGAATGGCAAGAGGCAAATTTTTACTAAATGTCTTCTCAATTTGCCAAAACAGTTTTACTGCTAGTATGGAATGTCCTCCTAGCTCAAAGAAGTTGTCCCTAACACCGATAGGCTGGACACCTAAAATTTGTTCCCAAATTTTGGTTAGTTGTAATTCTAATTCATCACGGGGAGCAACGTAGGTGTTTTCCGAATCAAGCCTGGTTGAGTCTGGTGCTGGTAAAGCGCGGCGGTCGATTTTGCCGTTGGGGGTTAGGGGTAAGGTGTCTAGTAAAACGAAAGCACTAGGCACCATATATTCTGGTAGTTGTTGTTTGAGGAAATGGCGCAGTTCGTCTATATTTGGTGTCTGTTCTGGGTGAGGAACGATATAAGCAACTAGTCGCTGGTTTTCTAGATGATCGACTCTCGCAATTACGACGGTTTGCTGTATGGTAGGGTGCTGTGCTAGTAAAGCTTCGATTTCTCCAAGTTCGATGCGGAAACCACGAATTTTTACCTGATGATCGATTCTACCGATATATTCAATATTGCCATCGTGAAGGTAACGGGCTAAGTCTCCAGTTTTGTAAAGCTTTTCACCTTCATTAAAGGGATGGGAAATAAATCGCTCGGCTGTTAAGTCTGGACGGTTTAGATAGCCTTTGGCAACTCCGATACCACCAATATAAAGTTCGCCGATCGCACCTAACGGAACTGGTTGGAGATGGGAGTCGAGGATATAAAGTTGAGTGTTGGCGATCGCTCTGCCAATCGGTACACTTTTTAAGTTACTCTCTCTTTGACACTGCCAAAATGTGACATCAATTGCAGCTTCAGTAGGGCCATAGAGGTTGTGTAGTTCGCATCCCATCGGCTCAAAAAACCGCTCCTGGAGATCAACTGGTAAGGCTTCTCCACTACAAAACACCCGTTTTAGAGATTTGCAACCTTCTAGTCCCTTAGTTTCTAGAAATATCTGCAACATGGAGGGTACAAAATGCAGTGTTGTAATTTCTTCTTGGGCGATGGTGTTGATTAAGTAAGTCGCATCTCGCTGTCCACCAGGTTTAGCCATCACTAAACGCGCCCCTGTCAATAAGGGCCAGAAAAACTCCCAAACTGAAACGTCAAAACTAAAAGGCGTTTTTTGCAGAACGCGATCGCTTTCAGTTAGTTTGTAAGCATCCTGCATCCATACTAAGCGATTGCAAATTCCCCGATGGGTGTTCATCGCGCCCTTGGGTTTGCCTGTAGAACCGGAGGTATAAATTACATAAGCTATATCTAGAGGCTGGACACTAGAATTAGGATTGCAATTGCTTTGTTGTGAGATTGTTTCCCAGTCGCTATCCAGACAAACTTTTTGGCTACTTGTAGGCAGACGATCAACTAAATCCCTTTGGGTTAACAGCACCGCAGGTTGACAATCCCCTAGCATATATGCTAGACGCTCTTGAGGATATTCGGGATCAAGAGGTACATAAGCGCCACCAGCTTTGAGAATCCCTAACAGTCCGACAACCATTTCTAAGGAACGCTCAACACAAATGGCTACTAATACATTTGGCTGGACTCCACAAGTTTGCAAGTAGTGTGCTAGTTGGTTGGCACGACTATTTAGTTCACTGTAGGTAAGGTGCTTGTCTGCAAATTTTACAGCGATCGCATCTGGTGTTTTCTCTACCTGCGCTGCAAATAACTGGTGCAGACATTCAGATAAATCGTAGTCAGTTTGGGTATCATTCCACTCTACTAGTAGCTGATGCCGTTCGGCTGCTGTTAACAGAGGCAAATTGGCAATATGCTGTTCTGTGTTGGCAACAATACCTTCAAGTAAAGTTTGGAAATGCCCTACCATTCTAGCGATCGTTGTCGCATCAAATAAATCTGTGTTGTATTCAATTCCACCTTTGATCCCCTCTGAAGTTTCTTCTAAATCGAGGGTCAGCTCGAACTTGGCTGCACCGCTATGAACTTCTAGTGGGGTAATGTTCAATCCCGGAAGTTCCCAAAGTTCCCTTGGGGTATTGTGGAAGGCAAACATTACCTGAAACAGTGGTGAGTGACTCAGATTTCGTTCTGGCTGTAGTGCTTCTACTAACTTTTCAAAGGGTAGGTGTTGGTGGGAGTATGCTCCTAGTGTTACTTCTCGAACTTGACTAAGTAACTGCCGGAAACTTGGGTTGCCGGAAAGGTTAGTGCGTATGGCTAGGGTATTGACAAAGAACCCAATCAACCCTTCGGTTTCAACTTGGTTGCGGCCAGCAATGGGAGAACCGATGAGAATATCTTCTTGCCCAGTGTAACGATGCAGTGTTGTCCCAAAAGCCGCCAGCAATGTCATAAATAAAGTGACACCCTCCCGACGAGAGAGTTCTTTGAGCGCTGCACTCAAAGATTGCGGTATAATCAGGGATTGCACTGCTCCCTGGTAAGTTTGGATTGGTGGCCGTGGTCGGTCAGTTGGTAATTCTAATACAGTCTTGGCACCTGCTAACTGGGTTTTCCAGTAGTTGATTTGGTCTGAGAGTATTTCACCTGATAGCCATTGGTGTTGCCAAACAGCAAAATCAGCATACTGGATGGGCAATTTTGCTAGGGGCGAAGGCTTACCGCTCAAAAAGGCTTGATAAACGGCTGCTAACTGCTGCCAAAGAATTCCTATTGACCAGCCATCTGAGGCGATGTGGTGCATGACCAACAGAAGTATATGCTCCTGTTCATCTATTTGCAGCAAGGTAGCTCGCAGCATCAAGTCGGTTTCTAAGTTAAAGGGGCGTTGCGCCTCTTGCTTAAGGAAATATTCTACTTGCTCTTGTGTTACCTTAATTACCTTGAGTTCCACTGACTGAGGCGTGCGAATTACTTGTATAGGGCTACCATCAAGTGATGTAATAAAGTTGGTTCGCAGTGCCTCATGATGGATAGCGATCGCATCTAGTGACTGTTGCAATACACTCGTATTTAAGTTACCCTTTAACCTCTGTGCATTGGAAACGATATATGCGCGGCTGTCGGGTTGCAACTGTTGCAAAAACCACACTCGCTGCTGGGCAAAGGATAAAGGGGCTGACTCTCGGTTGGTTATTTGGGGAATAGTCTGATTTTGCAGATTATTTTTTTGAGTCTGGTTTTGGGCAATTGCTTCAGCTAAAGTAGCGATCGTTGGATTTTCAAATAAGAGTTGCAACGGTATTTCTATTTGAAAGGCTTGGCAAACTCTAGACATCACTTGAGTAGCCAGCAGTGAATGACCTCCAAATTCAAAAAAATTGTCATAGATGCCTACTTGTTCCCGACGCAAAACTTTCGCCCAGATGTTAGCTAAGACTTCTTCTGTGGAATTCTGAGGTGGAACAAAGTTAGTTGACAGCCTAGTATCAGATGTATCTGGCGCAGGCAAGGCGCGGCGGTCTATTTTACCGTTAGGATTTAGTGGTAGAGTGTCCAAAAATACAAAGAAACTAGGCACCATATATTCAGGTAGCTGTCCTTGCAAAAAGCGGCGCAATTCTAACTGACTAGGGATTTGCTCTGGACTGGCAACAATATATGCCACAAGTTGCTTATCCCCATTCACTTCTTCTCTAGCTATAACTAGAGTCTGCGTCAGTGCCGGATGTTGACCTAATATAGTTTCAATCTCTCCTAATTCAATTCGGAAGCCACGTATTTTAACTTGGTGGTCAATGCGACCAAGAAACTCAATATTACCATCGCTCAAATAACGTGCCAAATCCCCAGTTTTGTAAAGACGTGCCCCAGGTTCAGAGCTAAAAGGGTCGAGAATGAACTTATCTATGGTTAATTCTGGACGGTTAAGATAGCCTCGCGCTAGACCAATACCGCCAATATGCAGTTCGCCTGATTCACCAACAGCTACAGGTTGCAAGTTTTCATCAAGAATGTGAATCTCTGCATTCGTAATGGGGCGACCAATGGGAGCAATTGCATAATTAGTTCCGCGCTGGCAAGTCCAGAAAGTGGTATCAATAGAAGCTTCCGTTGGCCCATAACAATTATGCAGAACATTATCCAAATTCAGTTGGGCGAAAAAGCGTTCTAGGAGTTCGCCAGGTAAAGCTTCACCACCACAAACAATATGTCTGAGGAATCGGCAATTCTCAATTCCCTTCTCTTCTAATAAGACGCGCAGTATAGAGGGTACTAAGGCTAGGACGGTAATTTGCTGCTCACTAATCACCTTTACAAGGTAGGCAGTGTCCTGATGTCCACCAGGGCGAGCCATGAATAACTGCCCTCCAAAGCACAATGGCCAAAATATCTGCCACACGGAGGGGTCGAAACTAAAAGAAATAGTCAGTAAAACTTTGTCTGCTTGAGTTAATCCAAAGGTTGTTTGCTTCCAGTGGAGTTGATTGCAGATACCACGGTGAGAAATCATTACACCCTTAGGCTGTCCTGTAGAGCCAGATGTGTAGATTACGTAGATGAGATTATCAGCCGTCGTCTCATTGACAGGATTTTCTTGACTGTTTTGGATATTCCCTTGCCAGTTTGAGTCCAGACAAACCACTTGCGCCTGATGCGGTGGTAGATTATTGAGAAATTTTTCTTGGGTTAACAACACTGGTGTCTGCGTGTCTTCCAAGATAAAGGCTAAACGTTCTGAGGGATATGCTGGGTCTAAAGGTACATAAACGCCTCCAGCTTTGATAATACCCAGCAGACCTACGATCATCTCCAAGGAGCGCTCCACGCAAATGCCTACAAGTACTTCAGGGCCAACGCCTAAAGCACGTAAGTGGTGCGCTAGTTGATTTGCCTGTTGATTTAATTGCCGATAAGTAAGTTGTGTATTTTCACATACTACAGCAATTGCTTGGGGCGATCGCTCTACCTGCATCTCAAACATTTGGTGGATGCAGAGATCCTGACGATGAACTACTGGGGTATCATTCCATTCTTGTAGAATTTGGGTACTGATGATGTTAGTTTTAGTTAAGGTATTTAACGGGATATTTTGCTTACAATCTGAAGTCTGGCTATTTATCTGCATTTTCTATATATCAACTCCATCAGGAAATGGCATTTAATTTATTTAATTTATTATTTATTGTATAGTTGTGCTGATAGGAAATTCTATACTGAGTTCTTGCAAATTAACATTCTTGTATGAGATATGAGCAAATTTTAGCTATAGGAACAAAACTTAGCTAACCCTAAAAACGTTACGCTGCAAATAGTTTCACTTCCATAAACTATAAGAATTATGAGTTGCAATACCAGATTAATAAATATGCATCTTCAAATCAAATCCGCATTTTTTATGGTAATAGATTTACGAACGTATAACAATCATCATATTTCTACTACAATCTTAGATAATGATTAAAATCAAAAGTTTCCATTCTAACATTAGTTTACTTACAGCCAGAAAACATCACTCTGCCTACCTATATCTATTATATTTACGCTAACAAGTATTTTTATTTCATTAGACAAGTATTTTTATTTCATTAATATTAATCATTTTAATTTAGACATAGAACTACAAAGACTCTATCCTTTTATACGAAAAATTGCTGACGAAAAAAATAATTATTACCAAATCTTCATTGTGTTTGTTTCTATGTAAAAATCATGTAAAGTCATGATTATAATTTTGCTGAAACAATTAAGTAAGTAGCCAATAGGTATAATAGAGTAGACACACCAAAAAACATGAGATGGCTACTGGCACTGGGAATTAGATATCAGTATTTTTTACTTAGCACTCAGCAACAAGTCTTTTCTTGGAGCAAATCTAAAATTTAATCTAGGGACAAAAAATGTATCAAAAAAAATCGACTCTCTTTCAAGATGTAAAATACCTACAAGGCATACATGACAAGGCTGATAGATATCATATATCAGTTATTCATTAGAATTTTTTTCATTAATCTGTTAAGGTGTTGCGCCTTTAATTTGCACTAATATTTTTCCAATATGATTGTGGGGTCGGCAACATGAGCGCCCTGACAATGCAAGTTGTATACGTAACAGCTTACCAATTATCTAGATATACCCATGAAAATAACCGAAGTTCAACGATAATATTCAGTTGTGTAAATTTTTGTTACAAAAATCAAATTTTTGATGCATTCCGTTATATGTTATCCATGTAAGTTTTGTGAATCAGTAATTATGCGTAAGCAAATAAAAAAACTTCTAAGCAAAACCGAATTAGTCTAGCTAAACATGCTACAGTGATTTATGAAGAGATATAAATTGTATCTCTTGTAAAAACATTAATCTGCAATATAAAGTCTAGCAAAGCAAGTCTAACTATTTATTACACGCCTTAAAATTCTAATATTTTTACCTGACTTGTTTTGATTACTAATTAATGAATATCAGGAATTCTATTTAACTATAAGTTAATTAAACAACAAATTTTTTCCTTGGCATCAAAGCTCAATGTTTACGGGCTAAACCAGGCTCTAATTATCAACAAAAGTTAAGCATTCGGGTAGTAGCCACAAGAAGAAAGACCAACCCTGGAATATGCTTTTAATCAAGAAATTAAAGTTACTCTGTCTGAAGAAAATTGTTAACAGTAAACTATAAAGAAGAGGTTTCTTTGAGAGAAAAATGTGAGATACCCCACTTGTATAGATTTCTATCAACTTTTAACTACACTAATTGTTATTAACTATGAGTAATCAGAGCATTGCAACAAATAAATTGAGTGAGGTGCCTTTAGATTTACGTGCATCTGCATTTGTCACGGTACGTAAAGGTTCATGGTGGTTGAGATTAACAACATTATTTTTGGTTGACTATACTCTTTTATCCTTAGCTTGGGTTTTAGCCGGATATCAATATTATGAGCATTTGACTTGGTATATACCTAGTCATTATTTACCAATTTTAATAACTATTGGGATTCAAATAGGCTCACTAGCTGTCCAAGGTATTTATCGAGAAGGTCAAAAACGCTATGACTATTTGAATATTATCAAATCGCTAACTTTTGCTCATGGATTAATACTCCTTGTTTGTTTTTTGTATAAACCAGTTGTTGATATTACACATCCAAGATTAATATTATTATCTTGGTTGCTAAGTATACTATTTATTTGTACTGGTAGATATACTGTAAATATTACTCTTGAGTATCTCCGTAAGCAGAAAAAAATAGTTCGTTCTTCTGTATTTATTATTTCTGATCCTCAAGACCATGAGCAGATTACTAGCTTTATAAAAAAGGAGAAACATTACATAATATCTGGAACTGCGAATGCTAATTCATTAGACAGATATCAACGTCAAAAAACATTGAATCAACTTAATGAATTAGGTGTAACAGAAGTTTTTATATCTTGGGATGCTTTAAAAAATAGAATGTTTTTGTGCTGGTTATTTCAAGCATCTGGCATCCAAGTACATATTTTACCGATGGAATTAAAACCAATTTATAGAAATGTAGAATTTAACAAAATAGGAGGAATGCCTTGTCTGAGTTTAGATTGCCCAATAATTACAGGTAAAGATTTTTGGATAAAGCGTAGTTGTGACTTTGGTTTCGCGACTTTATTTGTAATGTTATCATTTCCTATCTACATAGCTATAGCTGTAGCTATCAAACTGGACTCTCCCGGCACAGTGTTTTATAAACAAACACGTATAGGTTTACATGGTCAACAGTTTAAAGTATGGAAATTCCGAACCATGAGGTCTGATGCAGAAAAATTACAAAAAGAATTAGAAGCTTTAAATGAAACCAAAGATGGGATTATTTTTAAAATTAAAGATGATCCTCGTATTACTAGTGTTGGTAAGTTTCTCCGTCGTTACAGCTTAGACGAGTTACCACAGCTTTTTAATGTTATTCTTGGAGAAATGAGTATAGTAGGACCTCGCCCTTTACCTACTAGAGATGTAGATAAGTTTGCTGAACATCATTTTATTCGACATGAAGTTTTACCTGGTATTACAGGTCTTTGGCAAGTTTCAGGTCGCTCGGATATTTTAGATTTTGAACAAGTTATAAACCTTGATCTTAACTACATTGAAAATTGGTCTCTTGGATTAGATTTTGAAATTCTACTCAAAACAGTTATGGTGGTTTTGAAAAAAGAAGGTGCCTACTAAACTGATAAAAAATCAATCATAGCAGACAGCAATAATTATAGTGTTTACATATTCATATAGCTATTGCAGTTTAGCGTTAGCGTGAAGTTAAGTTTTTCACTCATTAAATTTATATTTTCCTACTTTCAGTAGTTAACTATTTGCTTAATAGTAATCAAAGCTTTTGCATTCAACACTTAAAATATTTTTTAACTTCACAATCTTTTCTGAAGTAATGCCGCATTCAAAGTTGCAATTTATAGAAACAAAAAAATGATTGTATGAATTGTACGCATAAAAAAAGCTAGAAATAACCTCTAAAGCTTTATCAGAAAAAGTAAGTGATTATGTTATAAGTATTGGTAATTTAAAACTAACTAGATAGGCTAATTAATAATTAAGAATGGTAGAAAAGTATAAATTAATAAGCAATTCCCTTTCAATGATAGTCAATCGGTTAACACAAAGCATTACAGCCTTTGTATTAACCGCTGCTATTGCCCGTACTCTAGGAGCTGAGGCTTTAGGTCAGTATCTACTAGCATATAGTTACTATTTTATTTTTGTGGGCATTGCTTCACAGGGTCTAAAGACATTGTTTACCAGAGAACTAGCCAATGAACCACAAAAAACATCAGTTTATTTAATTAGTGGCACCTGTTTGCAACTAATATTTACTTTTTTGAGTTATGGGGCATTGGTTATTGTAGTGTTTTTACTTCCCTATAGTTCCAAAACCTCTACAGTTTGCTACATCATGGGATTAACCATCATTCCATTTGGACTTTCCAATGTAACGGAGGCAATTTTCCAAGCTAAAGAAAAGATGCATTTGATTGCTATTGCTACAGTCCCAGTGTATGTCCTACGCGTACTAATAATGATCTGGGCAATGCAAATGAAGTATGGAATTGAATATCTGGGAGCGATACTATTTTTTTCGGAAACATTAATTCTGATCGTTGAATGGATTCTGATTACACGGTTCGTCAAAATACAATGGCAGATCGATAGAATTTTTATATGGAATATAATTAAAGGCGCACGAACATTTTTTGCTATTGAAGCGATATCTGTAGTCAGTAGTAGAATTCAAATATTGATTCTTTCATTGTTAGGAAATGAGTTTCTAGTAGGTCTTTTTGGCGGAATAGTACAACTACTACAACCTTTTTTAATTATTGCCAACAGTATAACTGTAGCAATGTTTCCCAGGCTTTCAAAAGTAGTAGACCAAGGGCGGCAAAAGCAGCAGCAAATAACTGAAAGCTTTATTGAAATCCTATTAACAATGGGATTACCCTTATTTCTTGGATTGTTATTTTTTGGCAAAGATTTACTTGTTTTTGTTTATGACTCTAGCTTTGCTCAAGGAAGTTTAGCTCTTAGCATAAGTGCTGTATCACTTCTTTTACTGCCATTCACACGCACACTCTGCTATCTACTTGTAGCCAATCATTTTGAGATAGTCAACCTACGTGAAGTGGTGATTACAACTACATTAGGAAGCTTGATAGGTGTGGCATTAGTCTCACAATATCAGTTACTAGGTGCAGCTATCATGGCATTACTAATGACTATTATTGCCTTCAGTCAGTATGTTTATTTCAGCTATACTCTCCTATTTCCATTAAATCTATGGCGAATAATTCGCCGTCCTGTTGTAATCGGCACTTTAATGCTATCTGTATTCTTAATTTTAAAGAAAATTAATTTAGACTTTTCATTAACTCTTATTATTTCGACCTCTTCCTATATGCTATTTGTTAGTTTCCTGAGTATTTATACTTTAGGTGGAATTGATTTTGTCTTGGAAAAATTTGTAAGAAAGGGATGAAACTTCAATCACTAAGCTTGCTTCCAAAATAGCAAACTTAGTTTCAAAAATTAAGATAGATAGAACAATGAATAATAAATATCTCCAATCAGAAAAATCAAGAAACCAAAAATTAACAATGGTAAATGAAAGTAACCAAACAATCGTAAGCGTAGTAATTCCTACACGCAACAGACCACAAATCGTTGCTAGGGGTGTCGCAAGTGCATTAGCTCAAACGCTACAATCAATTGAAGTGATTGTGATCGTAGACGGTCCCGATCGGGAAACAGTTAATGTACTATCTCAGATAACTGATCCAAGATTGAGAGTGATAGAACTATCAAAAAATGTTGGACCATCAGGGGCTAGAAATACTGGGGTGAGAGAAGCTAAAGGCACTTGGATAGCCTTTTTAGATGATGATGATGAATGGCTTCCACAAAAATTAGAGCGTCAACTTGAAGTAGCAAATAGTTCCCATTATGATTTTCCAGTTGTCGCTAGTCGTTTCATTTCCCATACTTCAACAGGTGACTTGATTTGTCCTAGAAGGTTACCTAACCTCTCTGAACCTTTAAGTGAATATCTTTTTGCGCGTAACTCCTTTTTTAAAGGAGAGGGCTGCATACAAACATCAACTATTTTTGTGAAGAAAGAGTTAGTGCAAAAAATTCCTCTAGAAGAAAAGTTTTACAGACATGAGGATTGGGAGTGGTTGCTTAGGGTTACTGCTATTGAGGGTGTAGGAGTAGAGTTTGTGCCTGAGCCTATGGCAATCTGGCATTCAGATATGGGAATCAAGCGTTTAAGCAACATCAACGAATGGCAATATTCCTTGGATTGGATTCGTTCTACCCGCAATTTAGTAACACCAAAAGCTTATTCAGGCTTTATTACAACAATTATTACTCCTTCTGCCTCCTTAGTCGGTGACTGGAAAGCCTTCTTTCCTTTGTTGGGGGAATCTATACGCTGGGGCAATCCCCGACCCATTGATATATTCTTGTACTTAACTATGTGGCTGTTCCCTCAGCAACTCAGGCAGAAAATTCGCTCTGTTTTCCTCAAGAAGCCCAAAACATAGGAGACTGTTTATAAAAAGAAGTCAGAAGATAAGAATAATGACACAAAACCTTAACCTTAAAGCGTGGATTTAAAGTCTTCCAAAAAAATAATTCTAGAGATGAGTATAGCGCCATATACAAAGCCTCTTTGCTTAAATTTCCAGTTTTTAAGTGTACATTATCTCTACCTTCGATCTTCATAAAGAATAAATATCAATCTTAAAAATACAGCGAACTCGTAAAAAGTGAATGCCTTGGATGAGTTAGTTGGCTATAAACAAAGATGGGTATTAGTTCCACTTGGTTATGTCCGAGTTATAGCTGATGCTATAATTTATTTATTAAGTGATAATGTGCAATACAAAGATGCAACTTACGGTATTAGCCCTCTGTCAGCAAGATTTGAGTTGCTGAAATATTGCCGTTCAGACAGGTAATATTTCTCACGAAGATATAAATAGGTAAAATAAATGTTTTAGTCAATTTATGAAAGTATGAAAAAACTGCTAATTTTTGCTGAATATGGATTCACTGTTGTAGCGTTGCTGATTTATTCGGGTGCTATCTTCACTCTTATCCTTTCAGGAGGAGCATTACAGCAGGAACAGGTACAATATGATAGCTCCTCGATTCGGATTATTTTTTTCTTAATCTATATAGTTACATTCTTACTACTGCTTTTGCGTTGGAAGAAAACGCTATATATATTGAGTAAAGGACTCTGGTTTTATCCAATATTCATATTGGCAGCTGTTTCTATTATTTGGTCTGCTGAACCCTCAACAACACTAAAAAATAGTTTTACTCTCATTAATTCCAGCTTGTTTGGTGTTTATTTTGCCTCGCGATACAGCTTAAAACAGCAATTCCATCTATTGGCTTGGGTTTTTGGAATTATTATAATCCTAAGTGTCTTTTTTGCTATAGCTTTGCCTCAATACGGGATACAGTCTGACGCAGGAAAGTGGCGTGGAGTCTTCACTCACAAAAACGGTCTAGGGGCAAGGATGGTTACTAGTAGTATTGTTTTTTTAATCCTTGGTTATCAAAGTAGAAGATATGGTTGGCTTTTCTGGGGTGGGTTTAGCTTGTCAATACTGCTATTAATACTTGCTGGTTCAACTTCATCACTAGTAAATCTAGTAATTTTAATATTTGCATTTTTCGCTTTTCAAGTTTGGCGATTGTCTTACTCTATCATGATACCAACCTTAATAATAATGGCAATCATAAGTCAAATTTTATATCTTTGGTTGTCTAATGGTGCTGATATCGTGTTTGCTTCACTTGGTAAAGATTCAACACTAACAGGTCGAACAGACCTGTGGCCACTAGTGATGGATATGATTTGGAAACGTCCTTGGCTTGGTTATGGTTATGGTGGATTCTGGCAAGGATGGAATGGTGAGTCTGCCTATATCTGGCTTAATGCAGGATGGCTGGCACCTAATTCCCACAATGGTTATCTTGCTATTTGCCTTGATTTGGGTTTTTTAGGATTGGGAGTATTCTTATTAGGATTTTGGCGTACTTATCTGCAAGGATTGACTTGGGTGCGTGGTAGTAAAACAGCATTAGATATATGGCCAGTTATACATATGACATATATCGCCTTAGCTAGCCTTACTGAATCTGCTTTGCTGGAATCTAATAGCTTGAATTGGATTCTCTATGTAGGCGTATCTTTCTCAGTGAGAATGACACATAAAACAAGAATAATAAATGCAAAAAAACAAGCTGCAGAATACAATTTATAAGTTGTAAAAGCGTTCTAAAATAATTGTTTTTTTGATCAAAATAATCTAGAACATACTAAAACCGCTATATTCTTGATAAAAATATTTTAGCCCGATAAGATTGAAAAATAATAAACTTTTGATAATAAATATTTTTATTTTAAGATTCTATAGCGATTATTTCGGTCATGGGAAAAAATTAGAATGATCAAATCTAACTATTTTGCTGATGTCTTAATCAAGGATAGACCAATTATAAAAACAGTACAGCCGATGTGTAAAGCGAAAAGTCTGAATATTATTCTGTTGGGACCTAGCTTATTCCAGCAGGGTGGTATTTCCAATTACGAGAAGCTTTTTTTGGAATATGCCCCTTCTGAAGTTAATATATGTCATATTATTACTCACGAAGAAGGAGATATAGCAATCAAAATTATGGTATTTTTGAAAGCTATCTGGAAATTTGTTTGGATGCTGCTAAGGGAAGAAGTTGATATTGTTCAACTGGAAATTTCACAGCGCGGCAGCATTTTACGACAAGGAATTATGATATTTTTAGCTTGGATATTTCACAAGCCAATAATTCTACATGCTCATGGTAGTCAATTTCATATTTTCTTTGCTGATCTTCCAAAATGGATACAAAATTTCCTAAGTTGGCTATTTTGCAAGTGTCAAAGATTAATTGTCTTATCAGAAAGTTGGAAAACTTTTTACATTGAAAATCTTGGTCTTAAACCCGAACAAGTTGTAGTTTTTTATAACCCAGTAAAAGTTCCTGATGAAGTTCCACAGCGTTCAGTTTCTAATCAAGTAAACTTACTTTTCTTAGGGCGGATTGGTCAGCGTAAAGGAGCATTTGACTTGATTAAAGCCTTCTCTCTTTTGCCTCTTGAAGAGCAAACTAGATCAACTCTCATTATGGCAGGAGACGGAGAGGTAGAGCAAGCAGGTAATTTAGTTAAAACTCTAAATTTGGAGAATTATATAAAATTGCCTGGCTGGATAGGGTCCGGTGAACGTGACGTTCTTCTAACTCAAGCAGATATTTTTGTGTTGCCTTCTTACAATGAAGGTCTCCCATTATCAATGTTAGAAGCAATGGCTTGGGAGCTACCTGTCATCGTTACGCCAGTAGGAGGTATACCTGAGATAGTTACTCAATCTGAAAATGGATTACTTGTTAGTCCAGGAAATATTGAGGAATTATCAAATGCTATTAAGTCTTTAATTGAAAATGAGAATTTGAGGCTTTATCTAGGAGCCAAGGCAAGAACAAGTGTTTTTCCTCTAGACATAAAAAAACATTGGATTTCTTTTATGGGTCTATATCACTCAGTCTTGAATTAAGATGCTAGAAAAGATCACTCTTAGAGCTTGATTGTTTTGTAACGTATGAACGTATAACAACTTTACTCTTACTGCATAGATATGAAAATTAGCATTTTTGGTTTGGGATATGTCGGTGCTGTAACAGCAGCTTGCTTGGCAAGAGACGGGCACGAAGTAATTGGGGTAGATGTCAATCCCGAAAAAGTGGATTTGATCGCCAAGGGAGAGTCGCCTATTGTGGAGCCAGGGCTAAGTCAGTTGTTAGTTGATGGAGTTGCAGCTAAGTTAATCACAGCTACTACAGATACGGAAGCGGCGGTACTAGGATCGGATGTTTCACTGATTAGCGTTGGCACACCTCCAATGGAAAGAGGAGAACCCGATCTTACTTATGTTTGGAATGTGTGCAAGCAGATTGGGAAAGCCGCCATCCAAAAAAATGAAACCCATGTGGTTGTGTTGCGTAGTACTGTCCCCCCAGGAACATTGGAAAAGTGTCAAAATCTGTTAGATGGTATCACAGGTGATAATTCTATTCATCTAGCATTTAACCCAGAGTTTTTACGCGAAGGTTCGGCTATCAAAGATTACGATCAACCACCGTACACGATTATCGGTACTGAATCTCCTGTGGCAGAAGCAGCAGTACGACAGATGTATGCCAGAGTAGATGCACCATTCACCGTAGTTCAGCCATCTGTGGCGGAAATGGTTAAATATGTAGCCAATTGCTGGCACGCTACCAAGGTGGGATTTGCTAATGAAATCGGACGAGTTGCTAAAGCTTTTGGTGTAGATGGACGGGAAGTAATGAACATCATCGTGCAGGACACGAAGTTAAATATTTCCCCTGTTTATATGCGTCCTGGATTTGCCTACGGTGGTTCCTGTCTGCCCAAAGATCTGAGTTCTTTGCTTTACCACGCAAGGAATATGGATGTACCAGTCCCGTTACTGAATGCCCTCCCAACTACTAACAGCCTTCAAGTGGATTTGGCTGCCCAGCAGGTGTTACGTCTTGGTGTTAGACAGGTTGCTGTTTTGGGATTGGCATTCAAACCAGGTACAGATGATTTAAGAGAAAGTCCGGCGGTACTGTTAGTCAAGCGGTTGATTGGGGAAGGCTGCCAGGTGAAAATATACGACCCTGCTGTATATGAAGCTCGATTGATGGGAACCAACCTTGCCTATATCCAGAGTAACATCCCCCATTTTGAGGCTTTCCTAGTACCAAATTCCCAACAAGCTTTAGAGGGAGCAGAACTGGCAGTAGTTACACATGCTACACCAGAATTTCGCCAAGTACTACTTGAGGCTCCCAAAGAAATGCAAATTTTGGATCTAGCGGGAGTCTTTAATCAAACAAGTAAGGAGTTAGGTTATCATGGCATCGCTTGGTAGGGTACTGATTATTGTCGAGAACCTCCCCCTTCCCTTTGATCGGCGAGTATGGATGGAAGCCTCTACCCTGATAAAAGCTGGGTATGAAGTTTCGGTGATTTGTCCCAAAGGTAAAGGATTTGAACAAGAATATGAGGTAATCGATCAGGTTCACATTTATCGTCACGAAATGCCTCCTGATATCAGTTCGGTATCAGGTTATCTAAAGGAGTATGGTACAGCGCTTTTTTGGGAGTTTCGCCTTGCCCATCGGGTGTGGCAAGAACGAGGTTTTGATATTGTCCACATTTGCAATCCTCCAGATTTACTATTTTTGGTGGCGGGATGGTTTAAGTTGTTTAAAGGTGTAAAAGTAATATTTGACCACCATGATATCAATCTGGAGATGTACGAAGCCAAGTATGGACGAAGAGATATTTTCTACTATGGACTTTCTCTGGTTGAACGATTGACCTTTGCAACAGCAGATGTAGTTATCTCAACTAATGAGTCTTATCTTTCAGTAGCACTTACCCGTGGGCGCAAAAGTCCAGAGGATGTCTTTGTTGTTCGCAGTGGCCCCGATCTTTCTCGTTTTCAACCCGTACCACCCAACCCAGTCTACCGTAAAGGTCGAAAGTATTTGGTGGGATATGTTGGCGTCATGGGAGAACCTGAGGGAATCGATTATCTGCTGCAATCAGTGCGCTACATTGTCTATGAAAAAAAACGCCAGGATATTCACTTCATGCTCATTGGTAGTGGGCCGATGTTTGAGAAGCTTCAGGCACTCTCTGAAGAGTTAGAAGTTAATGAGTTTGTAGAATTTACGGGGCGTATTCCTGATAATGAGCTTCTGGCAAGACTTTCTAGCTGTGATATATGTGCCAATCCCGATAAAAAAATGCCCTACAACGACCGTTCGACAATGAACAAGATCATGGAGTATATGGCAATGGGAAAACCCATTGTTCAGTTTGATCTTTTGGAAGGAAGGCGATCGGCAGAGGGAGCATCTGTTTATGCCAAAGGCAACGATGTGGTAGATTTTGCCGAAAACATTCTTGAACTTCTAGAAGACACTGAGCGGCGACAGAAGATGGGAGAGTTAGGTAGACAAAGAATGGAGGAAAAACTAGAGTGGCGACATCAAATACCTAAGCTCTTAGAGGCTTATGATAAAGCTTGGCAACCTAAGTAGGAACACGATAGATGAAAATATCGTGAAAATTTATAGTTGGGATGACGTAGGAAGGAAGAGGGTTCTGCCCAGTTTATCTTCCTTCATATAATTTATTTTTATTGTGCCAACTTAACTTAGACGGCAAATTTTTGTACTGTAATTTATTTTGGATTAGGAGGTTTGAAAAATATGACGTTCTAATAAGGGTAGAGAGGTATGTGCATCGAATTATGCAAATATTTGATATTTAACAAAGCAAATTCGATATCAATGGTAAAAAATATTTAAAATAATCTGATACTAAGTAGTTGATTATTTATATGTGGCAATTCTTTATGACAATCTTGTATCAAATCCACTATTGAATTAACTCTTTTTTACCACTTTCGGATAAATAGACGCATTTTTGAGGATACAGCTAACGAAGATTTAAGGTTTCACCGCACTTTGATGACAGAGGGTTAATTGAAGCATAAATGCAGTATGAACTGTTAACGTATGTGTTTTTAATAATGCTCCTGTCTCCTCCTAAGTAATTGACTGTTAGATTCTTGAAACCAAAGCCTGTAAATGATTTCGGGTTTTTTTACTTAAATAGTCTATACTATATGTCATATTGTAAAATAGTATCACTAGGTGTGCTTTGTAGCTAATCTGAGTAGATCAATATTGAGTTTATCGTTTAAAACCTGTACTTTGGAAGATTTATGTCAGAAAAATCTATGGAATCTAGAGAATCTATTGATTTAGACCTTAATCATTACTTATTGATATTGAAACGATGGTGGTTACCTGCCACTGCGATATTTGTAGCTACAGTTATGCTGAGTGCTGTAGCTACACAATTTATGAAGCCATCCTATGAAGCAGAAGGAAAACTGTTATTCAAACTTCCTTCTTTTAAAGTAGCAGGAACTAGTCTTTCGCCTGGCACCTCTGAAGGGGGAGACTCAGGAGATTTGAAACCCCTGGTAGCAACTCAAAATCCTATAAGCAGTCAGATAGAAGTTATTTCTTCCCCTACTTTATTGCAGCGAACAATAGACAAACTAAAACTCAAAGATAATAAAGGTGAACCTCTGGACATAAAAGCGCTACAAAAATCTCTGACCCTCAAAATTGTGGGTGGGACAGATGTATTGCGAATTAGCTATAGCAGCCGTGACCCTGAAGAAGCAGCGGCAGTGGTCAATACAATTATGAATTTATATTTAGAAAATGATATTTTGACAAATCGCTCTGAGGCAGGAGCAACTCGTCAATTTATGGCCAAACAACTTCCAAAAACTCAAGCCGCTGTTAATAATGCTGAAGTAGCGCTACGTATATTTAAACAAAAACATCAGATTGCAGATTTATCAGAGGAGACAAAGTCAGCCGTTGCGACTATTGGAAATTTAGACAATGAGATGAATACTGTTAAGGCTCAATTGGATGAGGTAAACGCCCAAACCAATGAACTGCGACAGAAAGTAGAGCTAAATTCTCGGGAAGCGATCGCAGTGAGTGCCCTCAGCCAGTCACCCGCAGTACAGGGAGTCCTTACACAACTTCAAGAGACCGAGCGGCAGTTAGCAATTGAACGCAGCCGTTTCCTAGATGACAACCCCGTAGTTGTTAACCTAGAAGCAAAAAAAGCTAGTTTAAAATCTCTCCTGCAACAGCAAATTGGTCAGACTGTTGGCAATCAAACACAAGTTCCTCAGGGTCAATTGCAGATTGGAGAACTTAGACAAAGTCTGATACAAAATTTTCTCCAGTCAGAAATACAGCGCTTGGGTTTAACTCAAAGACTCTCCTCTCTATATAATTCCCGTGCTAGCTACGAACAGCGGATGAAACTCATACCCCAGTTGGCACAAAATCAGCGGGAGTTAGAACGAAAAGTTGAAGTCGCAGAATCTACCTATCAAACTCTATTGAAAAAGGTTCAAGAATTACAGTTAGTTGAGAATACAAATACAGCCACTTCCCGAATTATTGCTCAGGCTTTAGTTCCCAAAGACCCAGTATTAACTAAAAAAATAATTGTTTTGGTGCTAGGAGTGATGTTCGGTTTATTTTTTGCCACTACAACCGTACTCTTCCTCGCGATGAGAGATAAATCTCTAAAAACACTTAAAGAAGTTAGAGATGTATTTCGATATACCTTACTGGGAATTATTCCTTTATCTGTTAAAAAGGTTCGTTTTGGTTATTCAAATGCAGAATTAACATCTCAAAAAATTGCCGTCAGAGATACTCCCTACTCTTTAACGAGCGAAATGTACCGGATGATTCAAGCAAATCTGAAATTCCTGAGTTCAGATAAGGTACTCAAAACTATCGTTGTAACTAGCGCAGTTCCTAAAGAAGGCAAGTCTACGGTTTCTGCTAATTTGGCAGCGGCGATCGCTCAACTAGGACGTCAAGTTTTACTAATTGATGCAGATATGCGAATTCCTTCTCAGCATCATCTCTGGCAACAAACGAATGCAGTTGGTTTGAGTGAGGTTCTTGTAGGTCAGGCTGAATTTGACATCGCTGTATCTAAGGTAATGGATAATCTTGATGTTTTAACTGCTGGAGTTAGACCTCCCAACCCACTTGCTTTGCTTGACTCGAAACGCATGGCATCACTAATTGAAAATGTCTCATCTCAATACAACTATGATTTTGTCATCATTGATGCTCCTCCCCTACTTTTAGCAGCCGATGCTTTGACTTTAAGCCAAATGACTGATGGGATTTTGTTAGTAGCCCGACCGGGAGTAATTGATTCTAACAGTGCAGCTGCTGCTCAAGAAATGCTAGAGAGATCCAGTCACAACGTCTTAGGTTTAGTTGTGAATGGTATCATTGATAAAAATGAATCTAGTAGTTATTTCAACCATGCTAAAGAATACTTTACCGATCAAGATTTGAGAAGAGAGGTTAAGAAACAAAAACGTATTCCGAACAAAAGCTCTGTTTGAAGAATTCAGAATCAATTAGTGGGGGATTCAGACCCGCAACTTTCTTATTTACCACTAAATCTTCTCTTTCAGAGACGCTGCGCGAACGATTTAGTGGGGAGTCTTAAAAGCATTTAATCCTAACTTGATAATTTAGGATTTTGTCTTACTAATGAACTGAAGACCATAGATTGGTATATCATGTTTTTTTAATTAGCCAAAAAATAACAAGCCTGTAGAAGCAAGCTTGTTATTTTTTGTAATCGTAGACCTCAGTTTGACATCACTATGGGCAGATGGCAGAACATGAGATTGCAGTTACCTGTATTCGTCTGCCCCAATATCATATCCACTACCACTAGGACGAGGAGTACCTTCAAAATCAGTTGTCACACCTCTCCAAGAGTAACCTCTATTGATTGCTGGACTGCTTGATCTGAGATGAAAGTCACCATTTGAGGGATTCACAAACTGTGGATCTCCAACAACATCGTGAGTACCTCTCACAACGACCACGGCACCATTGGGGTAAAGATTGTAGTCATAGGTGACATTGCTATTCATCACGTTAGTGTTCGCATTTTTACCAGGAGAAGGATATATAATGTTGTTTAAAATCTTGATATCAGATGAATAACCACCATAAATATCCCCTTTCCTTCTAAGCTCTGGACTTTGCTGATTCAAATATGCTGTGTTGTTGATAATATCGACATGCTCACTTTCATGGGCATGAATACCCGAACCACCATTCCTGTAGCTAATATTGTTTGCAATTAAAGTCCGTCCTCTGTATGGTCCATTTGTACCACGTTTTGAAATATCTACAATAATGCCATTACCATCTGTGATAGTTCCACGTTGAATCCAGGGAACGTACATACGATTGTTGTATGCCCTGTTGTTGGTTATGAACATCTTGTATCCCTGATTGCCGTCAGAATTCCAATTCTGTAAGAAGGAAATGCCGCTAGTACCAAAGACACTATACCAGGAGTTATTATAGACAGTGTTATTATCCACTCTCACATAATCTGCTCCGGCTACTGAAATACCTGCTCCTCCACAGTCATGCACTTTGTTGTTCAGAATATTTATGTGATGAATACCACCACCACCGCGTCCATCAACGTTGATGCAGTTTCCGTTTGTAAGCACATTTGATGAGTTACTTTTCTGACTTAATGCATAACCAAGGGTGACATTGGGATTGTTTCCTATGACCTCTAACCCGTTGAGCTCAATATATGAAACTCGCTTTGCAAATCCGATACCATTCCATGTATTGTGGCGAATTTTTGGAGAATGGCCAGGATATGCTTTAAATTTAATCCAGGCATTTGCAGTTCCAGAACGACTAATACTTAGTACGGACCCACGTCCGGGTGTGTTCCTGTATTCCCCGTTCATAATCAGTACTGTGTCACCAGGTCTCGTAAGGTCTGCGGCCCTTTGAATTGTCTTAAAAGCAGATGATGTAGTGAGTCCACTATTTCTGTCATTTCCAGTAGCACTCACATAGTATGTTGTCGCAGTTGAAACCTGGCTGATCAGCTTGCGGCTAGGTAATGGCATGTGCTGAACAGGGGATGACTGACGAATATCTTTAACTAAAGATTCTGTTATTTTCTGTCCTTGAACCAGACCTGTTAATGCCCAGGGAAGTACAAGAGATGCGCTCAAACTGAGAAAACCTAAACCATGAATCATCATAGGGAAAAAATAGGGTATGTTGCAAAAACTCAATTGTCAACGGTCAGTAACTCTAGCCTTAGTCAGTAACTCAGTATTGGATACGGTAGTGTAACTGCTATTTGTAAGTTTATACACGGTTTTCTAGGTTTACACCTGCGGGTTTTCGCGTAAATATGGCTGAACTGCCTTTTTAGCTTGTGTTCCAAAAAAAATCAAGTATCTAGTAAAAGTACTGAATAAGAATTATCAGTATCCAGAGCCACTCTATTAATGGGCACTAAGCAACCGTACAAATAGCGTCATTTCCGATTGCACATCATTCTACTGTGTATACGCAGTATCTGTGGTTAAGATAGTATATCTGTCATCAATTAGTTAATTTACTTAAATAATTCTTATGATAATGATAATCGCTAAATACTAAAAAATAAATTATGGAGTAGTTATTGTCGCCTATGCTTTCTGAAGTATTCTCATTATCATAATCAATCCGGGTATATATAACAAGGTTTGCAAAAGCCTATCAATGCACATTAAGAATTTTTAGTGAGACTCTTAGAGTCTACCCAATTTGTCAATGAGTAATATTACTTGATTTTTTATAATGGAGATAGAAAAGACAATTTTGGCAGAAGCGATGCATTCTCTGCGAGACGCTACGTATAGCAAGATCCCATTCCGTAGAGAAGGGTATGGCGTCCTACTCCAATACTGCGTAGGTTTTGGAATTTCTTGGTTGAGGCAAGCTATTCTTGAGCAGGGGAGAAATAGAGGCTGGCGTTGAGTTTTGCTTCCCCTGCTTATCCGAGCAGTATTGCGGCCTACCCTACTTTAAGGGAAAGTCATTCTTAACTTTGCTCTTATCTGCTTCTGTAGTTGTTTAGGGACAAAGAGGGTTGGTCAACGCCCCCAATTTGCATCTATATCTTAAACTTAGAGTCCAAAGATGTTCAGAAGATTAAGGATAATACCTAGAGGCCCAGTTATAGTGTTTATGCTATCGCCAGTCTTAGCGGCACCAGATCGGTTAACTACCACAACATCATTATTGCGGAGTATAGGATTAGTTTGCTCATTAATCCCAGCGGAAAAATCTACTTTTACTATACGTTTAGTGACAGAACCATTAGGATTGAGGCGAATCAAATCGACAGCACTACTACTAGCTCTGGCATCATTAAATCCACCAGCAGCAAGTATAGCTTGATTTAAAGAGCTATTTGGCTGAACATCTGTTAGCCCTGGTTTTTTAACTTCACCTACCACACCAACTTGAATGCGCGTAGGAGATAAAGTAGTGGTAGCTAGTTGAGTAGCTTCTGCGGGGTTAATTTCAGTTGCCGTCGGAATAATAATTGTATCTCCGTCTTGTACAATGATGTCTTGATTGGCATCACCACTTTGTAATAGTTGCCAAAGATTAATATCTATAGCTTGTTCTGAGCCAGTTCTTGTCGGTCGGCGTAGCTTGAGGTTACGAACATCAGCCTGTGCTGTAATTCCTCCAGCTAGTTGAATTACCCGTGTCACATTTGGTAGACCTGTCGGGCTGGCAGCACCACTGTTAGTGGTTGCGCCTGCTTGGTTATCTGTGTTGCCTGGGGTGACAAGATACGAACCAGGACGGTTAACTTCACCAATAATTGTTACTGTGCGGGGTGTGGTTTGGCTGGCGGCAAAGTTGGCTGCAAATAGATTGCGGGATTCTGCTATGTTGAAGTTAGTTGCTGTTGGCACAACTATGGTGTCTCCATCCCGCAAGGTAATATCCTGTGATAACGTGCCTGTTTGAATGAGTTCTTTCAAATTAACGGTGACGGTTTGCTCCGAGGAACGTCCTGTTTTACGCCGTAATTGAACTTGAGTGACATCCGCAGCTAAAGTCACTCCTTGCGCTGTTGTTAATGCGGCTAAAACTGTAGGGTATTGTACCCCTGGATTGTTGCCGGCGCCTCCACTCAAGCTCAGAGTGTAAGCTCCGGGACGTGTCACCTCTCCGGCAACGAAAATATTGATGGGACGAGGTGATAACAGATTAACTGAGATCAAGGGACGTTTGAGAAAGCGAGCATATCTTCTAGCAATTTCGTCAGAAGCCTGTTCAGTTGTTAGCCCAAGGACTGACACACTACCAATTAGAGGTAAGTTGATTGCTCCACCTGGAGGAACTTGGTATTCACCTGTATATTCAGGTACTTCAAATACATTTACACGAACGAGATCGCCACCACCTAATAAATAGTTAGTATCTATTTGTGTTTGTATGCTTGGTGATGGTGTCGTTGGTAGTAATGGTTGTCCCTGAGCGAGACTAGCAGATGACACAGTGGCATTGAAAGCAGTTAACAAAGCCATACCCACAGATGGCTTAATTAGGAATTTAGACAAACTTTTGTTAAGCATATTTACCTGAGACTCTGAAACTACAATCAATAAAGTACTGTCTAAACATTTTTATTTTGACTATACCTAAGTATTCAAGTTCCCCAACACTCTTATTTTCCTAGAAAAGTGTGATTTCCCGGAATAAATTTGTTTATTGAATTTGAATTTTTAGTGAAGTTAACTTAAAGTTAATGCTGTTTGAATAGAGCAATTCTCAAAAAGTATAAGATTTACGCAACTAAAGCCAGTTTGCCAGTTTATAGAATAAATTATATTTTCTCCAATCAAGCACTTACGAACAAGATTTTTGCCATAAGTCAATTTTATGACATTGAAACTGTGATTTTAAATCTACTATCAGTAGCCAGGGAGTAGCAAAATTATAAATAACTTCATTAATTAAGTACAAATAGACTTAGCAAGAGGTCATAATTTTATTGTTTGTGGGTTGAGTTGAGCAAAGATCAACTTAAAAAAGTAGAAAGTTTGGGTTTAGTTCTTCAAGTCATCCGATAATTTAGTATTTGTCAACCAGACTAACTAATTAAGCGAGTTATTTTTTCTTTTGATTTGTTGAATAAAAAATTCTTCTAGGGAGTGACGCGACAAGTTCATAGCAATAATTTTGCCCTCCATAAGACGGAGACTGGCAAGAAAATCATAGTAATCATCTTGTAGTGTACCGTGCCAGGAACCATCAGGCTCAAAGATGAGAGTGGGTATCCATTTTTTGAGAATTTCCCCATCGCCACCTTGGCCTTTGATTTGATATGTGTCTTTTCCGCCTAAGAGTTCATGGAGGGAACCAGAGCAAATTAGTTCACCTTGAGCGAGGATGGCAATGCGATCGCAAATCTGTTCTACTTCACTCAGAACATGGCTATTAAAAAAAATCGTCTTACCAGCGGCTTTTAGCGCCAGAATAATTTCCCGCATTTGGTAGCGTCCCACCGGATCAAGCCCAGACATAGGTTCATCCAGAAAAACTAAATCTGGCTCGTTAATTAGCGCCTGTGCCATACCAACACGCTGTAGCATTCCTTTGGAATAACGACGCAGGAGCTTTTTACGGGCATCAGCTTGGGATAAACCGACTAATTCCAGCAGTTGGGGAATGCGTTGGCGTTGGACACTTTGGGGAATTTGGAATAGCCCAGCGGCCAGCTGCAAAAATTCCCAGCCAGTGAGATAGTCATACAAATAGGGATTTTCCGGTAGATAGCCGATATATTGCTTAACAGTGCGATCGCCTATTGGCTTACCCAACAACGATCCTCGTCCAGAGGTGGGATGAATAATTCCCAGCAACAATTTTAAAAGGGTGGTTTTACCCGCACCATTTGGCCCCAGCAAACCAAAGGTTTCGCCTTTGTAAACCGTTAAAGAACAGTTTTTGAGAGATACGACTTTTTGATTTAGCCAAAAACCAGTGCGATAGACTTTTCGCAACTCAGAAGTTAGGACTACTGGCGGAATGTCTATCGTATTAAGTTGAGAATTAGAGTCATCTTCAACAGACTTCATCTAGGTTAAATCACTATTTATCAGCTTGAGATTAATTAGAAGTTACCCGGTAGGCTGATAATAACCATCAACTGCTGGTGTGTCAATTATTGGGGAGTGGGGAGAAATAAATTCAAAATTCAAAATTCAAAATTAAAGAACTTCTGTCCAATGCCCTTCAGGAGTGCTGAGTAAAGAAGTGAGATTCCCCACTCAGCACTTGGAACTCGGAACGGGCTAAACGCCCCGCTACCGGAACTGTTTTGCCCAATTACCCATTTCATAGAACGCCCTTAGAACTGGGAATTACGCCAGCACGACGGGGGTCGATTTCTACAGCGAGCCGGGTTGCTCTTGCAAAGGCTTTAAATGTCGCTTCAATGATGTGATGGGAATTAATGCCATCCAGTTGCCGAATGTGCAGTGTCATTTGGCTATGGTTTACTAAAGCTACAAAAAATTCTCGTACAAGTTGGGTGTCATAGGTTCCTACCCGCTGAGTCGGAATTTGCAAGCCGTAGCTAAGGTGAGGTCGTCCAGAAAAGTCTAGCGCTACCTGAACTAAGGCTTCATCCAATGGTGCAAGAAAATTACCAAAGCGGACAATACCTTTTCTGTCGCCTAGTGCTTGGTTCAAGGCTTGCCCTAAAGTAATGCCGACATCTTCGTTGGTGTGATGATCGTCAATTTCCCAGTCTCCCTTGGCTTGGACATCTATATCAATCAGCCCGTGGGAGGCAATTTGATGCAACATGTGATCTAAAAACGGAATGCCTGTTGCTGCTGTGCAAGTTCCTCTACCATCCAGGTTGATGGTAACTTGCACATTAGTTTCACCAGTGGTGCGGTGAACAGTGGCAATCCGAGGGGTTTGGGTTAAGCGATCGTAGTTTGAATTAACTTGGCGATTGGTTGTTTGCATAGGGAGTGGGGAATGGGGAATTAGAAATGGGGAATGGGGAATTAGAAATGGGGAATGGGTAAATAATTGTTCGCTTGCTCTCTTAGTCTCCCTACTCCCCACTCCCTATTCCCTACTCCCCAAATAAATATCTTACATTCCCATAATTTCATATCCTGCATCTACATATAGAATTTGTCCGGTAATGCCACTGGACAAATCACTACACAAAAAGGCCGCAGCGTTGCCGACTTCTAACTGAGTGACGGTGCGTTTTAGGGGAGCTACTTCTTCTACATGATGAATCATATCTAAAATCCCACCCACTGCTGAAGATGCCAAAGTGCGGATGGGTCCGGCGGAAATGGCATTGACGCGGATATTTTGTGGTCCTAGTTCGGCAGCTAGGTAGCGCACACTCATTTCTAAACCCGCCTTGGCAACTCCCATGACGTTGTAGTTGGGGATTGCCCTAACACCACCTAAATATGTCAGGGTGACGATGCTACCTCCCTCTGTCATCAAAGGTTTGGCTGCACCACTTAACTGCACCAGCGAATAGGTACTGATTTCTAAAGCGGTGTTGAAGCCAGAACGAGAAGTTTGGCTAAAATCTCCACTCAAGTCATCTTTGCTGGCAAAGGCTAGGCAATGGATGAGGATATCTAACTTTCCCCACTGTTCGCGGATTGTCTCAAAGGTAGATTTAATTTGGTCTTCATCTTGGACATTACAGGGAAGAAATAAGCTGGGGTTAAGGGGTTCTACCAATTCCGCAACTTTTTTCTCCATTTTGCCGCGTTCATCCGGCAGGTAGGTAATACCCAGGTTTGCTCCAGCTTTGTGCAGCTGTTGAGCGATGCCCCAGGCGATCGAGCGGTTATTGGCAATACCTGTAACAAGGGCATTTTTTCCAGTCAAATTTAGCATATAAATTGTTAATGCGATCGATCATTAGGAGCATACTAGAATCTGAGGCTAATTTATCTTTGTTTTATACAGGATTTGCAAAAATGAATATTGGTAAGAGTGTTTGCTGTGAAAAAAATCTTGATTTTTTATAAAGATATTCTCAAGATATCTTTATTTGTTCTTCAAAAAACCTTTTAAATACAGCTATTGGAACTACTTATCAACAATTAGTAGCTGAAAGGATCAACAATTATGTATCATTATAAACAAAGAGTTATGAAGAGATTAGTTGGAGTATAGGAAAGTACAGAAAGGTTGACGGTGCTTTATTCATTTTTCAGGTGTATTCTTAGGTAATGAGTTTTTGTTTTTCCGGCATTGGGTAGGGGAAGGGAGATGATCGTGACACAAGATAAAGCCCTAGCAAATGTTTTTCGTCAGATGGCGACCGGGGCGTTTCCGCCAGTTGTGGAAACGTTTGAACGCAATAAAACGATCTTTTTTCCTGGCGATCCTGCCGAACGAGTTTATTTTCTTTTGAAAGGTGCTGTTAAACTTTCCAGGGTGTACGAGGCAGGAGAGGAAATAACGGTAGCGCTGCTGCGAGAAAATAGTGTTTTTGGTGTATTGTCATTGCTGACAGGAAATAAATCAGATCGGTTTTACCATGCGGTTGCATTTACTCCTGTGGAATTACTGTCGGCACCAATTGAACAGGTAGAGTTAGCACTCAAGGAAAATCCCGAATTATCAATGTTAATGCTGCGAGGTCTGTCTTCGCGAATTTTACAAACGGAGATGATGATTGAAACTCTCGCTCACCGAGATATGGGTTCTCGGTTGGTGAGTTTTTTATTAATTCTTTGTCGAGATTTTGGCGTTCCTTGTGCAGATGGGATCACTATTGATTTGAAGTTATCTCATCAAGCGATCGCAGAAGCAATTGGTTCAACTCGTGTTACCGTTACCAGGCTACTGGGAGATTTGCGCGAGAAAAAGATGATTTCTATCCACAAAAAGAAGATTACTGTGCATAAACCTGTTACCTTAAGTAGGCAATTCACATAAAAACAATTGGAGAATGGGGAGTCGGCGCGTGTTGTGTTTTGAAAAATGACACTAATAGCTAGAGGTAAATCTAAAATTGAATAATTTCAGCTATTGCCAATTTCCATTTCTCCACAGACAATGCTTAAAAGTAGTAGGCTGTATCTGGAAGGATTTCGGTAGCTAAAGATGACCACCGGATACATCCTCATCGCTGCAATTTTAATTCTGGGAGGCGTAATTGCAACCGTGGGCGATCGCATCGGCACACGAGTTGGCAAAGCGCGCCTCTCACTTTTTAATTTACGTCCAAAAAACACTGCCGTACTAGTAACAATTTTTACGGGTGGTTTGATTTCCGCATCAACTTTAGGGATTTTATTTGCTGCCGACGAAGGCTTACGAAAGGGGGTCTTTGAGTTAGAGGATATTCAAACAGACCTCAGACAGAAGCGGGAACAGCTAAAAACCGCAGAAACTCAGAAAAGTCAGGTAGAGGGTGAGCTAAACCAAGCTAGAATTGCCCAAACAAAGGCACAACAAGACTTACAGGCAATTAATCAATCCTTGCAGGCGGCTAATGCCAAACAGAGGCAAACACAAGCTCAGTTGAACCGCACCATTAGTCAACAAGCCCAAACCCAAACTCAACTCCAACGCACTCAAGGTCAGCTAAATCAGGTTGTAAGTCAGTACCAAAAAGCCATAGCTGAATTGCAAAGCGTTTATAACCAGAGAAAGGAGTTACAGGCAGCAGTTGAGCTACTAAAGACAGAACGTCAACGATTGTATGCGGAAGCGAAAAAAGCCATTGACGAAGCCAAAACAGCGATCGCAAAACGCGATCGCGAACTCGCTAACCGTCAACAAGGTATAGAAGCGCGCGATCAAAAAATTTCTCAACTGGATCAACTAATTCAAAAGCGTAATGTCGAAATTACCGCGCGAGAGCAAGTGATTGCCAAACGGGAATCGCGCCTCAAAGAATTGGAAGCACAACAAGAGCAACTAGAACTAGAAGTTGCCAGGCTGGAAAAATATTATCAATCCTACCGCGACCTGCGTCTGGGTAAGCTAGCCTTAGTTCGTGGTCAAGTTTTGTCTGCTGGTGTAATTCGTGTTACCCAACCTGCTGCTGCTCGTCAGGCAGTGATACAACTTTTACAAGAAGCCAATCGCAACGCCAGTCTGGAATTAAGCGAGCCTGGTGTAAATCCGGCAAATGTCGAGCTACTGCACGTCACTCAGGATAGGATTGAGCAATTAAGCAAACAGATTGGCGATGGTCAAGAATATGTGGTGCGAATTTTCTCGGCTGGTAATTACGTCAGAGGAGAAAAGCAGATAGAATTTTTCGCCGATACAGCCAGGAATCAGCTAGTTTTTTCAGAAGGTGCGGTGCTAGCCACAACTACTGCTGATTCCACAACCATGACATCTTATCAGTTACAGCAGCGGCTAGAAATATTGATTTCTGCTTCCCAATTTCGTGCCCGTAACGTGGGAATCGTCGAAAATGTGCAAGTAGATGGGACTTTTCTACGCTTTATCACCCAATTAAGACAGTACAATCAACCATTGGAGATCAAAGCGATCGCGGCAGAGGACACTTATACAGCCGGGCCATTGAGAGTAAAATTAGTAGCAATAGTCAACGGAAAAATTATTTTTAGTACTTAAAAAAGAAGTTCAGAATTCAGAATTCAGAAGTCAGAAGTTCAAAGAGTCAGAATACAATTAGTGGGAGATGAGCGTGGAAAGTCACAAGCGGCGGCTGATGCCGTAGACATCATAACTTTCCAAGACAGACTCGCCACCAATTGATCCTGAATTCTGAATCCTGAATTCTTCTTTTTAATTTCTTATGAATTTTCGTGAATTTTCACCAACGCAACCAGTGATTTTGGGGTTTGATCCAGGTCGAGATAAGTGTGGTTTAGCGGTGATGGGACTGGATCGGCAACTGTATTATCATGAGGTGGCGCTAGCAAAAGAGGCGATCGCTACCATTGAGACACTACGTCAAAAATTTCCCATTTCCTTAATGGTCATGGGCGACCAAACTACAGCCAAGCAGTGGAGACAGCAATTGTATCAAGATTTGACAGAACCGCTGAGTATTATTTTAGTGGATGAGCGTTATACAACCCTAGAAGCACGCGATCGCTATTGGCAAATGTTTCCGCCCACAGGGCTAATAAAGCTATTGCCAAAGGGTCTGAGACAGCCACCAAGACCCATAGATGATATTGTTGCCATTCTCTTAATTGAAAGATACTTAAATCGCCTCACTGAATCAGAAGTGAGGAGTTATGAGTGAGGAGTGAGGAGTTAATATCTTCACAACTCCAAACTTTTAACTCCAAACTCCTAACTCAAAACTTGTAACTCCAAACTCCTAACTCAAAACTTTTAACTCCAAACTCCAAACTTTTAAAGTTGCGCCCGAATAGTAAAAGCATAATCTCCTCCAGGCTCTAGCTGGTAATCTTGTTGCTCCAAGAATCGACCGAGGGGTTCTTTGATTAGGGCACGGCCTTGGGAAGGCTTGACAGCAAGTTCTCCTCGGCGAAAATGCCACTGGAAATGCCACTCAAACTCACCTGCACTCACTTCGCCTTCAAGAAAGCCGTGTTGCCAGGATTGGCGAGTAATTCTGACATGGGCAATGGTTTCTGGCAGACGTTTTGCACTCACAATGCTTTAAGTCAACTGTGGAATAACAGCCGCTCATATAGGCTGGCTACTTATTTTATTTAACAAACATAGCTTAATTAGACAAACTGACAAAGTGGGTATTTGTAGTTGACTAAGTTGTGTTCATGAGCCAAACGACTTCAGTATCCTGAAGTTGCGGCTATAACCTGGGCGGATTTTATAACCTAAGTTGGGGTGTATCAGATTCCGGGTGGATATGTCAAGCGATCGCGCACGAAAAATTAGAGGTTTCTGAGTTTTTGATATCTCCTCTGAGGGTGCTGAGGCACTTAGGGCGGGTAATTTTTTTAGTTTTTCAGGAATGAGAGTATCCTAGAAACTGCATATCTGATACTTTTTTCATCAGTATATTGTGGGTTAATTGGAATTTCCTCGCCAGATTTCAGCATAATTACAGCCCGATAAACTTTGGAGTATTTATATTGCTGTTCTTGGATATCAAAACGCAGAATACTTTCTAGTGGATGTTCGATAATTTGGTTGCCACGCAAACTTTTCCGTTCGATAAAGACCTTATCGATACTCTTATAGAAGGTGCAGGTAGTTGCCGGTGATGTAGCAAAATAAGCAGCGATCGCCATCACAAATAATGTAAATAAACTTGAGAAAAATAGATAATTTCGCTGATTCTGCTGCACTAATAGGGAAACTTGTCTAGAGTTGATAAAATTATTGATTTTTAAAACAACTTCCTCATCTTCTTGATAGCTAATATGCGATAGCAGGGCAAAGTCTCCAAATGGAGTCACAATCATAACTTGATAGCTTTTGCTCCCTTTACTACCAGTCTTTGTCAAGATGTATGCTTCCTGAAGATCAAATATTTTGAGTTTATCCATACTTCCCAGCAAATTAAACCGCTTCAATTCACAATTAATTTGGTTTGAAGAAGGTCGAATGCAACTGAGACTAAGTGAAGCAGAATCAAAAACTAAGCAGTAAATGAAAAAAATGAAAAAGATAATAAAAATAGACCATCCACTAAACCAATAGCTAAATGGTCGATGCTTTAGCTGCAATTTAGTATGGGTTTGTGCGACAATTTTCATCGATATCTGTGTATAGAATACTTAACCCCTGAGTAGAGTATTCCCCTTGTTGCCCATTTACCGATCACCAAGTATAAGTACTAGGGAGGATTTATTATGAATGCCTAACTAATAGATAATTGGGACAGAAAGCTATAGCTAAAAGTATGGAAACCAAACAGCTAGGAAAAACTGGTATCTTTGTAAGTGCGATCGGTTTGGGCGGTATGCCCATGTCAATTGCTAATCGCCCTCCCGAATCGCAGTCAATCGAAGTTATTCATCGTGCCCTAGATTTGGGTATTACATTTATTGACACTGCCGACGCATACTGCAAAGATGAATCAGAGAAGCATCACAATGAGCAATTAATTCACAAGGCACTTAGTAGTTATAAAGGTGATATTAGTCAAGTACTTGTGGCAACGAAGGGCGGTTTGATGCGTCCCGATGGCAACTGGACAAGTAACGGCAACCCAGAACATTTACGCCAAACAATTCGCGTTAGTTTTGAGGCTTTGGGTGGTGCTAAACCCATTGATGTTTGGCAATACCATTCGCCCGATCCTAAATACACCATTGAAGAATCCCTAGCACCAGTTAAAGAAGCAGTGGAAGCGGGTTTGATTCGGTTTGTGGGAGTTTCTAACTTTTCCGTTGAACAAATTAAGCGGGCGCGGGATGTGGTGGATATTGTCTCAGTGCAGAATCAATACAGCCCTTGGCAACGACAGCCAGAAAATGACGGCGTGTTGAAGTATTGCGAACAGCAAGGATTAACCTTTTTACCTTGGAGTCCCTTTGGTGGTAGGCGTCGCCATCAGGATTTGCAAGATATTTCTGCGATCGCTCAGTTAGCGAAAGAAAAAGGCGTGTCGGTGTATAATATCGTCTTAGCTTGGTTACGTTCCAAGTCACCCGCTATTTTGCCGATTCCTGGTGCTAGCAAGGTTTCCAGCATTGAAGACTCGGCACAAGCTCTCAATGTAAAACTATCTGATGAAGAAGTGCAAAAAATTGATCGGGCAACTTAATAATTCCACTAGTTAAGGTAGATGTGGTAGCAGTTGCCCAAGATTTTCGTGGCTTGTTTAGCTGCATAAACTCTTTGATTACCTGCACTCAGCGGATAAAAAAAAGGCATGATCTTAGAAACACACCGCTTGCTAATGCGTGACTTTATAGAGACAGATTGGCATGCGGTTTTTGCCTATCAATCAGATCCTTTGTACTTGCGTTACAACTATTGGACACACCGCACACAAAAGGATGTTTGCGAGTTTATCCAGATGTTTATTGATCAACAAAAAGAGCAACCACGGACAAAGTTTCAGTTAGCTATTATCCTCAAAGAAAAAAATCAGCTTATTGGCAATTGTGGTATCCGTGTAAATGACCCAGAAATGCGGGAAGCAAATATCGGCTATGAACTAAACACTCAATATTGGGGACAAGGTTATGCAACAGAAGCAGCACACGCCATTTTAAAGTTCGGCTTTGAAGAACTGGGAATGCATCGGATCTGGTCTTGGTGTGTTGCAGAGAATCTTGCTTCTATAAAAGTATTAGAAAAAATTGGTATGCGTCGTGAAGGTCATCTGCGGGAAAAAGAGTTAATCAAAGGTAGATGGTACGACAACTTTCTTTACGCTATCCTTGACCACGAATGGAAAGCAGACTGTCTGCCACTTGTCTTGGCTGTCTCTGACCACCATAATTTTTCGTAGCATTAGCAGATTTAGTTTCAAAACCTTGTAACATCAACCTGACTCCTGACTATTTTTTGACAACAGCATTGGTTATTCTTGGGCATCCCTCACCCCACTTTTAGAGAAACGTTACTCACACGGGAGAAAATACTCTTAATTGGGGAAAACTAATAAATGTGAAGGGTGCTAAAGTACCCACGTCATTTTTCCTCCTTGGTTGAAAGCCAGAGGGTTGCTAAACTTCCGTGAGGTTTTATGAAAGAGATCAAAAGTAAAATTACGAATAAATTAGAGCGATTGTTAGAACAATGGTTAGTACCTCGTCTAGTACGGTGGGGAGAATACTTAGAAACCAAAATCAGGCGCTATAAGCATCAAGAACTGAAGAGTCAATTAAAATTTTGTGGCTCTGGTTTGCGATTTAAGCGAGATATTAAAATTGAGCATCCGCAAAATGTATCTCTGGGAAATAAAGTCTATATCGGCCCAGATGTCTTATTAGATGGTCGTGGTGGAATCACAATTGGCGACAATACCACAATTGGATTTAACGTGATTATACTTTCTGCAAATCATGACTATCAAAGTAATGATTTGCCTTATGAACATAATGTCTATATTCATAAACCTGTTGTCATCGGTCGCAATGTTTGGATTGGCGGAAATGTCCTAATTGTTCCAGGAGTTTCCATTGGAGATGGTGCAATTGTGGCGGCTGGTACAGTTGTAAGTGCAAATATTGAACCTTTAGCAATTGTTGGTAATCAACGGATGAGAATAATTAAATACCGCGACAAAGAACATTATGAACAACTCGCTAACAAGCAAGAGATTCAATCTGGATTATTAGTTAATTCTGAGATTGAACAGCATATTTGATTAGATAAACTTCATAGACTTTTCCTAACCCTATCCCTACGGTGTAAACACAAGTCTGAAATAGCTGATTAACCAAGGTTTTACCCCACCTTAACCCTCCCATTGGAAAGGCTATGGTGTACACACAAGTGGTATTTGCAAGGGTTTCAGGGGTTATAAACCCCTGAAATTGTCATTACAAGCAAAGCAAAGTAATCGCATAATCCCAGCTTTGGCGCGGTGGGGTTCTTGGGGTTTAATAAGTAATCAAGCGAACTTGATATTACACCAACACTGGCGTATTCGCACGCTTAACTTGAGGTGTTGCAATCATCCGCATTCCGGCGGGTGCAGCTAAAGTTAACCCACGGCGCACAGGACGTACAGGACGTTTATTTACTAGCGATACTTGAAATTCTGACAAAATAGTTGCCAAGACGATTTTCATTTCATACTGGGCAAATGCCATCCCAATACAGCGACGATTACCGCCACCAAAGGGTAAATATTCATAAGGTGAATATTGTCTTTCTAAAAAGCGTTCTGGTTTAAACTGCTTGGATTGTGGATAAACTTCTTCCCGATGGTGGGCTAAATAAATACTGGGAATTATTGCCGTTCCCTCTCGCAGTTCGTAGCCCATAATTGTAATTGGGTTCTTTACAACCCGCACGAAAGCAGTCATGGCAATTGGGTAAATTCGCAATGTTTCTTGGCAAACTGCTGTCAAATAGGGCAATTTAGCTACACTACTCAAATCGGTGTTAACTCCAATGGTGTTGAGTTCTTCTAGCAACTTTTCACGCACCTCTGGTAAACTATCAATCCAGTAAAAAGCCCATGTCAATGCGGAAGCGGTAGTTTCATGTCCCGCAACTAGCAGCGTCATTAACTCGTCGTGTAATTCTTCATCTGACATCCCTTGACCATCGTCGTAACGAGCCGCCATCATCAAACTTAGGATATCTTGCCGATTTTGTTCAGATTCCGCCCGACGTTCTCGAAGCAAAGCATAAATCATTTGATCGATTTTTTGCCGTTGTTGCAGAACCCAACCCCACGGACTCCACGCACCAAAATCTTTTTGCATGAACCGGAAGAAGAAGGCGCTAGACATTACAGGCGAACTAATGAAGTCTAGTAAGTCACTTAGCGATCGCCTCAGTTCTTCAAACAGCTGTCCTTCATTCAAACCAAATACAACCCGCAGAATAACACGCAAGGTGATTTCTTGCATCGACTCACGGATGTTAAAAGGTTTACCAATTTGCCATTCATTACTTACCTGTCGGGTAATTTCCCGAATTTCCTCGCCGTAAGCTCGCATCCTTTCGCCATGAAAAGGTGGAGCTAATAATTGCCGTTGGCGCTGGTGGCGATCGCCATCTGATAACATGAAGGAGCGATCGCCAAGCAAAAATCTTAGCCCTATATTCCCCCTTCCCACCTCAAAATGGCTGGAATCAGCAGTAAAAATCTGCTCTAGTGCTTGGGGTTGACTAAAATACACCAGATGATTATCTGAGTGAACACTCCTGATTGTGAAAGTGTCACCATAAATTTTGGCAAAATCATCCACATATTTGACTGGTTGGCTAACAAACTTGATCATCCTTAGCCAGCGCGGCATTTGAGGCCCATCAGGCAGATTGTAAGTAGTTGTCATCGGACTTTGTGGAGTTAATGGCTTCTGAATTTTATTGTTACGAGTTTTCATGTTACTTATAGGTTACAGAAAGCTGTATATTCATCATTGGGGACTAGGGACTGGAGACTGGGAACTGAAAAAGAAGACAAAGAGGATAATAATAACTCTTGTACAGAAGCGATTAATCGCGTCTCTACTCCTAACTCAGCACTCCTAACTCAGCACTCAGCACTAAGAGAGGCAGCATCGGAAGCAAGCAGTGCCAAAAATCATCGCTATTCTTAACGGTAAAGGAGGAGTCGGTAAAACGACTACCGCAGTCAATCTGGCTGCAAACTTTGCGAAGAAAAAAAAGGTGCTGTTGATTGACGCAGATATTCAAGGTTCTGCTAGTTGGTGGTTTGGACGCAGTCAACAGGGAATGGGATTTGATTTATCTCAAGAAACCGATCCCACACTTTTAAGTGATTTAGGAAAGATAACAGGTTACGATTTAGTAGTGGTGGATACACCTCCCGCCCTACGCTCTGAAGCATTAGTGGCGGTAGTTGCGATCGCAAATTATCTGGTTTTGCCTACACCCCCAGCCGCAATGGATTTAGCAATCCTCGTGGAAACAGTCAAGGAAGCCGTCATTCCCGTGGGAACCCCCCATCGGGTATTGCTCACCAAAGTCGATACGCGCAGTCTGGGGGAAGCGCAAGAAGCAAAAAACACTCTCACTCGCTTAGGTATTCCTACTTGTAATACCTTCATCCGTGCTTATAAAGCTCATGAACGAGCAGCACTAGAAGGTGTAGCGATTACTCAATGGCGAGGAGGAAATGCACGGGAGGCGGAATTAGACTACCGCCGTGCAGCTGATGAATTACAGCGTGATTGGAGAAAAGAATAATGGCTAGGAAACAAAGTCTCTCTGACTTACTACAAGAAGAGGCACAAAAATTTACACCCCCAGAAGGTGAATCTGCGATCGAAGTTACAGCAGAAAAAATTGTCGAAGAACAAGCTTCAGATGAAGAAGAATCCTTAGGACAACCACTTGAGCCAACTTCTACTAAGCGCACAAGTCCTACTAAGGCTGATTTAGAAGCCACTGTCAAAGAATTGACAAGTAATCTAGAAACAAGCCACAAAAAAGAAGCATCTCTTGGACAAGAAATTACTGATTTGCAATCAAAATTATCTAAACAAAAAACCTTTGCATCAGAGCAAACATCGTTACTAGAACAGCTAACAAAAGAACTTGAAGAAACCAAAAAAACAGCACTGCAACTTGCAGAAGCAAACTCCCAGCTTATAGAAGAAATTAAGACTTTAAAACAAGTAGCAGAAGAAAAATCTCAACTTGCTGTCGCTGTCAAAGAGACTAGTGCGATCAAACCAGTAAAAAAAGACCACTACAATCCACTTAACTACAAGAAATCACATCGGTCATCGGAAACACTAGCTCAAAATCAACCACAAAATCAACCAAATGAGTATCCTGATAGTTCTAATGAGATGTGGTTACTTGATTAGAGCAAATATACCTGGCGATTAGAAATCGCAGCGATGCAAACTTAAGTCCGCTCAGGCGGACTCAGCACAAACAGGAATTCACCTGATGGCAATTACTCGCTGTACCTTGGGGCAGTTCGTCTAAATAACTTAAACTCTAACTAGTGCGATCGCTCACTGTATTTACGACAGCGGCACGATAAAATTCTAAAACCATAATCGTACTAAAAGGTCTAAATGGCAGAAACACTATTCTTCAACGCCTTACGGGAAGCCATTGACGAAGAAATGGCACGTGACTCCAGCGTATTCGTTCTCGGTGAAGATGTTGGACACTACGGCGGTTCCTATAAAGTTACCAAAGACCTGTACCAAAAATATGGCGAACTCCGCGTTCTAGACACCCCCATCGCTGAAAATAGCTTTACAGGCATGGCCGTCGGAGCAGCAATGACTGGCTTGCGTCCGATTATTGAAGGCATGAATATGGGGTTTTTACTGCTCGCCTTCAACCAAATAGCCAACAACGCCGGAATGCTACGCTATACCTCTGGTGGTAACTTTAAAATTCCGATGGTAATTCGCGGCCCTGGCGGTGTTGGAAGACAGCTAGGCGCAGAACATTCCCAACGATTAGAAACTTACTTTCAAGCTGTGCCAGGGTTGAAAATTGTTGCCTGCTCCACACCAAGAAACGCTAAAGGACTACTGAAATCCGCTATCCGCAATGATAATCCGGTGTTGTTCTTTGAACACGTTCTGCTTTACAACTTAAAAGAAGATTTACCAGAAGAAGAATACTTACTACCTCTGGATAAAGCAGAAATTGTCCGTCCAGGAAAAGATGTGACAATTATTACTTACTCGCGGATGCGCCATCATGTGGTGCAAGCAGTAAAAACTCTTGAAAAACAAGGATACGATCCAGAAGTTATCGATTTAATATCTCTCAAACCATTAGATTTTGATACCATTGGTGCATCAATACGTAAAACTCATAAAGTCATTGTTGTAGAAGAATCCATGCGAACTGCGGGTATTGGAGCAGAAGTCATCGCTTCCATAAACGATCGCTTATTCGATGAATTAGATGCGCCAGTACTGCGGCTTTCTTCCCAAGATATTCCCACACCCTATAACGGCAATCTGGAGCGACTGACAATTGTCCAACCAGAGCAAATAGTAGAAGCCGTGGAAAAAATGGTAGCGTTGCGAGTTTAGGGATTGGGGACAAGGAGGAATTATTGAACAACCCTCTTCCTTGTCTACCTTGTCTCTTCTCCATACCCAATACCCAATCCCCGATCCCCAGTACCCAATACTTGCTCATAACTCCTCAAAAGAGCGCTATTATAGCGTTTGTCAGTTGCGAGTTATGGTATGCAAAGACAGCGATCGCTATTAATTTTGATTTTAGTCCTGATAATCGCCGCTATTACGGTGATTGCCACAATTCCGATACCCTTGGGACTGGACTTGCGCGGAGGTTCACAGCTTACAATTCAGGTGAAACCATCAGCAGATGTACCCAAAATCACCGAAAGAGAATTGGAAGGTGTAAAGAAAGTTGTCGAAGGCCGGATTAATGGTTTGGGTGTTTCTGAGCCAGTGATCCAAACAGTCGGCGCAGATAAAATATTGGTGCAACTACCAGGAGTAAACGATCCAGAGCAAGCTGAACGGGTGCTAGGGGGTACGGCACAGTTAGAATTTCGTACCCAAAAGGCAAATACAGAAACTCAACTACTTGCTTTTCAAGCATCTAGAGCCGAATTGAAAGCCAAGCAAGAAGAGTTGAAAAAGAGTACCGACAAAGCAGCAATTGTCAAGAATCAAGAAGATTTAAAGAAAAATAATCAAGCGATCGCAGAATTGTTTGAAAGCACCAATCCACCCCTAATTGGCAAATACCTCAAGGATGCTTATGGTGAACCCACTCAAGGTAACAACTGGAATGTTGCCATTCGCTTCGACCAAAAGGGTGGTGAACTGTTTACCAATTTAACGAAAAATCTCGCCGGGACTGGGCGTAGCATTGGTGTTTTTCTGGACAATGAACTGATCAGCGCCCCTACCGTGGGTATAGAATTTGCCGCCACTGGTATTACTGGTGGTTCTGCCGTGATCACAGGACGATTTACCGCCCAACAAGCCAATGACTTAGGTGTACAGCTACGCGGTGGCGCATTACCCGTACCAGTAGAAATTGCAGAAAGGCGGACGGTTGGAGCAACCTTGGGTAGAGATAGTATTCAAAGCAGTATTTATGCTGGGGTCGGTGGTTTGACTTTAGTATTAATATTCATGGTGGTTTACTATCGCCTACCAGGATTAATTGCGGATGTATCACTAGTGATTTATTCCCTCTTAACTTGGTCAACCTTTGCTTTATTAGGTGTCACCCTAACTTTGCCAGGAATTGCTGGTTTTATTCTCAGTATTGGGATGGCAGTTGATGCCAATGTGCTAATTTTTGAAAGGACACGAGAAGAATTGCGGGCGGGTAAATCTCTGTATCGTTCTGTGGAATCTGGTTTTTATCGGGCATTTTCTAGTATTTTAGATAGCAACGTCACTACATGGATTGCTTGTGCTGCCCTGTTTTGGCTGGGGTCTGGTTTAGTCAAAGGCTTTGCTCTTACCTTAGCTTTGGGGGTAGCTGTAAGTATGTTTACAGCAATTACCTGTAGTCGGACATTGCTGTTTTTGGCAATTTCAATTCCTTCTTTGCGGAAGACAGAACTTTTCTGTCCAAACCTGCCAGCAGCGAATAAGGCAGAGGTGACTCCATGAAACTGCATATAAACAAATCGCGATCGCTTTGGTGGAGTATTTCTGCCGCGATCATTCTTGCTGGTATCATCTCAATGGTGATTTCTTGGCAACAACCCAATATTCACGCACCCCTACGCCCCGGTTTAGATTTTATCGGTGGTACGCGGTTGCAGTTTGTTCGAGATTGTACCAAACCTGGTAACTGCGACAAACCAATTAATATCAACGCTGTCCGGGAAGTAGCAAAAGCGCAGGGACTAGGTGATAGTAGTATCCAACTTGTCTCCGAAAATGGTGCAGAAAATGGTGTACTAATTCGGTCAAAAGATTTGACTGTCGATCAGCGTACCAAGTTACAAAACGCTTTGAGCCAAGAAATCGGCGTTTTTGACCCGCAAAAAAACCAGATTGACTCCGTTGGCCCCACCTTGGGAAAAGAACTGTTTACATCCGGGGTATTAGCTCTGATAGTTTCCTTCATCGGTATTACTATCTATATGAGCTTCCGCTTTCAGTTAGATTATGCTGTGTTTGCGATCGTTGCCCTATTCCACGATATCTTGATTACAGTCGGGGCTTTTTCAATTTTGGGTTTGGTGGCAGGCATCGAAGTAGATAGCCTTTTTATCGTCGCCTTACTGACGATCACAGGTTTCTCAGTCAACGACACAGTAGTAATTTACGATCGCATCCGGGAAACCATTAAAATCCATCCTGAACAGCCGATTGCCGAAATAGTAGATGATGCAGTTAACCAAACCCTCACAAGATCAATCAACACAACCTTAACCGTATTACTGACATTATCTGCAATCTTTCTGTTTGGCGGAGAAACACTGAAAAACTTTTCCCTGGCTTTAATTATTGGCTTCACGATGGGGGCTTATTCGAGTATTTTCATCGCTAGTACGCTGCTTACCTGGTGGCGAGAGTACAGGGGTAAATCCCAGGTGGTAGAGAGTGCGGAGTCGATTGATACTTCTCCCACTTCTCAAGATAGTTAAACTTGTGTATATTTCACAATTGGGTGAAAGCATTTTGAATTGCTCACCCACGCCTTGCAATTTTATTCCCCTATGGATCAACCGGAAGAACCATTAACTACTGTCCCAGACTTAGAGAAATCTGACCCATCTTTTGCTCAACAAGTACAAAGGCTACATCAACTGACAGTATATGGCAGGTGGTTATTTGTGGGCTGTTTATGGCTCACCGTTGCACCTGTCTCCTTGTGGGGTTTACGTACAGAAATTGCTTTGTGGCAACAATATTTTACCTGGGTGGCAGTGAGATTTGGACTGTTCTATCATCCACTGTCTACCTTTGGTCTAGCCTTTTGTCTGGGGATGACTGCTGCGGTTTTAGTTTGGCAAAGTCGGAATATTCTACTCGGATTGCCACAGCAGGAAAAACAACGTTTAGAAAAACAAGTTTATCGGATACGTCAGCAGGGAGCAACTCATCCTTTATGGAAGTGGGTTTGTCGTTAAATTTTCTTTCTCGTTGCATATACATAGACACGTACAGCAATTTCTAGCAAAATATGACTTAAATATACAAAGATAGTGCCAAAAGTGGATGCCATAAATGAACGATCTTCAAATTCAATTTAGCGATCGCAAGTCTGAAATTGACCTTTACCAACTCCAAGAACTGTTAAATGTTTCCGCTTTCTGGGCAAAGGGACGCAGTATTGAGGATTTAGGGATAGCTATTGCCAACAGTGAGCCAGTGATTTCTGTTTGCCTTCGCGATCGACTCATTGGCTTTGCCAGAGCAACATCTGATGGCATATATCGCGCCACAATTTGGGATGTTGTCATTCATCCAGAGTATCAACATAGTGGGTTGGGCAGCAATTTAGTAGAAACCGTTTTAAATCACCCCCGAATGAGGTTTGTTGAGCGTGTTTACCTGATGACTACTCACCAGCAGGGTTTCTACGAAAAGATTGGTTTTCAACCCAACACTACCACTACGATGGTGCTACACAACCTAGCTAACCGTGTTTTTGTTGTTGCTACAGAAGTTCAGCTTCAGGAATCACTAGGGGGATAGATATTTGTAGTCTGCTAAGTTGCTGAAGTGGTTCCTTGACAATGGTAGAAGGCAGAATTTCTAACTTTCCTCCCATAACTTCTACCAAAGTCTGATTGATTAATAGCCTCATTCCCGGAGAAAGAGCAGCGTTCTTTTCGTCAATCTGGGTCGGTATATCTTCAGATTTGAGCAAATCAATCGGCTCGCTCCAGGATACAGCATGAGTTGGTACATCCAGCCAAATATTTATAAAATTATTTGTAGGTATTGTGCTACTAGAAATACAGATGCTACCTTCCTCCATCTGAGCAATAGCAGTATCTATTAAACTTATTAAGACTTGGCGGAGCCAGAGGTAATCTGTCAAAACATAAATTTCTGGATCGGCGGGTAATAATTGCAAGGGAAAATTACGATTTGCCGCCAGCATATAAGTTAAGTCATGAACCTCCTCCAAAATTTGGGCTAAAGGTCTAGGCTGAATATCTAATTTATTGGTACCATGTTCAGCTCTGGCAACGTTGAGAATTTCATCCATCAGCTTCAGCAGTTTTAGCGTTCGCTCATGAGCTTGGGCAATAAATTCTCGCTCTTCAGCTGGATTTTCACACAAATCTGACAAAATTAACTGATGTAAGCCAATTAGACCATTAAAAGGCGATCGCAATTCATGAGTAGTCCGCGCCAAAAAACCAGCTTTAAATAGGCTCATTTCCCTTGCCATCAGGTATGCCAGATGGGTTTGCTGTAGCTGTTGCGATATTGGTGGCGTATCCTCTTCAGCTAATGGCGCGACTGGGGATGAGCTAGATAAAACATTAGGCAATGCCTGGGTTGGGCGTAGCCATCGCCCAAATAACTGACGGAAAACCATACCTAGAGCTATTCCTACTCCTAGATATATCCAGTTGCTCCAATTCATATCTGGCAATTATTAACCTGCTAAAGTTTCAGATTTCTCTGTTGTTAAAACCACGAAAACAACATTATAGCCACCTATATCTGGTTATCAATCGAAATCTCTAACTTGATCGCTCCTTGCCGCAAAATCTGCCAATTTATTCCTGTCCATTTAGCAACAGTGGAAGGTACACCCATCCCCGACATTTCACCCTGGCATTCTGTTGTTGCTAAAGTCAGAACTTGAGGAAACTGAGTCTCAATTTCTGCCATTGTTTGTAAAGGCGGCTGACCGGAAAAATTGGCGCTAGTGGTGGCAAGAGGGCCTGTTTGGGCCAAAATAGATTGAGCGATCGCACTGTTCGGTACTCGAATCCCAATTGTTGTTGGATCAATAGGGTTCATAACTTTTGGCAGGTGTTGACTAGCTGGCAAAACTAATGTCAGCCCTCCTGGCCAATACTTATCTGCTAGTTCTTGCCAAACTTTATACTCATTCTCACTACCTTTGACATACTGCCACAAATCTTCAGCTTTAGCCGCCATCAAAATCAAAGGTTTATCTTGACTGCGTTGCTTTGCCGCAAAAATTAATGCTGCTTTTTCTGGTATAGCTGCAAGTGCAGGAACAGTATCAGTGGGAAAACTCACCAACAAGCCAGCGCGTGCGCCAACTATTAGGTCTGTGAGGGAAACTTGCGTCACGTCGCTTCGCTCCGAATTCAAAATTTAAAATTCAAAATTAATAATCCCCATAAATAAATTTAGTTGCTCTGTATCATGAGTTGTTTTCCGCCAATAAATAATTGATGGATAAATTCTCTGTAGAGACGGCGATTTATCGGACGATGCTGAATTCACGATCCAATTTTTGGAAAACGTGAATAACGGAAATAGCCAAATTGAACGCTTCGCCCTAACTTCTATAAGCCAGGGCAAATCGTTCAATTCCAGCTAAGTCCGCGTGAATTTGAATATTGCAATAATTACCTTGATTTTGCAAAAGTTCTTGCACTGCATCGGCTTGTCCAGCCATCATCTCTATTAGCCACACGCCGCCAGATTGCAAATAACTAGGAGAGATTTCTACCAAATGGCGAATGCAATCTAAGCCATCAGCGCCACCATCTAAAGCTAAATGCGGTTCATGGTTAACTACTTCTGGTTGCAAAGTCGGTAAAGTGCTGGTGGGGATGTAAGGAGGGTTCGACACAATACCACTGAACTGACCTTTTAACAATGCCAGTGGTTCCCACCAGGAACCTTGATAAAATCGAATGCGGTCAGCAAAACCCAAATTATCAGCGTTGGTTTGGGCGATCGCCAAAGCTTGAACACTGTAATCAACAGCATGAATAGTGGCATTTGGCAAGACATCTGCTAATCCAATGGCGATCGCTCCACTGCCAGTACCCAAATCTGCCCAGTGTCCTGAAGCATTGCTAACAGATGCTTTAGCTAAATCAATTAAGCACTCTGTCTCTGGTCTGGGAATCAAAACCGCACTTGACACCACAATTTTAAAATTACGCCAAGGTGTAACTCCCGTAATATATTGCACTGGTAAGCGGTCATTTAATCGCCTTTGCCACAGTTGTTCTAACTCTTCTAGCGGCAATTGCAGTTGAATTTGCGGCCAGTTTTTAAAAGACTCCAAACGCAGGGCCAAGCGGTCTAAGCCAGCTACCTCTAAAAGTAGCCAATCTACCTCCGTTGGTGGAACATCAGTGGCGATCGCTGCTTCGAGAGCTGCATTTCGCCACTGCCAAAGTTGTAAACCAGAAACTATCAGATGTTTCTCCCCCATACCTCAACCCTGGAGCGCATAACCGTTATTTTTTCGGGGCGGGCGCAGCTGGTGACTGATTCGGAGCCAGCGATCGAATAAAGTTGATCGACTCCCGCGATGGATACAGAACAATTTTATTGATACTAGGATCGTTGCTGCTATTGAGAGCTTCTAGAACACCGTACAAATCCACTACCTGAATTTCAGTGTTGTCTGCTTCCTTGGGTACGGCTTTCTTGAATTCGTCTAACAGAGCGACTGCTTGCTCTTTCTCAAAAAAGAAAGGGATGTAGCGCTCACTGCCTTTGGCTACGGGAATAGTTAGATAGCTATTATCTTTCTTAAATTTGGGTACAAATAAGGGAATACCGTTGAATTGCTCCGCTTTTTTACCATTTTGATTTAGCATACTTGTTGCCGAAGCTACCTGTGCTTGCGTCGGCACTAAAGTATAAATTACGGAGTCTGGTTTCTTTTTGCTTTCTTGTACTATTTTGTAGTAGTCTGCCAGGGACAAGGGTCTAACCTGTAGGGTGCTTGCCAACTGGGGATTTTCTTTTTTGAGCCGATTGTCAAGGAATTTTTGAGCATCTTGCTTGCTAATAAAAAATCCCACTTGCGAGATCGGCTTGGATGCGTTGGTTCTCGAAAGAACTACAAATTCGCCCTTGGGATTGGTGAGTGTGAATACAGGTACTTCCTGGAGCTTTTTCACTACCTCATTTTGTGGCAATGCGATCGCCTCTAGATTGCCCATTCCTGGTAAATTGCCTATTCCTGAAAGCCCTGTGAAAAATACACTGCCAGCTATACTCAATGTTGCGCCCAAGCGAATAAATGATTTCATGACTGCTCCTCGCATCAATATTCTAATTAAATTAAACAAATGGTTGGATTTGCACAGCACCAACTAGCTTTAGTTATATAGCAATCTATTTGAGTTGTGAAAAATTCATTGTGCGCGTTGAGGTTGAGTGAGCCTCAACGGTCAAAATCCAATATTACCCAACTATTTAGGCTTGCTATGGTATCGTTTTCACAAACTGGCTGTGCTAACGTTCTGTTTTTCTGAGTTTTGCTTCGCTATTCACAGCGAAAGGCGGTAGATGCCTGTTATATGTCTTTTCAAAGAGTGAAAAGCCTCTCCATCTCTGATACCTTGGAGACGATAAATGCCATTCTATCGGCTTTTTCTAAGATTGGGTGACGCTATTACTTAATAAATCGTTCCATCTCCGATTGATTTAATAGTATATTCTCAAATTTATACAAAGCTCAGTCTCAGAAGCATCTTACTGCTTAAGGAGTAAATTTGCTTATTAAGCTTTAATAGCCAACACAACAGCAGAATAGCCAAATTAAGTTTATCCGTAAAAACATGCAATTTGATTGCACATCCTAACAAAAAACTCTAATGAGTCAGCCCTAGCTGTTAAATATACTAATTAAATCGGGATGACAGGATTTGAACCTGCGGCATCCTGCTCCCAAAGCAGGCGCGCTACCAAGCTGCGCTACATCCCGGTTATCTCTCTCTACTTTTCTGGTTTTGTTTTAACTTAACCATCAAAGCGATCGCGCTTTCACAAAAGCATTAATCTGATTATATCAGAATATTACGACTTATGCTTAATATTTTTTATATTCTGCAAATACGAGCTAAATTAAATCCTTACAATCATCAAGGGTTTTTTGCCGACTTAGTTTTACAAGAGATATACTTGCTCGTTCGTCGGCTAAACCTTGTCAAACCAAACCAAAATAATAGATTTGTACTACTATACCTGATTTTATTGTGCTAATCGGGTTTTATTTGGATTGAGTGCTAGTGAGGATACCAGAACATACCTTTGATGCCTTCTGGATCAGCCATAAACCCCATCGTTCGGTAGAAATCTACAACATGGGGATCGGCGAAGAGAGTGACATTACTAATTTCCTCACTCCTAAGTTTTTTGAGAACGTATTTCATCAGCGCCTTGCCCAATCCTTGACTTTGAAAGTCTGGGTGAACCACCACATCCCAAATAGTGGCATTAAAAGCGTGATCTGAAGTAGCACGGGCAAAACCAATGAGCCGCTTTTGGTTTCCTCTCACCTGCCACATTGAGGCGACGAGAAAACTATGCTCAATAGCTTTTTTTACTTTTCTTAGAGGACGACGTGACCAACCAACTGCATCACAGAGTTCTTCTAGCTCATATAGGTCAATGTCTCGTTCCGTACTGAAGACGATCCGAGCCTCCTTTGCAGAAGCATCACTAATGCCACTGGGGCTGGAGTTGCCCGCAGTTCCCACTGTATGCTCTTCAAAGGGGTTTGTCCTAGTTGTCGCTACAGATTCAGGAGTACTAAACCAAGTTTTCCAAAAACCCATGCCAACGTGGTTCGGGTAGTATAACTGAATTGGTTTCCACTCTTAAGAGTGTTGATTCACGTTTAACATAGCGATCGCCATTGACTACCCCTTACACTCAAAGTTTTTCGGTTGCTTTTGGGATTTGCAATGGGAACAGCGAGTTAGAGCGTGTTTCACACCAATCATTTTCAACTTTAGCATTTTGTTGTAAAGGGTAGGGGAAATTCATAAAAAGGGAAGGATATAAGTAATTCAAAATTCACGCATTCAAAATTCAAAATGGAAAAATCTAATCCTGGCAATTGTTCGTATAGTCCTTAAATGCACGTTAGCTTAGGAGTGTATTGTATACAAAGGATTGGGTATTGGAGATTGGGCATTGATAAATAGGCAGAGCGGAAAACTCTTCTCTTCTACTTCTTTCCCAGTCCCCAGTCCCCAATCCCCAACACCCAACACCCAACACCCAGTCCCCAGGTGACGAAAGCAAGCGAGTCTTACCCTTAACAATGGCTTCTGGTTTAAAATCTTCTACACTGGAACTCCTAAAGCGCTTTAACCGAGCGTTTCCCCAGTTTTATGAGCAATTCGTCAGTAGTGAAATTCAACTGCAAAATTTGCGGCTAGCCTACCGTCTCTATAAAACTAGACGCGCTGTGATTGAACTGAAACCGGAGGGTAGCAAAAGTGCCTTGCATTTTGCTTACCGCAACCAGTCTTTTCTCCTCAGCGATATTTTTGGTGTACTAGCAGCTTATGGTTTGACTATCCACGGTCTAAGTCTATACGGTCAGATCCGTCCGCCAATGTTAGTTTTTATCAAACTATTGGTGTCTCGTGGTAGTAAAGCCTTGACCGATAAAACCGCAGAAAATGTCTGTCGTGCCATTCGTGAGGCTTTAGGAGGTCGGTTTGAGGTAGAAGAGATGCTGGCAGTAGAATTCAATCTTGATACTGGTTTAGAGCAGGTACAAACTGAGTTCTATGTCGATCCGGTCTTTCATCTCCCGGCCCTAGTGATTGAAGCCGATAATCAACCAGGATTATTCTACAAAGTGATGTACGCCATCTGGCAAGAAGACCTTTTGGTAGTCAATGCCAATTTACTGGTTTGGCGCGGACGTACAAGGCTAATTCTCTACTTGTTGGGGCCAAATGAAAGTCTCATTCCTGAATATCTAGGTCACAAGATTGCTGAAGGGGTACGACAGAGGTTGCTGGGTAAATAAAAAAGTTATGAGTTATGAGTTATGAGTTAAAAATTAATAACTCCTCACTTCTAACTCCTAACTCCTAACTTCTAATTCCTAACTCTCTTCCTATTCCGTATTTAGTCGCACTCGCCCTTAAGGGTACGATATAAGTATGGCAACTATCGAAATCTTGGGCGTTCCACACGCATACGAGCTAACGGCTCCCACTTCCTGCCCCCATGCTTTAGTATTTATCCACGGTTGGCTAAATAGCCGTGGATATTGGCAACCTGTGATTTCCCGCCTATCAGATGATTTGCAGTGCCTTTCCTATGATTTGCGGGGTTTTGGTGAATCGCAATCCCAGGTAAAAACCGATTTTAGTCGAACACAAACGTCTCTGAGCCTGACGCCCATCTCCAATAGTGCGGTTGGCTCACCAATGGAATCTCTTTATACTCCTGCTGCTTATGCTCAGGATTTAGCAGTTCTCCTGAAACAGCTAAATATTACCAGTGCTTGGCTAATTGGTCACTCATTGGGTGGAACGATCGCTCTTTGGGGAGCAGATCAAATACCTGAGTGTGTTAAGGGTGTGATCTGTATCAATGCCGGCGGTGGTATTTACCTCAAAGAAGCCTTTGAGCAGTTTCGCTCGGCGGGTCAGAAATTTTTGCAAATCCGTCCGCGCTGGCTGTCTCAAGTGCCTTTGATTGATTTGCTGTTTACCAGAGCTAGCGTGGTTCGTCCTTTGGAGCGCTTTTGGGCACGTCAGCGGGTAATTGATTTTGTCGTGGCTGACCCAGAGGCGGCTCTGGGAACTCTGTTAGACTCCACAACGGAAGAAGAAATCAATCGTTTACCTGAGCTAGTATCCCAACTGAAGCAGCCGGTTTATTTTTTGGCTGGTGCGGAAGACAAGGTTATGGAACCCAAGTATGTGCGCCATTTAGCGAGCTTTCACAGACTCTTCCAATATTGTGGTGACAATGTTCTAGAAATTCCTAATTGCGGACACCTAGCTATGTTGGAACAACCCGATGCTGTAGCTGACCATATCCGAGCGATAGTCAATAGTTATAGGATATAGGGGATTGGGCATTGATAGTTACAAATGACCAATGACAAATGACTACTAACTACTAAACAGGTTGATACAACTTCATCACCTGAGTGAGCGCTAACCTAGACTCAACGCCTAGTGTGAGGGGGGATGTATGACCACGGGAGAAATGGTCAGCGGCGGCACAGCCAATCATGGCGGCGTTATCGGTACAGAATTTTAGAGGGGGGAATAGGACGCGTAGGTTGTGTTTAATGGCGGCGGCTTGGAGGTTTTTTCTCAAGCCGCTATTAGCTGCTACACCGCCACCAATAGCAATTGTGTCTAGACCATAGTCTAGGGCACAGGCGATCGCTCTTTTGGTTAGCGATCGCGCTACGGTATCCTGAAAGCTAGCTACTACATCTGCCACTGGTACTTGTCCCCCATCTTTCGCTAACTGCTGCACTAAACGCAATACAGCCGTTTTTAACCCACTAAAACTCGTGTCATAACGATGAAACCCCCCACCAGGTAGAGAAACTTTTCCTTCTGGTAAAGCAAAGGCTTGAGGATTTCCCTGTTGTGCCAACTTGTCAATCACTGGTCCACCGGGATAACCTAGCTTTAATAATCGCGCCACTTTATCAAAGGCTTCACCAGCTGCATCATCACGGGTTTGTCCCAGGGTTTCGTAATTACCACAATCTTTGACATAAATCAAGCTTGTATGTCCGCCTGAAACCAGTAAGCTAAGGAAAGGGGGACTTAAAGTTGATTCGCTCAAGTAAGTTGCGTAAATGTGACCTTCGAGGTGATGAACTCCCAAAAATGGCTTGTTGTGTACCATCGCTAGAGTTTTGGCAGCAGTTAACCCCACCAATAACGCTCCTACAAGTCCAGGGGCACAAGTGGCGGCAATAGCGTCAATTTGTCCCCAGTCTAGTTGGGCTTGTTCTAGGGCTTGTGCGATCGCAACATTTATCGTTTCCAAGTGTTGGCGAGACGCGACTTCTGGCACTACCCCGCCATACTGCTGATGGACTGGAATTTGTGAGGCTACGATACTACTGCAAACTTTACGATTGTTAACAATTGCGACGGCTGTTTCATCACAACTGGTTTCTATTGCTAAAACGGTTGTCATTTCTTGAGTGCTGAGTCCTGAATCCTGAGTCCTGAATAGTGGAGAGAAAATCTTGCTTCTTTACTACCCTACAACAACAATTCTTATACTCAGCACTCGTTACTCAGCACTCAGCACTAATTTTGGTTGAGAAGCTTTAACTTTTATTTACTTAAACTTTACTCGGTTCCCACCCAAGAGTATGATGACTTCCTAGTTATGCAAATAAACAGACTGTACAAGCCGCTTCGTTTTGTACAAAAAACTTCTTGTTTTGTAATAAAAGGAAACAACTCTATGCGACGATTGTTTGCTTTGATGTTAGCGATTAGTCTTTGGTTCAACTTTGCTCCCCCAGCGCAGGCTTTAGGAGCTAATTTGACACCCTGCAAGGACAATCCCGCTTTCCAAGAGCTAGCAGCTAATGCCCGTAATACCACCGCTGACCCCCAATCAGGGAAAAAGCGGTTTGAGCGTTATTCTCAGGCGTTGTGCGGCCCTGAAGGATACCCTCACTTGATTGTTGATGGTCGTCTAGATCATGCTGGTGACTTTTTGATCCCTAGCATTTTGTTTCTATATATTACTGGTTGGATTGGTTGGGTAGGTCGTGCCTATCTACAAGCAATCAAAAAGGGATCTGACGCTGAACAAAAGGAAATCCAAATTGATCTTGGTTTAGCACTACCCCTAATAGCGTCAGGCTTTGCTTGGCCAGCAGCAGCAGTCCAAGAATTTCTCTCTGGAAAATTAGCAGCCAAAGATTCAGAAATCCCCATTTCCCCACGCTAAATCAGCTTAACTAATTCATTCGTTTAGGAGACTAAATTCATGGCAGACAAAGGCGACCAATCATCTTATTTGATTAAATTCATTTCCACGGCACCTGTGGCAGCTACCATCTGGCTGACCATCACAGCAGGTATCTTGATTGAATTCAACCGCTTTTTCCCCGACCTCCTTTTTCACCCACTGTCATAAGTGTCTAATGGGATTTAGGACAGTTTAATGAATGTCTTGTTTTTTGCCTAATATTGTGTAGTTGATATATTCAGCTTCAAAAGTCCGAATTATCACCAAAATAGGCGGCAAAAATAGTTTTTTGAAACTCGTGATACTGTTTACAGATCGCGAGTTTCACGGTTTTTAAAAAAGCTAAATTAATTTTTCTAAACTTCCTAGCTAAAAGACATCTTTAGCCACAATTATTATTAATATAAAAATGCCACCATTTTAATTTAGAGGCGAACGTAAAATATGGCACAAGCAGTAGATGCATCAAAGAATCTCCCTGGCGATCCCAGAAATCGGGAAGTTGTTTTTCCCGCATTTGGCGATCCACAGCTAGGGAACCTAGAAACCCCAGTTAATTCTTCTCCCTTGATCAAGGGATTCATCAATAATTTACCTGCCTATCGTCCAGGTCTGACTCCTGCCAGACGTGGTTTAGAAGTTGGTCAAGCTCATGGTTACTTGCTATTTGGCCCCTTTGCTAAATTAGGCCCACTGCGGGACACAGCTAATGCTAACTTAGCTGGGTTACTGGGAGCTATCGGCTTGGTTGTTTTGCTCACCGCTTGTTTGTCACTGTATGCCAGTAGCAATCCTGCCAAAGCACTTCCTAGTGTTACCGTACCCAATCCTCCAGCAGATGCTTTTAATTCTAAAGAAAGCTGGAATAATTTTACCAGTTCTTTCTTGATTGGTGGCATTGGTGGTGCAGTAGTCGCTTACTTTTTGACTAGTAATTTGGCACTAATTCAAGGTCTATTTGGTTAATTTAAGAGTTAGGAGTTAGGAGTTAGGAGTTAGGAGTTAGAAGTTTAAATTCATAATTCCTAAGATGGATCAGAGTACAGTAAGTCTCAAATCCACTCTGTAGTAATTAGGAGTTGAAATTCATAACTTCTAACTCCTAACTTATTTAAACAAAACCGCTTCAATATCATTTAAAGCAGTCTCAAAATCGTCATTAACGATTTGAATATCAAACTCACCTGCGGCTTGAATTTCTTCTTGGGCGCGGAGTAGACGACGGGCGATCGCTTCTTCAGAGTCTTGGGCACGAGAGCGTATCCGTTTTTCTAATTCATCGAAGGAAGGCGGTAATATAAAAATGCTGAAGCCACTGGGGAAGGAAGCACGAATTTGTCTTGCTCCTTCTAGTTCAATTTCTAGCACTACCAACTTACCAGAATTAATTTGGTTAAGTACAGCTTCACGGGGAGTGCCGTAATAGTTACCAGCAAATTCTGCCCATTCTAAAAATTCACCTTCCGCAACTAGTTGTTCAAACTTGCTGCGGCTGATAAAGTAATAACTTTTGCTATCGATTTCTCCTGGACGGGGAGAACGAGTCGTCACGGACACAGAATAATAGAGTTCTGGATGACGTTCTAGGAGCGATCGCATTAAAGTGCCTTTACCAACCCCACTGGGGCCAGTTAAAACAATTAACCTGCCTAAATGTAAGCACTCTTCGGTAGTAGCACTATTCTGGATGGGTAAAACTGGCATCATCCCTTCAACCTGTGAATCAATCAATAGATATTATTCATTAATCTTGTGTTCCTGGCCAAGTCCACTAGTAACTAAAGAATTTGTAGTAAGAGTGATAGAGGTCAAGTACTTAATAGTCTGTCCCAAAAGTTTTGAGAGGTTAGTGGGGTTCAGATCCCCGACTTCTTTAAGAAGTCGGGGATCTAGCAGCCCAACAAAATTAATTGGACAGACACTTAGTACAGCACGGCGTAAAAAAACAGACCATTTCAAATAGCCTAACAGCTTGGAATACAATTGTTGTGACTTTTGATTTTCGCCTTGCGGTACTAGTCAATTATCTACAGTTTGATGATCGCGGGAAATTACAAAGCGATTTGCTACCGTTTCTGGCTGAATCGCTGACAGTATTACGTGGTTGGAATCAGTGATAATTACAGCTCTAGTCCGACGACCGTAAGTTGCATCAATCAGTTGATTTTTGTCCCGTGCTTCGGTAATAATCCGCTTAATTGGGGCCGACTCTGGACTGACAATGGCAACTACTTTGTTGGCAGACACGATGTTACCAAAGCCGATGTTGATTAATTGAATGTCCATAAAAAAAACTGACGCTAAATGCGGTTTGAGAAGCTTGAAATAAACTTATACTCATGTTATCGCCAAAAAACAGGAGTTACAACGCTTAAATTCAAGCAAGTCTTTGTTTTTAAATAATGTCTGTTTTTTTTAGCTATTTATCAGCTATTTTTGCTGAAAATCTTCCTAAAGATATAGGTGCAATTCTACTGATACAAGCTAGCTAGATGATGTACATTTATTTTGTTTTAAATAAGTATCTGACTCAGAAATTGATGTCGAGCAAAATTGATTAGAATAGTCTCGCTCTAACTTTATTAGCTCAGTACAATATCAGTGCAGTTCAATATACATTACTAAACTGACATAAGTTTGACGAAGTTAAATTTTGTCTCCCATATTGACAGTACGCATCCTACGTACACTTCCAGCTTGACAATCGCGCAACCAAGCTTTAATTCCTTGGGCAATAGTACCGTTACTACTATCGCGTGGTGGGGATAGTGGCTGCTTTTCAGAATGGGAACCAGCTTGAGAAAACATCATCACTAGTTGCCAACCACTTTTAGTTTTAGTCAACAATAGCCAGTGGAATTGTTGCAATTCTAACGCTTTCTTTCCTATATACTGCCGCTCCAAGGTTGTAAAGAAAACTTGCTCAACTCCTGATGCAGAGCTTTTAGGGGCATTTGTACTATATTCTTCAAGGTTAAGGGGTAGAGGAGTAAACTCAGGTCTTCCTGCCACCAGCATATAACTGTAAATGTCACTGCTTCTACTGAGGCGACGGGCGCGTTGACTAGCGCGATTGGTATAACTAGGTAAATCTTTTAATAGCTGTATAGTTAATGTTTCTAAATTTTGCTCAGAACACAAAGACTTCTCGCCACCGTTGACATTTTGCCTTTGTGCGATCGCAAAAGGTTTAGAGTTGGGGTTTATTGAGAATGCTGGGTAAGCAAGGCTGTTTGATACTAAAACCCAGAAGCTACAAGCTAAAAGCCAATTATAATTTTTCTGATTGAGCGAAGAGGCAAGAGCAATCTTGCCTACACCTTGCACTTTTTCTGGCAGTTTCTCACTAACTCTTAGCTTCATGCCACCGTAGTTAACTCCTCAGAAATCCTCTTCCAGGCTAACTTAGGCTCAGTAGCAGCGGTGATGGGGCGACCAATCACGAGATAATCTGCACCAGCGATGATTGCTTGGGATGGGGTGAGCGATCGCTTTTGATCGCCTTGATCTGCCCAAGTTGGTCTAACTCCCGGACAAACCAGCAAAAAGTCATCTCCACAAGTTTGTCGTAGCTGTGCCACCTCTTGGGGCGAACAAACTACCCCATCCAAACCAGATTCTTGAGCTAGCAGGGCCATTTCTAGAGCATATTCTGGTAACTCTAGGGGAATCTTTAAATCAAACGCCAACTGTCTAGCAGAAATGCTCGTTAGCAGAGTAATAGCAATTAACTTTGGTGGTTGTACACCTGCTTTTGCAGCCCCTTCCTGTGCCGCCTCAGTTGCGGCTTTCAAGGCATCTCTACCAGCAGTGGCATGAATTGTCAGTAAATCCACTCCGTATTTAGCTGCACTCCGGCAAGCACCAGCAACGGTATTGGGGATATCATCAAACTTTAAATCTAAGAAAATGCGCTTTTGTCGAGACTTCAGCACTTCCAGAATTTTCGGGCCAGTGCTGGTAAACAACTCTAAGCCAACTTTCCAAAAACCAACTTGCGGAAGTTGATCTATAAGAGCGATCGCACTTTCTACATCTGGCACATCCAAGGCTACAATCACTCGTTGTTCTGCCTGTTCCCCATTCCCCATTCCCTACTCCCTGCTCCTTATTCAAACTAAACGCACAAATTTATTTTTCCCAACTTGTAAAACTTTACCTTGTAACTGGGCGGGAGCATCGAAAGTGATATCAGCATCAGTGATGCGATCGCCATCTAAACGCACTCCCCCTTCTTGAATTTTCCGCTTTCCTTCGCCTGTACTTTTGCACAAGCCAGTGACATTGAGAATATACGCTAACTTCGTAGGAAACTGTTGTACGCCAGAAGAAAGAGAGAATTCTGGAACTGCACCTTCCTTGCCACCGCTTTGGGCTGCTTCTTTTGCTTCTTGGGCTGCGGTTTCGCCGTGGTACTGCTTGACAACTTCATAAGCTAAGAGTGTTTGGCGATCGCGCGGATTTTCTGGCAGTTGATCCAAAGGTAAATTTGTCAACAGTTCAAAATACTGTTCAAGTAGATGATCGGGAACTCCTTGTAACTTTTGGTACTTTTGCCCTGGGTGTTCTGACAATCCGATATAATTACCTAAAGACTTGGACATTTTTTGCACTCCATCTGTGCCAATTAGAATTGGCAGCAGCATCCCAAATTGTGGCTTTTGTCCAAAATGACGCTGCAAATCTCTGCCTACAGCAATGTTAAATTTCTGATCGGTTCCTCCTAATTCCACATCTGCCTCAACTGCAACCGAATCAAAACCTTGCATTAACGGGTACAGGAACTCATGGATAAAAATCGGATTCTCTTTTTTATAGCGATCGGCAAATCCTTCTTTCGCTAACATCTGCCCCACCGTCATCGTGGAGAGTAACTCCAAAATTTTCTCTAAGTTTAGTTCAGAGAGCCATTCGGAGTTATAGCGCACCTCTAACCTTCCTGGTGTGTCAAAATCCAAGATAGGACGTACTTGGTCAAGATAAGTCTGAGCATTTTGTGCGACATCTGCTTCTGTAAGCTGACGACGCACTTCAGATTTACCAGTTGGATCGCCAATACGCGCTGTAAAATCGCCAATAATTAAAACTGCTGTATGTCCTGCATCTTGAAATCCTCGCAGTTTTCGTACTGGTATGCTATGACCAAGATGAATATCAGTACCAGTAGGGTCAATCCCTAATTTGACCCTCAAAGGTTGATTTGTAGTTAGTAATAGCCTTTCTAGACTTTCGCTGTTAACATCAACTGATTGTGGGAAAACTTCTACTACACCACGACGCAGCCAAGCAAAATCTTGCTCTTTAGTAAGAGATTCACTACTAGTTATGCTTTCTACTCTAGAAGTTAAGTTGGTTATATTCACTGGCAATTTATCCACTTTCTCATCCGCCAAACTACTATAATTGCAAAAAACTAACCGCCTTGCTTCAACCAATCAATTACAGTTCAATTTACAAGTGAGGAAGTGAAATAGCCGTGTCATCGTCTAGTGCTTTGGGAGATAAAAAGCCACAGGATCGGGCTTCATCAGGTTTTGAGTTTTTGAAAGGAGTCGGTCAGGTAACTGGCGGTACTCTCCTTTCAATCACCATGCTGGCAAGTTCCATTGTAGCCGGAGGACTAGTTGGTTTAGCCATCAGTTTCCGTAATTTGCCAGATGTGAGACAGCTACGTAACTTCTTTCCCTCGGAAACGACTTACATTTATGACGTTAAGGGCAAACTCTTAACGAGTATCCACGGGGAAGCCAACCGGGAAGTCGTACCTCTAGATAGAATTTCCCCAAATTTAAAACGGGCCGTGTTGGCAAGTGAAGATAGCCACTTTTACGATCACCACGGTATTAACCCCGTCGGTGTGGGACGTGCTGTGGTAGTTAATGCTGTAGCAGGTGGAGTCAAAGAGGGTGGCTCTACTGTTACTATGCAATTGGTAAAAAATCTGTTTTTGTCTCGCAAGCGCGCTTTTACCCGCAAGTTAGCTGAAGCTGTGCTAGCAATCCGGTTAGAGCAAATTCTCAATAAAGACCAAATATTAGAAATGTACCTCAATCAAGTTTATTGGGGTCATAACAATTATGGTGTACAAACGGCAGCCCGCAGTTATTTTAATAAGTCATCAGAATATTTAAGCTTGGGTGAATCGGCAATGATGGCGGGTTTAATCCAAGCACCAGAAGAATTCAGCCCGTTTGTGAGCATGAAGCTGGCAAAACAGAAGCAAAAAGAAGTGCTAGGACGGATGCTGGAATTGAACTGGATCAGCCAGTCAGACTATGACGATGCCCTCAAACAAGAAATCAAACTTGGGAGAATTAAATCCTTTCAAGGTAGTGCCTTACCTTATGTAACCAATACTGTAGCGCAGGAGTTAGCTAAGAAGTTTGGGCGTGAGACACTGCTCAAAGGCGGGATGCGGGTGCAAACTACAGTTGATGCCGACTTCCAAATCATGGCAGAAGAGACTGTTACCAAGTGGCATAAAACACTTTTAGAGCAGGGATTATCTAAGAATCAAATGGCCCTAGTGGCAGTTGATCCACGTACGCATTTTATCAAAGCATTGGTGGGCGGTATAGATCCTAAGACCAGTGAATTTAATCGTGCAACTCAAGCTCAACGGCAGCCCGGATCTTCTTTTAAACCCTTTGTATATTATACTGCTTTCGCTAGTGGTAAATATGCGCCAGATTCAACGGTGGAAGATTCTCCAGTCAGCTATCGAGATGGTAACGGTTGGTACTCTCCGAGAAATTATGATAATACCTTTAGGGGATCAATGCCAATCCGCACAGCTTTAGCCCAATCACGAAATATTCCCGTGATCAAGGTTGGTAAGGCTGTGGGGATGAATAGGGTGATCGAAACCTGTCGTACCTTGGGTATTACGAGTCCGATGGAACCTGTGACTTCCTTGCCACTTGGAGCAATTGGTGTAACACCTCTGGAAATGGCTAGTGCTTATGCTACCTTCGCTAACTATGGTTGGCAATCTCCACCAACTGTAATTGCCCGTGTCACTGATAGTAGTGGTAATGTCTTGCTGGATAACACCCCTAAACCGCAGCTAGTCCTCGATCCTTGGGCATCAGCAGCAATTATCGATGTGATGCGATCGGTAATCTCTGAGGGTACTGGTAAAGGTGCTGCGATCGGTCGCCCAGCCGCGGGGAAGACGGGAACAACATCATCAGAAAAAGATATTTGGTTTGTGGGTACTGTACCACAGTTAACAACTGCTGTCTGGGTAGGAAGAGACGACAACAGACAGTTAGCTGACCATGCTACAGGTGGTGTTATGGTCGCTCCCATTTGGAAAGATTTTATGGAGAAGGCACTTAAAAACGTACCAGTAGAAAACTTCAAGCCACCTTCGCAGTTTTCTCGTCCCAAGTCACAATAATTTTGGATTTTAGATAGCATCTTGGATTTTGGATTTACAATTAATCCAAAATCTAAAATCTAAAATCGACTAGTACAACACGGCGTAAATAAACCACCCTTTCCAAATCAATGAAACGCTTACGCTGTATTAATTTTGAATTTTGTTAGCGTAGCGTAAAGCCTTCTCTACGAGAAACGGTATGAGAACGCTATGACGTAGTCCCCGTACCCTTACAGGGAAGCAAGCTACGCTTTTAGCGTCTCGTAGATAGCGTCATTTTGAATTTTTTTAATTCCGCCTTGCGGTACTAGGTTTGTTTTTCTAGCTCGGCTTTCATCCGTTCTAAAGTAAGGTGCATTTGGTCAAACATTTGTTGCGGGGTTACACCAAACTGACCTAATTGTGTTTTTAGCTGTTCTACTGTCATTTGCGCCATGAAATCTTCTGATAACTCGAAGCGCTTCATAAAGATGCGGTATCGATCCATCATGGTTTCCATTTGCTCAATAAACAGCTTTTTGCCTTCGCGGTCAAATTTGCCGTAGCCGTTGCCAAGCTTGATCAGCGCTTGATAATCCTCAAACAGCTGTTTTGCTTCTTGTTGAACTATCTCAGAATCGAAGAATCCCATATTGCTTATATTAAACTGAGCGCCCAGACTCAGCAGCTTAATAGTTTTACTTCTATTTATTATTTTAGTCTAGGAGAGTAATCTAGTCACGAAGCTTCGGTTTTAGTACGGTTTGTTACCGAAATTTCAACACTTGACTTGAGAACGTTTCCCATTGCTAAATCGACTTAATAAAGCTGCAATACTCAGAGCTTTTGCCATTGATTTCGGATTGGTGTTTTCACCTGGTTGAATTTTCAGTCCGGGAGCGTATTTCAGAGCTAGTGAATCTTGCGGGTTAAGTTTTAATGCTTGACGGATGTAAACCCTGCCCATACCAATAAATTGCTGTTTTAGATGTACCAAACCTAATAATGCATAATAGTTGCTGTTGTTTGGCTCTAACTTGATAGCATCGCGCAGTTCTTGCACAGCTAGGGCCCAGTTGGCTAGCCGGACGTACTCAATAGCTCGCTGGTAGTGACGTTGAGCGTAGTTTGTCAAAAGTGGTTGGACATTAGTTTTTTCATTTAATGTCAATTCAACTGGCTTGACTTCTATTTGAGGGATGATGCGAACAGCTTTTTGTGGTGAGAACAGGTCAGGTTTATGCAATTGTAAGTAAACTAAATTCAGTATGCTAATTTGTTGTGTAACTTGATAAAACTGATGGAGTGATTTGTATTGAGCTTCTGCGTAGGAGGCGATCGCTTCTTCGTAAAACAATTGTGCTTGAGGTGGAGACATTTCCCTAATTTCCTCAGCTATGGTATTTTGGGCACACAAAGCTTGCTTTTGTAACACTCTTGCGTCCGATCGCAGCATGGCTATGGCAATCAAGCGCTTGTGTCGATGTTTGAGTTGTTCATAAGCTGGATTGATTAAATAGCTAAGTATTGCCGTTGCTAATTGTTGGTCTGGATTGCAGCTTTTGGCATAGCGATCGGGATGTAGCAGCTTTGCTAAAGTGTGATAGCGTTTAAAAATCTGGCGATCGTCAGCACTGACAGAAATTCCTAGCACAGCGTAAGGATCGTAAAGCTGTTCAAGCCATTTTGGTGGTAGGAAAATCTGTGACATCGTAGTAATCGATCCGTTGAAAACTTAAAATTAGCATCAAAGGTCAATGCACAGTCATGTGAAACTTACTCAAATTTCTTCAAATTGGGGATTAGACATCTGGTGAAAAAGAATTGTTTTGACGTAGCACTGCTACGTCTCTACAAGGGTTCTGGATAACGCATCTTTAATTTCTGGAGATGTTTATTGGGAACTGGGGATTGGGAAGATTTAGTTAGGAATGAATTGTTTCTGCGCCTTTTGACTGTCTTATTGTAGAAACTATGGTGTTGGTAGATTTATTAGAAATATGTTCACTAAGCGCAAAAACCGAAGTATTGCTGCTGTTCTAGCTTTTTCTGGCACGTTGACAATTGCAGGATGGCATAAATTTTATCTAGGACAGCCAGTGTGGGGTATTTTATATTTTTTGCTTTCCTGGACGCCTATACCCAGGGTAGCCAGTGCGATTGAGGGAGTTTGGTATTTAGCTCAAGACGAAGAAGCTTTCGATCGCAATTTTAATCTAGGGAAGTCAGCAGCAAGAAACTCACAAAAGGTGATTAATCAGGTAGGAGCGATCGCTGATGCAATGCGGGAATTAGATGCTTTGCGTCAGGATGGACTGATTTCAGAGTATGAATTTGAGCAAAAGCGCCGCCAATTGCTAGACCAGATTTCTTGAGGTGAGCGACAATCATGAATAACTGGCTACCTTTAAACTCCAGGCTGCAAAAACTCCGCGCCAAGCTCCTCAACGATCCCTACTATCGCCTACAATCTGGGGAAGAAATTCAGATAGCGGCCAAATTAGGTATCCGCATTGATGCTAATCAAGCAACTGTAGATGATTGGTTACGCTTACCAGGTTTGTCAATTCACCAAGCGCGATCGCTTGTGGAACTTTCCCGTTCGGGTGTGAAATTTTACTGTATTGAAGATATTGCTGCGGCTTTGGGTATGCCAGCGCCGCGTCTGGAGCCATTAAAGCCTCTGCTGAATTTTATTTACTATGACCACGAATCTTTAGAAAGTCCGACGCATTTAGTTAACCCGAACACCGCAACTGTTGAAAAATTAGCACAAATTCCATTTATAGATTTGTCTCTAGCGCAAGCTATGGTGCAAAATCGGCAATCAGCCGGGCCTTATCATAACCTAGCTGATTTCCAACGACGCTTGGAGTTAACTGGGGATGCGATCGCTCAGTTGATGTATTATTTAACGTTTTAGATAAACCCAATGCGATCGAGAGGCCAAAAGCGAAATGTTGCCCGACCGATGACATTTTTTCTGGGTAAAAAGCCCCAATAGCGAGAGTCATTACTATCGTTGCGGTTATCTCCCATGACAAAAAATTCGTCTTCTGGGACTTTCACTGGTTGATATGGCTGATTTGGGGGTTCAGCGATGTAGTCTTCTGCCAAGGGTTGACCGTTGAGGTAGACTTTGCCAGAATCAACACTAATTACCTCACCTGGTTCGCCAATAACCCGCTTGATAAAGGCTTGGTCTTTGGGATATCCTCGACGTTGTAGTTCTGCGGGTGGCTGAAAAACAACAATATCCCCAGTTATAGGAGGGTGAAAATGGTAGGAGATTTTTTCAACTACCAAGCGATCGCCTGTATGTAAGGTAGGCAACATTGAGTCAGAAGGTATATAACGGGGTTCAGCAATAAAAGTCCTGATTAAGAATGCCAAACACAGTGCGATCGCAATTAAAATCAGATTTTCTTGCGAACTACGCCATACTTTTAACGATGCACGTTCTTCTTTTGCATCACTTTCGTGAGGAACCATAAAAATTTCTAGCCACTTTCAGAAGTTAGACAAATACCTTGATTATTGTGACTCAAAAGGTATATGTAAGATGAAAACTGGGTTTAGAGTCAAATTATACAAGTATTAAATACTACACTTGTCGCATATAGTGGAGATCGGCAAAAATATTGTCAAAAACTATGATCTGTCTAAGAAAATATAAGCTAATAATTACGATTGCTAAATAGATGATTAAAAATCATAATTCTAATTGATGTAATTATAAGGCAAGTTATGAAGCAAGACTGAGTTGCAAGAAAATATATTTTATCGAAACAGAATTCAGGAGTCAGGAGTCAGAATGGGCTAAAACTTGGCTATCCGCTAACAGAATTAATTTTGATAGCGCAGCAGTAGCGAGTCTACGAGCGTCACGAAAGAGTGGATAGCACGCTCAAAGATTGGCTTTGCGCGTCGCCATCGAGCGTCTTCATTCTGACTCCTGTTAGCGTAGCCCATTCTGACTTCTGAATTCTTCTTTAATCTGATATTGTTAAGTTATATTACATAAAATAAATCAAGACTTAAATTTACTTTTAAATGCAAGAATCTAGTTAAACAAAATATCATTAGTAAGAAATATTACATACAAATCTAGACTTTAATGCTTTTATAGTTCTAAATGCCAATACCAATTAAGATTTAAAAAATTGTTTGATATTAATATACATGCGATTAAGTTCCGTAATTATACGGTGACAGGACAAATTAAACTGTACTATTAATTAAGATATAAATATCCTTAAGTTATCGAGAAAAACATTAGCAGACAGAAAGCTACTAGCAATTTCGGCTAAAGTATCAGCATCTAAAAGATAACTAAGCTGCTGACAGAATTATTTTTGCTGAATGAGTCAAAAATATCTAGATTAACGAATAAGTGCCCCTTGGCAATGAGAAACTATATTGAATCAATTTTCGTCTGCCTATTTCATAGAAAGTACAAGGAAACATTCTGTCAGTTGAAAACTTAACTTTTTCTTAAAAAGGAAGCAATGGCAGCAGGCAGTAGAATATATCCTATCAAGAATAGAACTTAATAGTTGACTAAACTCTTTTTTGAAAGATACTCCACCCCTTGTAAGTAGTTTTGTATGTTAATCGAATAACTCACTAGGTTGTAAATTATACACCTTGTTCGTGAGAGAGTCTGCCTATTTTCTCGATTCTAAATTTCCGTTAGTCCCAATTCCAATTTTCGGGATTACCAGAAAGCAATTTTATCTAAAAATATCTGAAAAATCTGCTATGACGTACCGTCATAACCTTGGTTGATGGTTCGATCTTTGAAGGAGCTATGAGGTGGAAAATAATAAGTCGTTTCTGTGGCCAGAAGGAATATTAATTGCGCTGCTTGCCTTAGGTGGTGTTTTTAGTCTTGCTTTCATGATGCTTCTAAGACCAAATGCTTCAGAGGCTCAGAGTAGACAAAGTATAAATATCAAAGATGTAACTGCAAACGTAGGAACTCAGCAGCGCATTGAGAAATTAAAAGCGGCGATGCTTACAAGTTGGCAGCAACAAGCACAAACAAAGGGTCTAGCCTACCCTATACCATCAAGCTTTCAAGGGGCAACAATTGAATCCGCAAAACTCACTCAAGGCGAGAAAGTAATTGCTCTCACATTTGATGATGGCCCTTGGCCTGAAACTACAGAGCAAGTATTAGATATCCTGAAATCCAATAATATCAAAGGAACGTTTTTTGTCGTTGGGCAGAATTTAAAAAATTTTCCAGAGATAGGAAAGCAGATTGTCGCTCAAGGTCACGTCATAGCCAATCATACTTGGCATCACTGGTATCACTTCTTTAATCAAGAAGCAGCAGCTTTTGAAATAGACCGCACAACAGACCTAATTTATCAAATTACAGGTGCTAAAACAAATCTCTTCCGACCACCAGGCGGCAACCTGCACAATGGATTAGCTGCTTATGCTAAAGGTCAAAAGTATACTGTGGTAATGTGGTCGGCTGACTCTACGGACTACAAATTACCAGCTGTACCAAAGTTGATAAATAACGTAATTAAAGATTCAAAACCTGGTGGAATTGTGCTGATGCATGATGGTGGCGGGAACCGTTCTAGAACTGTGCAAGCTTTACCAGAAATTATTAGCAACTTTAGAAAGCAAGGCTACCGCTTTGTTACTATTCCAGAACTTTTAGAAATTCAGGATAAAGAGCAAAAGTTACTTGCTAACAAAAAGCAATAATTATTAATTACAGTTAATTAGTCAATAGTAATTGCCTAAAAACTAAAATTATACTTTTTGGTTAAAATACTTTATTTCGGAATCAGTTAGTAAAGATATAGCGGTTGCCAATCTAGTGAGGTACACCCGTAGGGGCACGGCAGTGCCCATTGGTGTCAACTTCAGCTGAAACTCCTTTAAAACCTCGTTTCCAGCCGGAGGCTGGAAATGCTGCTCTTGGCGGCTCTGCCGCCAGCAAGAGAGGCGGAGCCTCAACGACGGGCATTCCCAGTCGGAGACTGGGAACGAGGCAATCTAAAAGCTGTTTCTACGAATCACATTAAACTCACTTAATGACTACTAGTCACTAAACTGAACTCAGTTGTTGTCTTTTCAGGATTAGCTTCTGGACTATCAGCTTCAGAAGGTGGAACCAATTGCCAGAATTTCGGCAAAAATTCTTGCCAGTTTTGCAGAATTTTCTTCGCCTTTGGTGAACCAGTTCGTTCTGCATGATTTTGGATTAACTCTTGCAGTTGTTTAGCACCTACTTCTGTAATCACCCGCTGAATTTTGACAATTTCTGGGTTGACTAACTCCCGAAATGAGTCCTCTTCATCCAAGAAGTATGCCAGTCCTCCAGTCATTCCAGCAGCTACGTTACGTCCTACTTTGCCAAGGACGACAATCACACCACCAGTCATGTATTCACAGCAGTGATCCCCAGCACCTTCAATTACTGCTACGCCTTTGGAGTTTCTGACAGCAAAGCGTTCTCCTGCTAGTCCGTTGGCAAATAACACGCCACCTGTAGCACCATAGAGGCAGGTATTGCCAACTATCACATTTTGTGATGCGTTATAGGTGGCAGCAGTTGGAGGTTTGATGATGATTTCACCACCATGCATCCCTTTACCTACGTAGTCGTTTGCTTCTCCTTCTAGGTTGAGAATTATGCCTGGGAGGTTGAAAGCACCAAAACTTTGCCCAACACTACCTGTGAAGTTGAGATTAATTTGTCCTTCAAAGCCACTGTCACCGTATTGAGAAGCGATCGCACCCGCTAATCTTGTGCCTACTGTTCTGTCAGTATTGACAATCGGGTAAGTCTTAGTAACAGTAGACTGATCCCTAATGGCAGCCTGAATTTCGGCATCGGCAAGAAACTTGTCATCTAAAACCACGCCGTTGCTGTGGACTTCTTCATGCACCAACCAGCTACGATTGTCTTTGCTATTTGGTAAATGAAGTAAACAGTCGAGATTCAGCGATCGCGTTTTGGTGAGTTTTGCTTCTGGGCGCAGTTTTAACAAATCTGCACGCCCAATGATTTCTGATAAAGAACGGTAGCCAAGTCGGGCTAACAAACTACGCACTTCTTCGGCTATGAAGTAGAAGAAGTTGACAACTTGTTCGGGTATTCCCGTAAACCGTTTACGGAGTTCTTCTTTCTGAGTAGCAACACCCTTCGGGCAGGTATTCAGGTGGCAAACTCGCGCCATGATACAGCCTTCAGCAATCATGGCAATGGAGCCGAAACCAAATTCTTCACCACCCATCAATGCACCTATTACCACATCCCAGCCACTCTTGAGTCCACCATCTACGCGTAAGATCACGCGATCGCGCAGGCTATTTTCCATCAAAACCCGATGCACTTCACTTAATCCGAGTTCCCACGGTGAACCAGCATGTTTAATCGAGCTAAGTGGCGATGCACCTGTACCACCATCATGACCGGAAATCTGAATGATATCAGCGTTGGCCTTAGCTACACCAGCGGCGATCGTGCCAATGCCAACTTCTGAAACTAGCTTCACTGACACCTTTGCTTTGGGATTAATTTGGTGCAGATCAAAAATCAGTTGCGCTAGGTCTTCAATTGAATAGATATCATGGTGTGGTGGTGGCGATATCAGCGTCACGCCTGCTTTAGAGCGCCTTAACATCGCAATGTATTGGCTCACCTTTGGCCCTGGCAGTTGTCCACCTTCCCCAGGTTTAGCACCTTGGGCAATTTTGATTTCAATTTGTTTGGCGTTGACGAGGTACTCCGGCGTGACACCAAAGCGTCCTGATGCAACTTGCTTAATAGCACTATAAGCTCGATCGCCATTACGCAATCCTTTTAAATGAGGTAGGGTTGGCGAGTGACCAGACTCGTCTACATCATCTAGAACTGTATAGCGTACTGGATCTTCGCCGCCTTCTCCAGAATTGGATTTACCGCCGATGCGGTTCATGGCGATCGCTAAAGTTTCATGAGCTTCTCTTGACAAAGCGCCTAAAGACATGCCTCCGGTGCAGAAGCGTTTGACTATTTCATATACCGATTCCACTTCTTCTAGAGGAACTGAAGGGCGATCGCCTTGGAAATCCAGTAAATCCCGCAAGGCTGTTACTGGTCTACCTTGGAGGTGCTTTTTGTAAACTTCGTAGTGGTTGTAGTCGTTGCCATCTAGGGCTTTATGCAGCGCCTTCACCATTTCTGGGTTATTGCTATGGTATTCGCCACCAGGACGGTATTGCACAAAGCCCAGGTTTTCTAACTTCGTGGTCGTCAGTTCTGGGAAAGCCTGGCTATGGAAGGAAAGCACTTCATCAGCTAGTTCACTCACACTCAAACCACCGATGCGGGAAGTCGTACCACGGAATCCCAATTGGATTAAATCTCCACCGATGCCAATAGCTTCAAAGATTTGGGCTGCTTGATAGCTGGAGAGCAGAGAAATTCCCATTTTGGAGAGAATTTTTAGCAAACCTGATTCCACTGATTTGCGATAGTTTCCTAAAGCTTGTTCGAGGGTGAGGGTGGGAATTTTTTGCACACCCATTAACTTTTGAGTTTTGGGATCAGACCACCAGTCACGCACCGTATCTAAAGCCATATAAGGGCAAACTGCACCAGCACCATAGCCAATCAGACAAGCAAAGTGATGGGTACTCCAGCATTGAGCAGTATTGACAATCAGGGATGTTTTCATTCGCAGCCCTTCCCGAATCAGGTGGTGATGCACCGCACCTACTGCTAATAAGGGAGGAATGTAGGTATATTCTGTGTTGATACTGTCATTGACACCATCGCTTAATATTAAAATCCTTGCACCTGCCCGGACTGACTCAGCGGCTTGTGCTTGTAAAGACTCCACAGCAGCTTTCAATCCTTCTGGGCCATTGGCGATCGCAAATAGGGTTGATAACTCAGCTGTGGCGAATCCTGACAGCTTAATCGCCTCTAATTCATCATCAGTCAACAGTGGCGATTCAAGTTTCAATCTCCGGGCATATTCTGGCTTGGGTTCTAATAAGTTACCCCGTTCACCTAGTTCGACTTTCAGAGACATGACTAGCTTTTCCCGCAGGGGATCGATCGCGGGGTTCGTCACCTGAGCAAAGCGCTGTTTAAAATAGTCATAAAGCAGGTGAGGCTTTTCTGACAGCACCGCTAAAGGAATATCATCACCCATACTGAAAGTTGGTTCCGAACCTGCGATCGCCATTGGATGAATCACCATTTCCACATCTTCTATGGTGTAGCCAAAGGCAGTTTGACGCTGAAGTAAGGTTTGCTTATCAATTTTGTCAGTTGTACTATGCCCGTTACCATTCTCAGCAGCCAGATGTCCATTTCCATTTCCATTTGACGACTGACTACTGACAATTTCTTTGAGTTCTTGACGGTACTGTTGCAGCCATTCTCCATAAGGGTGCTGCTTGGCGATGCGCCCCTTAATATCCCAATTCTTCAGCACTTCCTGATTTTCTAAATCCACAGCAATCATTTGCCCTGGGCCGAGTCTACCTTTCTCGACAATATCGGCTTCTGGGAAGTCCACGACACCAGCTTCCGAAGCTACAACAATGTAATCATCTTTGGTGATCAAGTAACGAGCAGGTCTTAAACCATTACGATCTAGAGTTGCACCAACTTTTTTACCATCGCTGAATACTAAAAGTGCTGGCCCATCCCACGCTTCTTGCAAACCACTGTAATATTCATAGAAATCAACAATTTCTGGATATTCACGTAAAGAAGGCTGATTTTGGTAAGCCTCTGGAACCATAATCATTAAAGCTTCCAAGGGGGTGCGTCCAGAACAAACCAGCAATTCCACTACGTTATCCAGGGTAGCTGAATCGCTGTTATCGATATGAACTAGTGGCTTGAGTTCCTGGATGCGATTATTCCACACTGAATGATTCAAGCCAGCTTCTCGTGCCATCATCCAGTTGATGTTACCCAATAAGGTATTGATTTCGCCGTTGTGACCTAAAAGCCGCATCGGTTGGGCGAGGGGCCACTTGGGCATCGTATTGGTACTAAAGCGGCGATGATAGACAGCAAAGGCACTTTTGTAAGCTGGATTTTTTAAATCGTCATAAAAGTTGCCCAAAACGGCAGAACGCACCATGCCTTTGTAGACAATTGTCCGGCTTGATAACGAGCAGATATAAAATTCTTCTGAGATTTTGGTTGCAATTTTACTAATTCGGCGGCGGGTAATATACAACTGCCGTTCCAATTCATCGCCGCTTTTGTCAACAGAAGCTAACAAAACTTGTTCAATTTGGGGTTGATTTTCTCTTGCTTGTACCCCCAGTAAATCAGATTGCACTGGCACTACTCGCCAACCCAATACAATCAATTTTTCTTCAGCAGCTACTTGCTCAACAGTTGCCCTAGCTTTTTGTGCTGCTTCTTGGTCTTGTGGGAGAAATATCATCCCCACAGCTATATTATCGGTGGATGGAAATTCCTTCCCCCTTTGGGCAAAGTCTTGTTGGAACAACTCCCAAGGTATTGCTGTCAACACTCCTGCACCATCACCAGAGTCTCGATCGGCGCTACAACCTCCCCGATGTTCTAAGCAGGTTAAAGCAGCTAAAGCTTTTTTGACAATTTCGTGGCTGGTATGATTCTGACGATGAGCAATAAAACCTACACCACAGGCATCTCGTTCCTCTACTAACCACTTTTGCCCCTGATAGGTATCTCTTGAGTTGATATCCACTGTGATTTTCTGGTCTTGATTCATCGGTTGATTATTCATACCCTGTTCCTGAAGTATTGAGTTACCAATTTTGCCACTACTTACGGGAAAAATTTTCTAAATTCCGCGATGGAGAAATATATAAGCACCGAAATTTAGGGAAAAAAAATTTTAACTTCGGTTTTACTTTCGTCGTTCACCCGTGTTAAAATAGTTGCGTATTGTTTATGTATTTATGCGGTGTTAGACAAGCTACCTCCGCCAAGACATTATTTTTGCCCTGACAGTTTCTTTTTTATATTGTGATGCTAAGTATTTTCTCAATCCCCTCTTTCCAGATGCACGCTAGTTACTCATAGAACCTATTTCGGCTCAAAACTAAAATTGAAGGCTGTACTATGTTTTAAAGCCGGAATCATCCCGATCCAGCAATAAAATCAGCGTATTACAATATATACCCATTTGACAATTCCCAAATATTGTTGTTGTCTAGAGTTTTGCTGCTTACCACTTGCCACATATATTACTATTGACCATACCTAACTGATAGTAGCAACGCTCAGTCAGGATTAAATATCATAATCCAGTTTTGATAACCAAAACTACCGTGTATAGTATGGTTAGAATTAGTGCTAGTTAAAACACTTGATTGCAGTGGCTTTGGCGTCTAAATAAATTAGTTAATTTCTATAAGAGATAAGTATCCAATATATAGATTAACATATTTATTCAAAAATAAAGTCATGTTTTCTTTATATTTGCCAATAATTAGTTTAGTTTATACCTTGGGTGATAGATTTCAAAAATACCTAGTAAATTATGGTAAAAATGCCGAATTGTTACCAATCAGGGATTAGCGATCGCAAATTTTTTCGAGCTACTGTGTCACCAATACTTTTGACAGTACTGTGCTTAATTACTACCTATCCTATCAACGCCCAGGAGTCACCAAAAACCACCAAATCAACACCTAAGCTAATCTCACAGTCATCGGCACCTCCAATAACAGGTTCGGTATCCTCTGGCAATCAAATTTCCCTCAATGGTCGTACTTTACCAGGAACTTGGTTGCAACAACCTGGAAAATCTGGTCAGATGACAACTCATCTCAGTGATGGAGCATTCAGGCAATTAATTGGAATAAATTTCTTAAACAGTAGTAATTCAGCGAAGCAACCAATACAGTGGTTTTCGTCGGTGACAACGCCACAGGTATTAGCCGCTAGGCTACTAGGAGCATATCGCTATCTGGATATTACTAATTTTGCTCAAATATCGGGATGGCAAATTCAAGCGAATGGTAACACTTTGGTGATTGCTACCCCTAAAACACAAATCACAAATATTGTTCAGAGTCAGGAACCTCCAGAGGCGAGTGCGCCTTTGCAACAGACTCGGATACTTGTCGATTTAGATCGTCCCACTCCCTGGCAAGTTGCACAAGGTTCTGCGATCGCCAAACCGCAAACTCCATCTTCCGATCCAGATACGCCAACCCCAAAATCCACCACACCGCCAAATCGAGAGTGGATAGTTACCCTGGATGGAATAGCCGATCCCGTTTTGATAGAACGCCATACCCCGAAGCCACCAGCAGCACCACCAACATTACTGCCAAATCTGCTCAAACAATTATTACCAACTACACCAACACAACCAATACCATCACCCCCTGAACCACTGATTCAAAAAGTGGAGGTGCTGAAAAACCAAACGATTATTAGTTTGAGCGTTCCCTTTGGTCTATTGCCTCAAGTTAGTACTGTCGCTAACCCCAATCGCCTGATTATCGATATTCGACCCGATCCTTTAGAAGAGCGGGATATTACTTGGGCCCCAGGATTGCGCTGGCGACAGCATTATGTAAACTTGGGCACAGAACGCTTTCCGGTGGTCTGGCTAGAAGTTAATCCCCGTAAATTTGGGCTAACCTTGAAACCGATGTGGGCTAGTCCTGATGGGCTTGCGGGTACTGCTCCCTTGATTCAAACAGCCCAACGTTACTTAGCTGTCGCTGGAATTAATGGTGGTTATTTTAACCGTAACAACCGATTGCCATTGGGTGCGATTCGTCGAGATAATCAGTGGTTATCAGGCCCCATTTTGAATCGAGGTGCGATCGCTTGGAATGATTCAGGCCAATTTTACTTTGGTCGTCTCACCTTAGAAGAAACTTTAATCGCAGCAAATGACCAGCGCCTACCAATTCTGTTTCTCAACAGCGGTTACATCCAGAGTGGCATTGCTCGTTATACTCCAGCTTGGGGATCAACTTACACGCCCCTGACGGATAACGAAATTATTTTAGTGGTACAGAAAAACCAAATTACTCAACAGTTACCAGGCGGCAAAGTTAGTGGTACAGCAGTTCCCATTCCCCTGGATGGCTACCTGCTAACCTTACGCGCTAACGCTACTAGTGCTGCCTCCCAGCTACCTATTGGAAGCACAGTCAGCATTTCCAGCGCCACTACTCCAGTTGATTTTAGTCGTTATCCCTACATTATCGGGGCAGGACCGCTATTAGTCCAAAATCGTCAAGTTGTCCTTGATGCCAAAAGCGAAAAATTCAGCAATGCCTTTATTGCCGAAAAAGCTATTCGTAGCGGTATTTGCACAACGACAACAGGCACACTAATGATTACTGCTACCCATAATCGTGTCGGCGGTTATGGGCCTAATTTGGCAGAACACGCCCAATTGATGCAACTCATGGGCTGTGTAGATGCCCTAAATTTGGACGGCGGTAGTTCTACCAGCCTTTATTTAGGAGGGCAACTACTCGATCGATCGCCTAGTACAGCTGCTCGTGTTCACAACGGAATTGGTATTTTTCTACAACCACGAAAATGAGGTAATAGAAAAAACTCAATCCCCAGTCCCCAGTCCCCAATCCCCAATCCCCAGTCATTTTTTAAAGTTTAGAACAAGCTGCTATTTTGCTTGATGAAGACTTGGTGTAAACATCAGAATTTTAGTAGTGACAGTTTACACCATCAGGTTTGATTTTGCTATGTTTATCAAAGTGCGACAAAATTGCTGATTTTCAAGGTTGCAAGATAACGCCAGATTTTTTATCAATAGTTAAGAGTACCAACGGTTTGTTATGTCTTCAAATGAGGTAACTATGGCTCGATATCAAGAAACTACACAGACTGAAACTCTACACCTACCTCCAGCCATCACTTCTAGGGGCGTTGCTGCAACTGAATTACGTCCTTGGGGTGCTTTTACAGTTTTGGAAGAAGGGCGCGGATACAAAATTAAGCGCATCGAAGTTAAGCCCGGACACCGCCTCAGTCTACAAATGCACCATCACCGCAGTGAACATTGGATTGTTGTCTCTGGTACAGCTAGAGTAGTTTGTGGCGAGAAAGAAGTCCTACTGAGCAATAATGAGTCAACTTATGTACCCCAATGTACATCTCATCGTTTAGAGAATCCTGGCGTTATCCCCTTGGTGTTGATTGAAGTCCAAAATGGCGAATACTTGGGAGAAGATGATATTATCCGCTACCAAGATGACTATGCTCGTACCAAAGATTAAAACCAAAAGAACGCTATTAAAGCTTTAATCTTAAAGCTAATTCGTGTAAACCGTCTTTGTAAACGAACTACTACACCCCGGAAGTCCCTACCTAGTTAAGGTGGGGGCTGAAATATGTTAGTGTTATAAATGTAGTAATAGCGATCGCGCTCATGCCTTAGGTGATTTAGAATTTTGCATAAGCAAAGGTCAACCCATCTGTAAAATGGAAGATGGGGTATTCAATTGCAAAAAACGAGTTCCATGATTCATCTGAGTCAAGCAGCCGTGAGTGAAATTGGGCGCATAAAGTCCAAACAACAGCCAAATGTCTTGTTTCGATTGGCAGTAAAACCAGGTGGTTGTTCCGGGTTATTTTATGATATGTCCTTCGATGAAGCAATAAAAGTTGGCGACCAGGTTTTCGACTTGGATGAAATTCAAGTAGTTATAGATGCCACAACCTTAAATTACCTCAACGGTTTGAGGGTGGATTATTCAGAAGACTTAATGGGTGGTGGTTTTCGCTTCCACAATCCCCAGGCGATCGCGACCTGTGGCTGTGGCAATTCCTTTTCCTTAAGTCATTAGTGATTGAGCATTAGTCAAAAAACAGATGTTCAATCACTAAGGAAAAATCACAATTGACATAAAGCCGTAAAAAAAGATATAATCAGGATTTGTTAAAACTTAGACCATAAGCAGCTTTACGCGCTGTAACTCATGCCAACAATACAGCAGCTAATACGAACTGAGCGCGAACAAGCGCGTCAGAAAACCAAGTCCCCTGCTCTGAAGCAATGCCCCCAACGTCGGGGAGTTTGTACCAGAGTATACACGACCACACCAAAAAAGCCTAACTCAGCCCTACGCAAAGTAGCAAGAGTCAGACTTACCTCTGGATTTGAAGTTACAGCTTACATTCCAGGCATTGGTCACAACTTACAAGAACACTCAGTTGTGATGATTCGTGGCGGTCGGGTTAAGGATCTACCAGGCGTGAGATACCACATTATCCGTGGCACCTTAGATACAGCCGGAGTCAAAGACCGCAAGCAAGGCCGTTCCAAGTATGGAACCAAGCGGCCTAAAGAAGCGAAAAAATAGGATTAGGCGATTAATCGCATCCAACACGATTAATCGTCTACCTTAAAAGCATCGCCGTCTGTGTTCTAACAGCAATTATGTCTGTTTAAAAAAATCAAGCAAGCTACACCTACACTAAGCGAGCAAGTGTAGAAGTTCTGAAGAGAAGGCTGTAACTGACAGCGAATTTCTCATCTGAACATTAAAGTTTATAATCTTGTCGCCTTGAGTATTTAGTTGCAGGTAGCAAGTCAATGAATTTTAGATTTTAGATTTGCGATAGCGTAGCGTTAGCGAGTTATCGAGCGTCTTTTGGATTAGCTGAACCCACAAGGGAATTAGGCTTACAGACTTTTGATTTGTTCAGATCCTTGAGATCGGAATATATACCGAAAACTTTTAATCCAAAATCCAAAATCCAAAATCCAAAATTGACAGTCAATAAGTCAGCCTTGCTGCAACGGTCGAAAAAATTGAGGAAGTCTGAGGGTTGGGTTCTACCGCTTTTAGTTTCCGGTGTCTGATAGCATATAATTTCGTTGCCAATTCCGAATTAAAGGTGAAGTATGTCTCGTCGTGGTGTTATTCAAAGGCGCCCAGTTCCGTCTGACTCTGTATATAACAGTCGCCTTGTCAGCATGATTATCAGACGGATTATGCGTCATGGCAAGAAATCGCTTGCCGCACGCATTGTTTATGATGCCTTAAAAACTATTGAAGAACGCACTGGTGCTGGTGCCTTAGAAACTTTTGAAAGAGCAGTGCGAAATGCCACGCCTTTAGTAGAAGTAAAGGCTCGGCGAGTTGGTGGAGCAACCTACCAAGTACCAATGGAAGTGCGGACAGAACGGGGTACTACCCTAGCACTGCGTTGGTTAGTGCAATATTCTCGCTCAAGACCAGGCCGGACAATGGCCAGCAAATTGGCAAATGAGTTAATGGATGCTGCTAACGAAACTGGCAATGCCATTCGCAAACGTGAAGAAACACACCGGATGGCGGAAGCTAACAAAGCATTTGCCCACTATCGTTACTAAGTAAAAAAGCGATATATCGCCTTGCCGAAGCGGTATATCGTGGATTTACAAAAAAGACGGTTTTCCGTAAAAGTATAGAATCTTAACAAAGAGTAATATACAAGATATCATGAGGCAAAAACTATAGGAGGTAGCTGTGGCACGCACGATCCCGCTAGAGAAAGTACGCAACATTGGTATTGCGGCGCATATAGATGCGGGCAAAACAACAACAACAGAGAGAATATTATTTTACTCTGGGATAATTCATAAAATTGGCGAAGTTCATGAAGGAACTGCCGTCACAGACTGGATGGAGCAAGAGCGGGAACGGGGAATTACCATTACTGCCGCTGCGATCAGTACCAGCTGGAAAGATCATCAAATTAACATTATCGATACTCCTGGTCACGTAGACTTCACAATTGAAGTTGAGCGCTCCATGCGCGTGTTGGATGGTGTAATCGCAGTATTTTGTTCTGTGGGCGGCGTGCAACCGCAGTCTGAGACAGTCTGGCGACAAGCAGAACGCTACAAAGTTCCTCGGATCGCCTTTATCAACAAGATGGATCGCACCGGAGCGAACTTTTATAAAGTTCACGAGCAAATTCGCGATCGCCTGCGGGCGAATGCGATCGCCATTCAATTACCCATTGGTAGTGAAAACGACTTCCGAGGTATTGTTGACCTAGTACGGCAACGTGCGTATATTTACGCTAATGACCAAGGAACCGATATTCAGGAAACTGATATCCCAGAAGAACTACAAGCGCAGGTAGACGAATTCCGCACCAAGCTCATAGAAGCCGCAGCAGAAACTGATGATGCTTTGATGGCTAAGTACTTCGACGGCGAAGAACTTACAGAACAGGAAGTTCGGACTGCCCTGCGTAAAGGCACAATTGCGGGGACAATTGTACCAGTACTTTGTGGTTCGGCATTCAAAAACAAAGGCGTGCAATTGATGCTGGATGCCGTTGTCGATTACCTGCCAGCGCCAAGTGAAGTACCACCAATTCAAGGCTTACTGCCTAATGGCGATACTGTTGAGCGGCGGGCTGATGACAACGAACCCCTAGCAGCTCTGGCATTCAAGATTATGGCTGACCCTTACGGTCGCCTGACATTTGTTCGCGTTTATTCTGGTGTCCTGAAGAAGGGCAGCTACGTTCTCAACGCTAGTAAGAATAAAAAAGAACGGATTTCCCGCTTAGTTCTCATGAAAGCAGACGATCGGCAAGATGTCGATGAACTGCGAGCGGGTGATTTGGGAGCAGCTCTGGGATTGAAAGACACCTTGACAGGTGACACGCTCTGTGATGATGGATCGCCAGTAATTCTGGAATCACTATTCATTCCTGAGCCTGTAATCTCGGTAGCGGTTGAACCCAAAACCAAGAACGACATGGATAAGTTGTCCAAGGCTCTGCAATCTCTCTCAGAAGAAGACCCCACCTTCCGTGTCCGTGTCGATCCCGAAACAAACCAAACCGTGATCGCAGGAATGGGAGAGCTACACCTAGAAATTCTAGTAGACCGGATGTTACGAGAATTCAAGGTGGAAGCGAATGTAGGTGCGCCGCAAGTAGCTTACCGAGAAACAATTCGGAAAGCTGTAAACAAAGTTGAGGGCAAATTCATCCGCCAAAGTGGTGGTAAAGGTCAATACGGTCACGTTGTAATCAATTTGGAGCCTGGAGAACCTGGTACTGGCTTTGAGTTCGTTTCCAAAATTGCTGGTGGTTCAGTACCTAAAGAGTATGTTGGCCCCGCAGAACAAGGAATGAAAGAAAGCTGCGAATCCGGTGTTCTTGCTGGATATCCGTTAATTGACGTTAAAGCGACGCTAATTGATGGGTCATACCACGATGTAGACTCTTCGGAAATGGCTTTTAAAATCGCTGGTTCAATGGCGATGAAAGAGGCTGTGCTGAAAGCTTCACCCGTCCTCTTAGAGCCTATGATGAAAGTTGAGGTTGAAGTTCCTGAAGACTATATCGGGAACGTCATTGGCGACCTCATCGCCCGCCGGGGGCAAATTGAAAGCCAAAGTACCGAACAGGGACTTGCTAAGGTCGCATCCAAAGTTCCACTGGCGACCATGTTTGGCTACGCCACTGATATCCGGTCAAAAACGCAAGGTCGGGGTATCTTCACGATGGAGTTCAGCCACTACGAAGAGGTGCCTCGCAGCGTAGCTGAAACTATCATTGCAAAAAGCAAAGGGAACGCTTAGTTAAAATAAGGAAATGAGCATTCATGGCACGCGCAAAGTTTGAAAGAAATAAACCCCACCTCAATATTGGTACTATTGGCCACGTTGACCACGGTAAAACCACGTTAACAGCAGCCATTACTATGACCTTGGCAGCTCTTGGTCAAGCTACAGCTAAAGGCTACGACCAAATCGATAACGCGCCAGAAGAAAAAGCGCGGGGTATTACCATCAATACTGCTCACGTTGAGTATGAAACCGAAACTCGGCACTATGCTCACGTAGACTGTCCAGGCCACGCTGACTATGTGAAGAACATGATCACCGGCGCGGCTCAGATGGATGGTGGCATCCTCGTAGTAGCTGCTACCGATGGGCCTATGCCCCAGACTCGCGAACACATTCTGTTAGCAAAACAAGTGGGTGTTCCCAGTCTGGTTGTATTCTTGAACAAAGAAGACTTAATGGATGACCCAGAACTCTTGGAACTAGTAGAACTAGAACTAAGAGAACTGTTAACCAGCTATGATTTCCCTGGCGATGATATCCCCATTATCAAAGGCTCTGGTCTGCAAGCTCTCGAAGCAATGACCAAGAATCCTAAGACCAAAAAAGGTGAAAATCCTTGGGTAGATAAAATCTACGAATTGATGGATGCTGTGGATTCTTTCATCCCCACTCCTGAGCGGGATGTTGATAAGCCCTTCCTGATGGCTGTAGAAGACGTGTTCACCATCACAGGTCGTGGTACTGTGGCGACTGGACGGATTGAACGTGGAAAAGTCAAGGTTGGCGATACTGTCGAGCTAATTGGTCTGAGAGACACTCGTAGTACCGCCGTCACCGGGATTGAGATGTTCAAGAAGAGCCTCGAAGAAGGTCTGGCTGGAGATAATGCAGGCGTACTACTGCGTGGTCTGAAAAAGGAAGATATTGAGCGCGGTATGGTGATAGCCAAACCAGGTTCAATTACACCTCACACTCAATTTGAAGGGGAAGTGTACGTCCTCACAGAAAAAGAAGGTGGCCGTAAGACTCCATTCTTCGCTGGCTACCGTCCCCAGTTCTATGTACGTACAACCGATGTAACTGGTACTATCAAAGGCTACACCTCAGATGAAGGTAAAGAAGTAGAAATGGTGATGCCAGGCGATCGCATTAAAGTGACAGTAGAATTGATCAACGCGATCGCTATTGAACAAGGAATGCGCTTCGCTATCCGCGAAGGTGGTCGCACCATCGGTGCTGGTGTTGTCTCCAAAATTTTGAAGTAGCACCTTTTTGCTCATAATGAAGGAGCAGAGATGGTATTTATTGTGCCTCTCTGCTCCTTTCTCTTCCCTCTATAAATAAGGTCATAGGTTACAGGGGATAGGTAATAGTTTTCTGTAACCTTATAACTTGTAACCTTTAACCTGTAACTATTCCCCTAATTACGCAGAACCTGGAAAATTAAAGATGGCAACTCTACAGCAGCAGAAGATTAGAATTCGCTTACAAGCCTTTGATAGGCGCTTATTAGATACATCTTGCGAGAAGATTGTAGACACAGCTAACCGCACCAACGCTACAGCTATAGGCCCAATTCCTTTACCAACAAAACGCCGAATCTATTGTGTGCTGCGATCGCCTCACGTAGATAAAGATTCACGGGAACACTTTGAAACCCGTACTCATCGCCGGATTATTGACATTTACCAGCCCTCTTCTAAGACTATTGATGCCCTGATGAAATTGGATCTACCATCGGGTGTAGATATTGAAGTCAAACTTTAATTTAGTCATTGGTCATTGGTCATTTGTCATTGGCAAAGGACAAAGGACGAAGGACAAAAGACAAATAACATTAGTATGAATATTTGGACAGCCCTGAAGAAATATATCTCAGGGCTTTTCTTTAGCTAGGAAACAAATGATAGAATGTAGAAAAAGTACGGGAAAAGCAGAGAAAAATTATTTTTTAAGATTAAGTTTATACCAAAGTAACAATGACATCATCTTCTAAAATTGCAGTTCGCGAACTACCTCTGTTCCCGTTACCCGAAGTAGTTCTGTTTCCTACCAGGCCATTACCTCTGCACATCTTTGAATTTCGCTACCGAATCATGATGAACACGATTTTGGAGAGCGATCGCAGGTTCGGGGTTTTGATGTTCGATCCAGTCAAAGGTACGATTGCAAACACTGGTTGCTGTGCTGAAATCATTCATCACCAGCGGCTACCAGACGATCGGATCAAAATGATGACTTTAGGGCAGCAAAGATTTCGTGTATTAGAGTATGTTCGTGAAAAGCCATACCGCGTTGGTTTAGTGGAGTGGATTGAAGACCAACCACCAACTAAAGATTTACGACCTTTATCTTCTGAAGTAGAACAACTGCTGCGAGATGTTGTGCGTCTGTCAGCTAAATTAACCGAACAAAATATCGAACTGCCAGAAGATTTACCCGATCTCCCAACAGAGTTATCTTATTGGGTAGCTAGTAACCTTTACGGTGTCGCCGCAGAGCAGCAGTTATTGCTAGAAATGCAAGATACTGTAACTCGTCTAGAGCGGGAAGCAGAAATTTTAACCTCTACTCGTAATCACTTGGCAGCTCGCGCTGTTCTTAAAGATACATTTAGTGAAAAGTGAGGAGTTAGGAGTTAGGAGTTAGGAGTGAAGAGTTAGGAATAAATAACAAAAAATAAAAGATTGGCAACTTATAATTTATATTCCCTACCTGATAACTAATAACTGATAACTCGTAAATCCTAACTGATAATTATTAACTCCTAATTCATAACTCCTAACTTCTCAATTAACGGCGCTGATCGGCAAAACATTGTAAGCACCAAGAATTTTTAAAACCTCTGTGTGGATAGTTAATTCTGCTAAAGCAGATTGCATTTGTGGTTCTTTGGCATCTGCTTCTAAATCCATGAAAAACAAGTATTCGCCTAGCGATCGCTTCGTCGGACGAGATTCAATCCGACTGAGATTAATTCCTAGTTGAGCAAATATTTGCAAAGGTTTGACTAATGCTCCGGGTGTGTTGGCAGGCATACTAAAAGCCAGCGATGTGTGAGTAGTAGAAACTTTTTGAGTCTGGTATCCAGTGTCCGTTTCACCCTGACTTACGACCCAAAAACGAGTAAAGTTTTCTGGATTGTCGTTGATGCCACTAGCAAGTATCGGCAGGTTGTAGAGTTGAGCGGCTCTACTAGAAGCGATCGCAGATGTTGTCGTTTCTTGCTCTAATCGTTGTAGTGCTTCGGTTGTGGAATTGCTGGGAATAATCTGTACAGTTGGGAGAAAACGCTCTAACCATCCCTGACATTGTGCCAAAGCTTGCGGGTGAGAGTAAACAGTTTTAATCTTATCTAAGCTAGACGCGCAAGAAATTAACGTATGGGCAATGGGTAATACCAAAGCCAACTGAATTCGCAAGCTATCCAACTGCCAAAGTGTATCCAAGGTTGTGGTAACACTCCCTTCAATAGAATTTTCCACCGGCACAACAGCCAATTGTGCTTGACTATTAGCAACGGCGTGCAATGATTGAGAGATAGTGGGATAAGGGCTTAACACAGCTTCAACTCCCGTGCTTTTGTTTAGCCAGTTGACATAAAAAACAGCTGCTTGTTCTGTGTAAGTGCCGGGAGGCCCTAAATGTGCGATCGATAAAGTCATGCCTTTAGCCTTGAGTTACAAGTTTAATCGGTAAACAGAGGTATGATATTTTTGTCTTGGCAAATATATCCAATATCTAATCCTACTAGACACTGTTAACACTGTTAGGTGTAAAATTTACGCAATAAACAAATAGACCAAAATATGTATCCAAGAAAATAAGTTATAGAAATCATTCTTTTATCAGATAGATTTACTAGCAGTTTTTTGCTATATTCTCCTGTAGATTTCTATTACTTTATACATAGAAAAAATCATATTTTTGTTTTTATGTCAAGTATAAGATCCTAATCTATATTTAGTTCAACAAATATTGTAATGAACGTACCAACTTTTTGCCAATGATGTATACCTGATAAGTAAAAATCATTTTTACGGTCAATAAATTTTGTAATTTTATAATAATCAGAACTAAGTTGTTAAAAAATATTAAAATTAAGAAACAGATATTTTTATCCGCTCATGGCTACCCGGTTTACTGCCTCCCAATCGGTTGAAATCGCTGTTCCAGAGCAGCCTATTCCGATTCAGCACTACTTACGTCAGCCTCAACGTCTGGTTAAGGCTTTAGTTGACAATAGCCGGATTCAGCAGCTTTCTGAGGAGGTATTCCGCTTGAAAATGCGTCCGCTTACTTTTATGTCACTGAGTATTCAACCTACCGTAGACATGAGAGTATGGGCAGAATCAAATGGAATAATTTATTTGCGATCGCTAGGCTGTGAAATTCTGGGTTTCGAGTATATTAACCAGCGCTTTGCTCTCAATTTAAAAGGGTATTTGTCTCCCCAAGAGTTTAGCACTGGCACTCGCCTGCAAGGAAGGGCTGATTTAGAGGTGCTGGTGGATTTCCCACCGCCATTTTCCTTTACTCCTAAGCCGATTTTAGAAGCTACTGGCAATGGTTTGCTTAAAAGCGTGCTGTTGTCAGTCAAGCAACGGTTATTAAATCAACTTTTGGCGGATTATCGCTACTGGGTGATATCACAAACCAAAGATAGAGGACTTGACGGCGATAGTACTGAATTACCAATCCTGAATGCTGAGTAATTTTTTAACAAACAGAATTCAGTGTTGAATTCTGTAATTAGTAGGAGGTCTGTAGCAAGATCCCCGCAGGTTATCCCCGACGAATTGATTCTGAATTCTGAATTCTGCATTCTTCTTCAATCACTCAACACTCAGGTGTTTGATTTGGCAAGGACAAAAAGACTGACGATGTAGGGGCGAAGGCCCATATTGTTGCAAAGCTAGCAAATGCCGCTGGCTACCATAACCCTTATTACTTTCTAGATTGTACATAGGGTATTTTAATGCCAGACGCATTATGAGTTCGTCACGCCAAACCTTAGCAACAATACTAGCAGAGGCAATAGCGAGCGATCGCTCGTCTCCTTTGACTATTGTTTGTTGCGGCACTAGCAAATCTTTGATTGACTGATTTCCGTCAATCAAGCAGAGTGCAGGCTGTACTTTTAACTTCAGCACAGCCCGCTTCATTGCTAACAGCGTAGCTTGCAAAATATTTATCTTGTCAATTTCAGCAGTGGAAGCAAACCCAATTTTCCAGTCTACAGCTAGCTCACAAATTTGTTGTGCTAGCTGAGTTCTTCGAGAACTAGACAACTTTTTACTGTCTTTAATTTTAGCTGCTATCAGTATTGGCAAAGCATGATCCGGTAGGATCACTGCTGCCGCTACCACAGGGCCAAATAAAGCACCTCGTCCTACTTCATCCACACCTGCAACCAACCCTGCAATCCCTGACAAGGTAGAAAACTCTAGCCAAGTGGATTTTTCCAAAGGCGTTGGCGATGTTTCTACCATAAAGCAAATTAATTATCCTCGATCGCTGAGGAACGACGGCGACGGCGACGGCTGGCAGTAGCGCTGCTATTGGCTTCACTTTCATCTGCGATCTCGTTGGCTTTGGCGGCTTTGGCAGACAAGCGTCCCGAAGGATTCGCAGTCAACTCCGATGTTTCAGTTGTCTCTTCGATTAAAGATTTTGGTTCTGGCTCAACAACTTTTGGTGTCGGTATTTTGCTTGTGGTTATTTCAGGTGTTGCCTTTTGGGCAATAGTGATTATTTCAGGTGTTGCTTTTTGGACAATAGTTGATTCTGAGGTCGATTCAATTGGGGTCGTTGGCAATTGACCAGGCTGAATCACATTAATAATCACAGACTTGGTATTTTTAACCTCTTGTTCTAGCTTCACCAAAGGAGATATTCCCATCAAGGCAAATATATCCTGTTCTTGGAGGCTCATTTCTACAGTTCTAATCTCCGGTGGTTCTACCACTGGCTTAACTGGTTCTGCCTTGATAATTTTAGTGCGCTCTACTACTCTTTCACTCCAACCTGGTTTACCAAGGGTAGGGGATGGGATCTCTGGTGCAGATCCTAGTTCTGGTTCTACATCCAGGTCTAAGTCTGGCTCGTTGACAAAAGCTAGCGGATTGGGAACAATCCGAGCTTCATCTTTCCCGTTTAACCCATTGACGCCAATTCGACTGCGGCGAGTGCGGGTACGACGTTTATCATTAAGTTCTTGATAACTAGGATGATTGATCAGATTTAGGTTGCTCAATTCTGAGTCGCCGTCAAATGCTTCGCCAAATCCATCGTAGGTTTCTCGTGGTTCTGGAGTGCGGGCAGATGGCTGACGTGGTTCTCGGTGAGGTAAGGATACAAAACGCTCGCGCTCTGGTGTATCTGCCGGTATCGGCAATCGATTTTCGATTTCTCCAGGGAGACGCACAGTATGTCCTAAACCGCCACAGGTAGGACAAGTTTCACCAAATAATTCGTAAATATTTTGACCCTGACGTTTGCGGGTCAGTTCTACTAAACCTAGTTCGGTGAGTTGGGCAATCTGGGGACGAGCTTTGTCTGCTTTGAGTGCTTTATTAAAGTGTTCGAGAACTTGTAGTTGGTCGCGTCGCGATTCCATATCGATAAAATCAACGACGATCACCCCGGCGATATTCCGCAGACGCAACTGGCGAGCAATTTCTGTTGCAGCTTCACAGTTTGTCCACAAAACTGTTTCTCTAGCTGTTGCCGATCGCGTGAAGGAACCTGAGTTAACATCAATTACGGTTAATGCCTCCGTCGGCTCAATGATGATGTAACCGCCAGAAGGTAGGTCTACTCTCGGTTTCAGGGCTTCTCGAATCGCAGCAGTGATACGGAAGTATTCTAAAATTGGGGAGCGATCGCGATGATGGTCAATCAACAATCCCTGCGGTGTTTGACCGCCACTCCAATTCTGCAAGTACTGTTTGACGCGCTTCAAACCAGTACTAGAATCTACGACAATCCGATTGACATCCGCGCCGTACATATCTCGCAATACGCGCTGGATAAAGTCATCGTCCCGGTTGAGCAGTGCTGGAGCGCGGGTAGAATGGGCTTCCTGCTGAATGGCTTCCCATTGCTTTTGCAGCAACTCCAAATCTTCCATAATCGCTTCTTCGGGTTTGCCTTCGGCTTCTGTACGCACGAGCAAGCCCATTCCTGCCGGTTTGACCAAAATCGCTAATGCTCGCAAGCGGTTGCGTTCACTTTCACTTTTAATCCGTCGGGATAAATTTACGCCCCGACCATAAGGCATCAGTACTACGTAGCGTCCAGGTAAAGTAATATTACCCGTGAGCCTGGGCCCTTTTGTCCCCGTTGGCTCTTTCATTACTTGCACCAAAACTTTCTGCTGTGGTGCAAGTAGTTCTGTAATTGCTGCTGCGGTACGCTTCAGCTTCAATGGTCCTAAGTCGGTGACGTGAATAAAACCGTTACGCTCTGGATCGCCAATATTGACAAAAGCCGCATCTATCCCAGGTAATACGTTTTCTACTACTCCTAAGTAGATATCACCTATTTGATGATGACCTGTAGCAACAACGAGTTCCTGTATTTGATCTTCAGAAAAAACCGCAGCAATTTGGTGCTGCTCCGCGATGATAATTTGTTTTGGCATTCAATTTCCTCAAAAATTGGCAGCACTTATGGGTTTGAGGTTTGTTGTATCAAATCCGGTTAATTACTTATAATTCAAAACTCCCCGCGTCTCCGCGTCAGCTTTCATCACCAGTGTTTTCTCGGTTTGATATTATACTTTTGCTGCCCTCACAACCCTCAAAAGGCGCTACTGGTAATAAAAATCGCAAATCTGAGCTTCTAAGTTAAATAGCTATTGGCGCTCTTAAGAGCGTTTCCACGGCTGATTATTCCAGAACTGCTGCATATCGTTTAAGCAATTAAATCAACCGTCCGTAGTTGATCTGTAATACAATACCCTCAAATCTTGAGAGTTCTGAGTTGAAAGTTTTAAATCCTGAGTGAGCGTTTGAACTCAGGATGCTTCATTGAAGTAACCTACTGAATTCATTAAGAAAAAGAAACTATTTCTATTTTTCATTCCCCGGATTTATCTTAGGGTTATACTCAGCAGCGCCAGTTGCTATCCTGCCTTGAGCTGCTCTAGCCTAAGACAAGCCGCGCTTTGCGCGTCTGTGAAAGTCTACAAGTCGGCATGATAACCGACAGCAGTTGCTTTAACTCTAAAAAAGTAATGCACTAGCTCTTCGGCACTACATGGATTAGACATTCTAGCAGTTGTTTAAAAAGCATGGATTTAGAGAAGCTAACTGAGCCTGCTGTTAGTTACTGATTCACAAGGTAGCTATAGAGAGAGTGTGCATTCTTTAATTTGCTGTTTGTTTGTCTAGGATAAAATCCTAGAAGTTGCACTCTAAATATCTTTGCTTTCGCCCCCTGAATACCAGGGTAGTGAACCAGCTAATTCAATGCAGCGCCAGAAAATTTCTCTTCACCCTATTCTAACGCAACCTTGCTAAAAATCAATTCATATTACCTGCCATGTCAGGACAACTACTAGCAAGTTGCCTTACAGGGATTATACCCCTAAAATTAGCCGATTGCGGTGGATGTGGAGGAGTTGAAATTCTACATTCGCCACTGCTTCTAGCATAAACAGGATTTGTTCGGGACGCAACACCAAACCGTCCTGGCGATAGCTACCTAGATAACGGATTACAGATGACATGGATTCTGCAATGCAATTGTAGTTTTCTACTAATTCCAGTTCAAACAAGCGATCGCGCAGATTTATTAACTGGCTCTTGCCTGATTTAGTTGTTTGCTCGTACCAAAATTCCTCTTTTGCTTTGATTATATCAATCCAGTTTTGCCATTGTATGGGTGTTGTTTCTTTAAGTGCTGCTACAGTAATCAGATACTCTGCGGACTCTAGCAGTTGGGTAGCGGCGCTAGCTTTTAAATCTATCTGCTCCACATTATATATTGGTATGTCTGTGGGCATTTCACAAGCTAACTTTCTGAAGAAAGTATCAACTTCCACTGGCACAGTTAACTCAAAATCTGCAATTTCACCGCTGCTAGTAGCCCCTAGAGCTAAAGCAGTTGCGAGAGAAATCCGTGGCATTGGGTGAAACCCGCCAGTAAAAGCAATTGGTAAGCCTGCTCGTCGCACAACTCGGTCAAATAGACGGATTAAATCAAGATGGCTCATCAAAGCCATATTACCTTGTTTCCCAAACCAAACTCGCAGTCTTTGCGCCTTAGTTGTGTTGGGCACAAATTCGCCAGCAAATTTTGGGATAGCAGGTGATTCAATCACCACGTTATGCCCAAAATCAGTACCACAGACGCCACAATGAGAACAACCTTCAAAAGAGCAGTCGGGTACAATTGCAGCTTCTAGAGCGCGTTGCAAGTCTTCTTGAAGCCACTTTTTATTAATGCCGGTATCAATATGATCCCAGGGTAGGGGGGCATCAAAAGAGTGGGGAGTGAGGAGTGAGGAGTTAGGAGTTAGGAATTGGGTATTTTCCGCATCTCCCGATCTTTTCTGCTCTTGTACATGAAACAAATTCCATTCGCCATTTTCTACTTGGCGGTATTTCCAATCTAAATCGGCTTGGGCGATCGCAATTTCCCAAGCACTAAAAGCTCGATCTAAATTTTCATACCAGGAATCCATACCAGCACCTAATTCCCAGGCACGGCGGACTACTTTCCCCAAATTGCGATCGCCTCGTCCCACAAAATCTTCCATTGCTGAAATGCGGACATCGGTGAAATTTACCTTAACTGCCTTGATTCGGCGGAATTCTTGCCGTAAAAGGTTTTGTTTTCGCTTAAATTCAGCAGTAGAAACTGAGTGCCACTGGAATGGTGTATGGGGCTTGGGTGTAAAGTTGGAAATTGTCAGGTTAAAGTTTAGGGGTTTTCTACCTTTGCCCCGACATTCTCGCTGTAGCCAGCTTACTGTTTCGGCAATGCCCACAACGTCGGCATCCGTCTCACCCGGCAAGCCAATCATAAAATACAACTTTATTTTATCCCAGCCTTGCTCCCAAGCGGTTTTCACCCCCCGCAATAGTTCTTCATTTGTCAACCCTTTATTTACAATATCTCGCATCCGCTGAGTACCAGCCTCAGGAGCAAAAGTCAGTCCACCTTGGCGTGTACCTCCAAGGATGTTGGCAATATTCTCATCAAATCTGTCTACCCGTTGGCTTGGTAGAGTCAGAGAAATATTTTCATTTTTTAAGCGATTTTTGATTTCCATCCCTACTGCTGGTAGGGACAAATAATCAGAGCAACTCAGAGATAGTAAGGAAAATTCATTGTAACCAGTTGCCCGCATACCCTGTTCAATTGCTTCTACCACCTTATTGGGTTCTACATCCCGTGCTGGTCGAGTCAGCATTCCTGGTTGACAGAAGCGACAGCCACGAGTGCAACCACGCCGGATCTCAATGGTTAAGCGGTCATGAACTGTTTCTACATAGGGAACTAACCCAATGGAATATGCTGGTATGGGAGTTGCAACCCGTCGCAGAATTCGTTTTGGGACATCTGGGCGATGAGGGTGAACTGAGCCATCCTCTGCCATATCGTAAAACTGAGGCACGTACACACCTGGTATCTGTGCCAAATCCAGCAACAGATGTTCTCGACTTAATCCTGATTGCTTGCCTTCTTCTAATACCAAACCAATTTCTGGCAGCAGTTCTTCTCCATCTCCAAGGGCGAAAAAGTCGAAGAAGTCAGCATAAGGCTCAGGATTTGATGTCGCTGTTTGCCCACCAGCGAAAATCAACGGAAAGGATGACCGGGTATCGGTAGATTCTCTGCCTCCCTGCCCCTCTGCTACTCTGCTCCCCTGCCTCTCTCGCCATGTCAGGGGAATTCCAGCCAAATCCAACATTTCGAGGATATTAGTTGCACCCAGTTCGTAACTGAGGCTAAAGCCCAAAATGTCGAATTCTGTTAGCGATCGCTTTGACTCTACCGCAAACAATGGCGTATTAGTTTCGCGTAGTTTGGCTGCCAGGTCTTGTCCTGGGAGGTAGGCGCGATCGCACAATTGACGCGGTTGGGCATTTAAAATGTTATAGAGGATAATGTGCCCTAAGTTAGATGCACCGACTTCATATACTTCTGGGTAGGTTAAAACCCAATGTATTGCTGTCGTATCCCAAGCTTTGTGTATTGCTAATAGCTCGTTACCCAGGTAACGAGCTGGTTTGGAAATACCCGATGTTATTAATTTTTCAACTGCAACAACCACTGTGCTATCTTCTAGCTACCTTAATTACAGCTACCCAAACCCAACCTTAGCATTGAATTAGGACTTCTAACAGAGTTTATCGTTGCAACTTACAATTCCTTTACATTAAAATCTACTTCTTTTCCCAAGCTTTGTACTTTGACATTAAAGTTCTGTTTGGCTCAATGCAGCTTCACCGTCTAAGATTTCAAATACCCTATCAAGTTGCGTTAGTTCAAAAATAATTCTAATTGGTGGAGCAACGGCGCAAAGTCGGCAACTTCGTCCTAAAGTAAGAGCCAGTTTGTGTGTAGATAACAATGCCATCAACCCTGCGCTGTCTAAGGATTCTACTGCTGCGAGGTCTACTACCAAGATGGAAATACCATTTTGTGCCAACGCTGTGGTCATATCTCGTTCAAATTCCAAGGCGTTTGCAGCATTCAAACACCCTTGGGGGCGAATAACTGCAATCTTGGGATAGTTAAGCACTGCCTGCATAGTTACATCCTATTAAGAATTTTGAAGCGTCAAGCTAAGGATTATTTGAACATAAACTCTATTTTGTTGCATCGACCATACGTCTTACCTCTCTTTGCTGAATCTTTATTGCTTTCGCATCTCTGTTTAAAGATTGTTATAATTCCAGCTTAAAATGTGTTTATGTATACTTTTTTTTTATCTCAGTTCAAAAACAATCAACTATAGACAGTCATAGAGCAGACAAATCATCAGTAACTATGCTGAGAAATCTTGCTTAGTCTATAACTAAAGCTAATTTAACCAAGTCTTAACGGTAGGTTAAATCTTTCACTTTAGCGTTGCTGATGGCATACGGCAAAGCCAAAGCGAATTATCTATCCAACTAATTAAAGTGTGATATATATCACTAGTAAGTTAGTATTTGGAACACTCTTCATACTTAGGCTAATCTGGAATGATTAGTATCATATTACGGTTTGGTTATTACTTATGAGAACTCAGTACGCTATTCGTAAATTGGTAGAAAAAGCTCTTGACATAAAAAAACTCACCCCTGAGATAGAAAATGAAATCAACTCAGAACTGACAGAACTTGGTTATATTTCTGATGTTGATTACGAAGCCCTCGAATTATTAATGGCAGAGATGGATGCTGGCAGAATTCAGTTAGTTCCTAGCCTGGGATATTAGAATAATTCGTAATGACGTTCTCTACCTTCGCGCAGCGTGTCGCAGACAGACGCTAAAAGCGTAGCTTGTTTACCTGTAAGGGTACGCGGACTCGTTCTAAGTGTTGGTGCAGCCTCTCATAGAGAAGGCTTTACGCTCCACTAATGTAATTAAGTTTTGTAACGGTGATTGAAAAAAAGCTACAAAACTTGCCCATGAAGAGAGATTAATGAAAGATGCTGGTATTTGCTACGGAGTGGGGAGAATAATGATAAATGCCAAATACCCAATGCCCCATACTCTAATCCTCAATCCCCAATCCCTCTTGATACGCTTGCCACAGTTGGTGAATAAACTGATTTAGTTGCTGCTTTGCGGCTGAATTTGATTCAGTTTTTGGTTCTTTTGCTAAAACTTGGCTCAAGAAGGTAATTACTTCTGTGTCTAATGCTGGACAAAATAAATTGGCAGGCCAAAGCAGATCAGATGCATCTCGCAAATCGGTAATTAGCGGCGATTCTTGAATGAAAGTGACCATTAATAAAGGACGCACCCAGCATAACTGACGGGAAACTACAAACTGAATGACTTCTGCATACAGATTCCTGTCGCCATGTTTTAAAGACACAATTTGTCCTGGTTGAAGAAATTCTAGACTGATGTCCATCATTATGCAGTTTGGGCAGGGGCAAGGATTATTTTGCAACTTCCTTAATCTTAAAAGTGAAAATGCGTTAACTTTAAGGAAGGCTTCTGTAAGATTAGGGTAACACTGTTACGGCAGCCATGTCTAAGACATCTGCCTTACAAGTGGCTACGCAAGACTAATACGACCAATCCTTGGCAGTAAAAGGTTTTCCTAGCATAGTATCTGAGCAGAAATACTATAGAATAGGTGAACGACTGTTGAGCGATCGCAAAACAGAGACTTTGTTGTAGTGAAGTAACGAGAAAAGAGCAAAGAGCCGTGTCAGTTGAAACCATTGAAAAGCCTTCCACAACCCGCAAGCTCGCGCCTCGGTATCGCGTTTTGCTCCATAACGACGACTACAACTCGATGGAGCATGTTGTGCAGTCACTAATAGCGACTGTGCCAAGTCTTACGCAACCCCAGGCTGTGAGCATTATGATGGAAGCCCATACTAACGGGCTAGCTTTAGTAATTACTTGCGCTCAGGAACACGCTGAGTTTTATTGCGAAACATTGATCAGTCACGGTTTAAGTAGCACGATTGAACCTGATGAATAGTCATTAGTCATTGGTCATTGGTCATTAGTTGAAATATAGAGTATTGGCTGGTGACTTAACATTGGTATGAAAGAAAACCTTGTCCGTTTAGCTGAACGCCCTGCTCCTATTAGGCTGGGTGGTTTTATTTTGACTTTATTGTTGCTATGGTTGCCATTAGCTGCACCAATATACTTACTAGTACATGATTCAAACTTAGAAAGTATATTGACATTGGTATTATTATATGTAGTTTTTATTTTTCTTCTGAGACTATGGGGTAAATATGTCTACCAGCAGCCCCAAATTCTGCGGCATTATGGCTTAGAATTCACGCGACAAAATGGTGTGGATTTAATACGTGGCTTGGCTATAGGCATAATTAATATTCTGATACTTTTTGGGTTAGAAAGTTTGTTGGGTTGGTTGGTGTGGCAACAACCGAAAGTTTTCTTGCTGAAAGTTGTTTTAGAGGGTTCACTTGTTGGCTTAGGTGTTGGATTTGCTGAGGAATTGTTATTCCGAGGCTGGTTGCTAGATGAGTTACAACGAGATTACAGTCTGCGTGTGGCACTGTGGACAGATGCAACTGCCTTTGCTACATTGCACTTTATTAAACCCTTAGAAGCAATTATTCATACACTGCCGCAATTTCCAGCTTTAGTACTGCTGGGGTTAACGCAAGTGTGGGGAAAGCGTTGGCGGAGGGGACGCTTGGGTTTTCCAATTGGTTTACATGGTGGTTTAGTTTGGGGTTACTACATTATTAATGTTGGGGAATTAGTGAAATATTCGGATCTTGTTCCTGATTGGGTAACTGGTGTGAATAATAATCCCCTACAAGGAGTGATGGGGGTATTGTTCATGAGTGTACTAGCTTTGTGGATACGAGGGCGAACAGTGAAAAATTAAAGATGGGTAATGAACTTGTAGAAAAATAAAATATCGGCTAAAAAGAAACTACATTATTAATATTTCATTTAGGCAAAGTGTCAGAGTGCAGCACGCAGCATCAAATATCCTCCCGTGGAAAGTTAGCCCATTCTTCACTACGAGTTGCATCAATTTCCTCTGTGGAAGGTGCGTTTCCTAAATCAGCACAGAGTCCCCATAAGGATTGTCGGGGAAAGTTAGAGAGTTTATCTGTTAACTCGCGTTCTATATCAGGAGCAATTTGCTGGATCAAACGTACTTTGTCCACAGTTGAAAGCTGCTTTGCTAGTCTGATAACTTCTTTTAGGCTCACAAATTTTCACCTGCTTAATCTGCGAAAATTTTAATAATTGCTAAGAATACTGCAAAACGGCGAAGTAGTGACCTTCGGATGGGAATAAAAACGATCGCCATAATTCACCTTGCGCGATCGCACCTACGCCACATTTTTGACTGAGATAATTCCTTCACCACACCACTGGATCAGTAGCCATCTGTCAGAATCTTTATCAAGTGCTGGCTTGAGACGGAAATTAAAAACCTCTTGCCATACCTGTACTCCATACTGGGATACAAAATTTGCCTCCAGTTCTTTGAACTGTTCCCATTGCCGATTTGCGATCGTGGTCAACATGGGAATGATTGCGGTGATTGAGACTTGGGCGGCGACGGGTGTCATTCTGGATAGTCCTCGAAAATACAAATAATCGGCATAGGGGTTTTTTGGTGGAATCTTTACGCAAGCGTTTCAATCACTGTCCCCACCAAACACGCTTTATTCAAATTAACGCCGCTCAAATTTGCACCTTCTAACTCTGCACAGAGTAAATTCGCTCCCGTTAAATTCGCCCCCGCCAAATTCGCCCCCCGCAAGTCGGCTTCTTCCAAATTTGCTTCACTCAATAAAGCCCCTTGCAAATCGGCGCGACTCAAATCTGCACCTTTGAGATTTGCTCCAGTCAGGTTTGCACCGCGCAAGTCAGCACCGCGCAAATCAACGCCTTGTAAGTTGACGTTCATCAAATTAGCACCACTCAAGAAAGCACCCACCAATGACACATCACTGAGTCTGGCTCCCATCAAGTTAGCGCCACGTAAATTACTACCGCGTAAGTCAGCGCCCGTTAAATCTGCTTGCATCAGGTTTGCTCCCATGAGGTTCGCCCGCAAGTCAGTTTCTTGGAGGTTCGCTCCCATGAGGTTCGCCCCCTCCAAATGCCCACCTTCGAGTTTAGAACCAGTAAAATTAGCACCTACAAGGGTAGCGCCAGCAAGATTAATGCGGCTTAAATCCAGTTGAGAGAGTTCCTCGTCTTCTAAATTTGCCCCTGGAAGTTGTTTGAGTTTTCCTAATCTAATGGCTTCAATATTCATGTAAAGTAACTACCAATCTCTTCACTGATCTTGCTGTGGCTATCCCATTGGGAATCCAGTATCCAGATACCGGCGCTGAATTTGGGTGTCATGATGGGTAAGTCGAGTCCCTGTTGTAAACCCATAACTAATAAAGTTAGGGTATCTACAAGTTTAGGGTCAAAGCGGTTAGATTGTTGCTGTTTGCACTCATCTAAAGCTTGAGTAAATATCTGTTCCCGGCTTTGATTTGACGATTTTCGCTCATTGACTCGCCACTGAAAGTCTGCCAATAATGCCAAAATCCTCGACTCTAAGGGAATTTCATCTCCAGCTAAACCGGCTGGTTCCCCTGTGCCATCCCACCACTCGCTTTGGTGAGTAATAATTTGGGCAACTGCTCGTAATCTTGGCATAGTTCGCAATACTTGCGCCCCTGGTACTAAGGGACAAGTTAAGGGAGAACTGGGCGCATCTTCTTGGTAGCGTGTGGATATACCGCCTGTGAGAACGCTTTCTGCTTTCTGTAACGGATCTATGCGATGTAACAAAGCCGCTAGCCGCAACCTCTTAATTTGCCATGCGGGAAGATCCAAAAGCTGGGCGATCGCTTCCGCAAGAACTACTACTTCCGCAGCTGCCATTGGATTGTTGACATCTGCCATATCCATCAGTTGCGCCATTCGCAAAAAGGCTTGGATTTCGTTAGAAACCAAGTTGCGATCTAGGGTTTGTTTCTGAAGCGCTGTGGGAATAGATAAATTATCTTGCCCAGTCTGGAGGTAATCTACTACACGGGAGACAACTGCACCTAAATTTTGGGATCTGTCGATTGATGGTACAATTTGTTCTTTATCGGCTGTGAGTTTTTGTGCCAGTTCTGGGTTGTATTTTTGGATGTGAGCGATCGCTATTTCTGCTGTCTCTTGCACTAACTCTGGCTCAAATGTCCATAAGCCATAGAATTTACGCTCTAAGTCTGATGTCGGTATCCCAGCGCTGCCATAATCAGCCTCCGATAATTCTTGACAAATTACCATTGCTGTGTATTTAGGTGACAAGATAATTAAGTGCCACTCTTGCGCCACAGAATCAACTGGATCTAATGCTACTAAGTGTACATTGGGTAGCTGACTGGTAGGATGTTCAGCAAAGCCAGATTCAGCAGCAGCCATGATGGCAATTTGGCGACTGCGCTGGGCGATGTCTGCATATCGTTCAGCTTCTTGTAGATACCATTTTCCTTGTTGAAAGGCTGTGATCACCAAGGGTGTACCGTCGTCGGTTAGGATATGGTCTTCTAGGGCATGGCACAGGGCAACTAGGGTATTTTTGTAGTAAACACCGAATCGAATTGGCCTGGTGGTGTGGCGATGGGCTGTTTCTAGCTGTTGTAGAATTGAACCTTCTAACATGGGATTTGGTAAAAATAACCGCAGAGGCGCAAAGGACACAGAGGGGGAGAAATTCAGAGTTCGTGTTTTCTAGGATACACCTGCTAACTGTTTTTCTTTCGTCTCTAATGGTGCTGTCAGTGCTGCTTCTAAGTCAGCACAACCTAGCTTTTCTTCTAAGATTTTCATGACTTCACGTCCGAAGTCGTTGGGGTTTTGTTGCCAAGCTTGCAAGCAGACTTCGCCGAAGAATGAACCAAGGGGCTCAGGATTCCAGAGAAGTTTTTTGGCTGTCCACGGCATCAAGCTCATTGGATCATACCCTGGTTTGAGGATGCCTTCTTTGAAAGCGTATTCTTCTAAATGGGTATGGGGTTGTAGTCCAATGAAGAAGATGGCAGGTTCGACTTTATCAGCACCAAAAATCCGTTCTAGTTCGCGGTGGTAGGCGATGGTTTGACGGATAGTTTCGGGACGTTCGTCAATGACGTTAAAGGAGTAGTTAACGGAAACTACATCGTTGAAACCAGCAGCTTTTAAGTCACGACAGTTTTGCAAGACGGTTCGCAGGTTGTAACCCATCCGCATTTTCCGCACGAGTTCTTGAGAACCACTGGTAATGCCGATTTCAAAATAGTTCATCCCGGTTTTCGCCATCAAGTCACACAACTCTGGTGTCAAATTGTCGGCTCTGATATATGCTGCCCAGTGGATATCTGTCATACCAGAATCGACGATTTTTTGCAAGAGTTCTACGGCATCGGCGATAAATTTTTTCGCGGGGATGAATTGGGCATCGGTAAACCAGAAGTTGCGAATGCCGCGATCGTATAATTGGCGCATCTCGGCAACGACTTCATCAGCTGGGTTGATGCGTACTTGTTTGCCTTCGACAACCGTATAGACGCAATAACAACAGTTGTGAGGACAACCACGCTTGGTTTGTACACCTATATAAAAGTCTTGCTCTTGCAGGTAATAGTTAAATTCCGGCCAGATGCTTTCGATATAGTCGTAGTTACAAGCTGTTTTTTCTATTGGGGTGGGTTGTTCGTGAATTAGCCGTTGACGTGGTTGAGTTTCTCCAGCAACGTAACAGCGTTCATCTCGAAAATCTCTGCCACTTAAAAGTTTTTCCAGCAGGCTTTCACCTTCACCTACAGAAATAATCGTCCCTTGGGGTAAGCTTTTACCCAATTGTTCGTAAAAGACGCTGACTGCACCACCACCGACAACTACACGCGCATCAGAGTTATACTTTTGGGCACGTTTTAAACCGCGTTTGATTAAGCCCTGATTTTGCCACAGTTCTAAATAGTAAGCGGTGAAGATACGCAAACCGCCCAATCCGCCGCGTAGTTTCAATAGAGGATTTTTGGCGTAGTAAAATTCAAAGGCGTTTTGCAGCGGGTTGCCACCACGTCCGCCAACTGGGGCATAAATTTGAATATCCCGCCAAGAAAATACTAGTAGTGTTGGTTTAAATTCATCGATACAGCGATCAAGAGCCGAACTGTAATCTAAAGGTGGCACTGTTCCTAAATCAAAGATGCGCTGTTCAATATCAGGAAACTGCTTGTGGACATGATCGCTCAGGTAGACAACCCCAATAGGAAAGATGGGGTTACAAGGAAGGCGAACATAAAGAATTCGATTTTCCATCATCTGTGTTTGGACTTCCATCTTGCCAATTTGTGGAGAAAGCGAGAGAAACATTCAGTTTTAAAGTGTGTGCTTGTTTTATCTGGTTTTATTTATCAAATCGCGCTTGACATTTTAGCTAATTATTGGTATTCGGAAGCTGCTATTAGCAACTGCGGGAAACGCTAAAATTGCTGTGCATAAAACATACATGGAATCTATGGAGAGCTTTATGAAGACATTTTTTCATATAGCTTTACCATAACATTGAGTTTATTCATTAAGCGATGATCCCAGATGATTCGTCCTGGGATAAATGAAACAGCAAAACTTACTTCCTTGCTATGAGAAAGGCAAGGGGATCATCGTTATGTCAATTCCCTAACAATCTGCCTAAAGAAAATTAAAGCTTTTATACCAGTAAAAAATATCAAAAACTTTTATCTATAGTGTATAATTCCAAAAAAGGTGTAAATAATTACAAAAATTTCATAACTGAAAATATATCTTTAGACAGAAATAATCTACAAAGGCTCAGTTGGTATTCGCAGTTACAACAACTGGGGATCAGTGAGTGCTAGGCTTGGCTAGTGTAATGTAAAATTGTGGCGTAAAGCTCCTCAGCAGTTATGGCTCAAATATTAGATCCTCTACCACCTGAGCAATCAGGAAAAATTCTCTGCTGCTACATTAATGCCACGAGCAAAATACAGGTAGCTCGCATCTGCAATATTCCCAACTGGTACTTTGAAAGAGTTGTTTTCCCTGGACAACGTTTAGTTTTTGAAGCTCCGCGAAAAGGTCAAGTGGAGATTCACACAGGGATGATGGCAAGTGCAATTTTATCCGATAAGATTCCGTGCGATCGCCTAATGCTCGAAGAACCCAGTAATTATGAGTTTGATACAGACTCATCAGATGGAAGAGACCCTATTAATACCAAATTAATGGTGCAGCAAATTAATACAAAAATCGGAGATAGTACAAAACCCTTGCAAATCCTTGGTTTAGCATAGGTTGATTAAAAAAAAGAATTTTACTAAATTTCAGGGTTGCTAATTCAGCAGCCTTTTTTATTTATTATTGGGGATTGGGGTTGAAAAGAGGCAGAGGGGCGGGGTGCGGGGGGCAGAGGGGAAAATTCTTCTCTCTTCCTCCCTCATCCCCTGAAACGCTCTCCTGCTATTGCCAATTTCCGACTAAAACATAAGGTGCCCAATAATAAGGATGAGGTGGTAAATTCTGCAACTCCTGAAAAGGTGGATTCAGTTTCAAAGACTCTAACAGTGATAGTTGAGCGTTCTTCAGAGCATCTGCTTGTTTCCCCCCTGGCTTTTTGAGGTCTTGGTAAAATTGACCCATAAATTTAGCAGTAGAAGCATCCCCTACAGGCCAAAGAGTGGCAAGGGTACTGCGTGCGCCGGAACGAACAGCCATCCCTGCCAAGCCTAAGACAGCTCGTTCATCACCAGTAGCAGTTTCACAGGCACTCAGCACCAATAATTCTACAGGTGTGCCTGGTTCTCTGAGCAAAGCACTCAACTCCTTAATACTGATACTTTTTCCATCCCCTGTAATAATAAAATTCTTCAAGGGATTAGAACTAAATAGCCCATGAGTGGCTAGGTGAATTACAGGAAAATTTGATTTCAACTGTTTTTGAATAGTTTTGACAGTAAACTCTTGATTGAGCAGCTTTTGGGAAGCAGGAAAAGTTTGTTTAATTTGGTCTAATTCCTTGGGAACATTAACCAGTGCGGCAAAAAATTCTCCTTGTACCTTCATTTGCTCACTAACTCCAGCAGCTAAGACCTTAAGTTCTTTTCTTTGCAATTGTTTCGGAGCGAGTAATTGTAGGCTGGGAACTAGGGCAAGGCTATATTTTTCAATGAGATAATTTTGTCCATCGTAGAGCGCAGCTATTGGCACTCTCTGCAATCTCCCATTTAGCACAAATACTAAACTCTTGATTTGTTTGGGATCTAGCTGTGTCTCGAAAGGTTTAATTAGCCAGTTATAAACCTCTCCAAAGATTGGTAAAAGTTTCTGAAGATTTTCCTTTAATTCTTTGGGATTTGGGTTAGAAGTTGAGAGAATATTTCTTGCAGAGTTATTGATACTAACATTGTCTAAATTATCGTAGAGCCGATCTAGAGTCTCATTAACTTCCTGTTCGCCAATCGGTATTACTACCTCCTGCAAAGGTTTTCCTGATACGGAAAGGATAACTTCTAAACGATCTGGTAAAACAATCGGATAAATTACAGCTGCGTTAGCATCAATATTATCAATTTGCAACGCGACATCTGCTGTTTCAGAACAGGGGTCTTGAAAAAAGTTGTCTAGTTCTGCTAATTGCAGAGATTCTATCACCTGACGGGCAAATTCTAGGCGTTTTTGAGACTTTTTGGTTTCCGATTTTTCCTGTTTAATTTTAGGATTAGATACTATTAGCGCACTTAATTCGTTGTCACTCAAATTTGATTTCAACAACAAATCTGCTAATTCTAGATACACAGGTTTGACTTCTTGGAGAAAGTCAAACTGGACATCTTGATTGTTGGCATTTAAATCGCTGCGTAGGGATTGCAGAGTATTAAAGGCAGCGGTGTAAGCTGCGATCGCTCCTTTGATATCTCCCTGTTTCCGTAGTAAACTTCCTAACTGAGATTGCCAAAGATAAGTAATTTCCCTCGCATCACCACTGATATTTTGTTCTTGGGCTAACATCAGTGCTTGTTGTGTCAGTTTGGTTGCCTGATTTAACTGCCCTTGTTTGTGGTAAAGCTTACCCAAATACCCTAGAGCGTAGGTTTCGGTTCGTTTATCCTGTAGAGTCCGTGACTGTTGTAGTGCATTTTTTAATAAAGGTTCAACGTTATTTATTTGGGCGCTTTGCATCAAAGAATCAGCAAAGTTAATCTGGGCATAGATAGCAGCACGACTGGGAGTAAGAGTAGTCAGCGTAGGTAGAATTTGATTTTGCAATGCTTGAGCATCTTGGCTCAACTGCAACTCTAACCCAGAGATAAAATCTTTTCCCCGTTGAATTAATTTAGTTTCCGAAAATCTTGACCAAGAAGTAATCCGGCGTTGCGTCTGTTCACCCCACCATCTTTTCATCTCCAGTAATAGCTGGAAGTGATTTAGTTGTGCCTGAATTCTCGGTAGTGGTGGGGCTGATGTTACCTTTGCTGCTTGAATATAGTAATAAATAGCTTGCTCGTAGGGCGCTAGAGCATCCAAGAGAGATTTGCGATCGATAATTTCTGTGACTGCATCATAGTCCCAGCGATCGCGGATTTGGTTGCCTAAGATCCGTTCGGTGTTGCCTAAACTCAGTAGCACTGAGCTTTTTTCTGGCGATTCGGGAGTTGATGACAGACTTAACTGCAAGATTTCTTGCGACTTTTGTAATAAACCTTGTCTGCGTAGGACATCACCGAGGCTATGCAAGCCAATCGCTTGAGTTAAGGTCAAGGAATCACCCTTTTGAGCAACAGTTTTCTGGAATTGCTCGATTTGGGTTTGGCTACAGTTGGGGTTTTTGATTGCAAAAGCTTCGAGTAAAGTATTGCAGGCTTTGGGGTACAATCCTAAATCTTGCAAAGCCTGGGATTTGTTGATCAGACTCTTAGTCATTCCGTCGCGATCGCCCACTTGTTCATAAGCCTCAGCCGCCGCTTGCCATAATTTTGCTGCTGCTTCTAATTCTCCGGCATTGTACCGTTGTTCACCTTCTTTTGCTAAGGCTAAAGGACTAGCAGCATTAGGATGTAAATTGGGGATATTTGACCAAGCTGGTACTGTGAAACTAGATAACAGTCCTAATAAGGCTGAAAGGATAAAAATTAATAGACGGCGGTACTTTTTATAAATCATTTTTTCACTTGCTCAGTTTTCAATGGGTCGCGCACAGGATTCCCAATCTCAGCACAGCAAGAAGGTGAATAATGGGCGCTTCGGGACTGGGGACTGGATAATAATTTTTTTTAAGATTTGGTTGCAATACGGTTTCAGTTAAGGGCTAATTGTACAAAATTGTGGGTTTTTGAGACGCGATAAATCGCCGTCTCTACAAGTGTTTTGGTCTTATCTGAACTGTATTGGATTTGGTTGGGGTCTCAATCCCCCATTCAAATCTTACCTTTCCCCAATCCCCAGTTCAAAATGCTTTGTATTCCATTTGAAAATACAAGCCATTTTCTTGCCATGTGCGCTTGCTATTATCAATATTTATTAAAGGAATACCCCAATCTAAACGGGCTGTGAATTTATCCCCCATTTGCCAAAGTAGTCCTAATCCTGAGCCTACTAAAGTATTAGGGTTGGGATTTTCTTTGTCTGTATTCCAGACAGTACCAAAATCGATAAATGGTGCAACCTGTAAAGTCCCTTGCAGTTCTGGGAAACGGGCGACGGGTAATCGCAATTCTGCGGAAGCAAAAATGCCGTTATCGCTGAGTAAAACATCTTGCCGATAACCCCGTACTGTTCCTTGACCTCCCACACTAAACTGCTCGATGGAAAGTAGGGAAGTAGTGGCCAATTGCACATTAGAACGCAACAACAAAGTTGGAGCGATCGCTGGTTGTCCTTTTGCCTGACCGAGAAGGCGCAAATAGATCAGTTGTCCCCGCCAAAGGAAATATCTGCTATCGGGTTCGCTGTTATTTATTGTGGCGTTAAAAGCTCCAATCCCCAAATTAAACTCAGAACGAGCAGCTAAGACTTCTTGACGACTCCGCTGTAACCATTCTTGGGCGAAACTTAATTCTGATATCCGCGTTTCTCCTCGATCGTCAGCCCCAGGAAACAGGGGAAAATCTACTCCTTGAATCGAAGAATTACTTACCCGCCTAGCTGCGGTTAAACTCAGTGTAAGTTCTTGGCTGACTTCTGGGGTGGCTCTTTGCAGAATTGGCTGACGAAAAGATAATTCAAATTCCCGCGAATTTACTCCAACATCTAAATCATCAAAAGGAGGTTCAATAATTTTGTTGTCGGTAATTCGATAGTTGAAGCCAATAGTGCCATTCCGAGGATTGACGGGCAAGGTATAACCACCCTCAAAGCTATTGCTACCATCGGTATTTTTGTAGGTAAAATTCAAGCGATCGCCGATTCCCAAAAGGCTGGCTTCGGATAAAGTGATGCCGCGCTCAAAAGTCCCAACGCTGGGGTTGCGGTTATTATTAATACTGAGTTGGGTATTAAAGGTTTTTGCTCCCTTAACTGTCACGGCTAGAGAATTGACACCTGGTCTAGTGCCAGCGGTGAGTTCGGCATCTAAACTTTCAATCAGGGGATTAAGTTGCAGCAGTTGCAAAGCTTCTTTGAGGCGGTTGATATTCAGCGGTTTGGTAGTAGCGATCGCAATCCGACTGCGGACATAATCTGAGTTCAACCGTCCTTTAATCACATTGACTTGAATATCTTCTAAACTGCCTTCTACTACCTGAATTTTGATGATACCGGAACGAAACTCTTGACTGGGAATGTATGCACCAGAGGTAATATACCCCTTTTGAACATACAACTCGGTAATTTGATTGGCAGCTTTGAGGAGTTCGGCAAAGGTAATTGGTTGTCCGGTAAAATTGGCGATCGCAGAGTTTAATTCCCCTTGGCTAAAGGCGGTATTACCAACAAACTCAAACTTTTGCACAGTAATACTACCTGGAATATCTAGTCCTTCTTCCGGGGTTGGCGGTACTGTCGGCTGTATTTGGATAGGTACGTTTGTTGGTGGTAGAGGATTCGCTGGCGGTTGTTCTGGAGGCTTTGGGGTTACAGGATTAGTTGGCTGGGCATAAGCATAATTTGTGTAATTTAGCAAGAGCATGAGGATAATGCAAGGAGATAAAAAAAATCTCCGTCGCCAAACACTTGACTTACCGCCTATAATCTGCTTACCAGCAATTTTTAGACTACGATCTTCTTCCATTCTCCTCTGTGGCTCTGCGTGACCTAAAAAAGATTTAGTGACAATTCGATGATGTTAACCCAGAACCATAGGGAGTAGGATTAGGCGTTTGGCTGGCTAGAACTAGCACACCTTGGGCGTTAACATACCAACCTCTGGCTGGGGGTGGCAGTTGCGAAGTATTATTCACCTCTGTAGCAGCACTGGTATTAGCAGGCTCAAAACTAATTAAAGCTCCGGTACTTAACTGTTCGCTCGGTCGAGGTGGCAATCCTCCGCGTCCAGTGATGGTAAATTCGCTTCTATTTTGACTTGTTGTCCCTCGACAAGCCTGAGCTACCACTTGTTCTGGTTTAGCTACTTCTTGTGGTAAATCAATGACTTCAAAATTATTTTCTGCCTCTGGTGCAATGATACTAACTTGTCCGGCGACTCCTAATTGAGAACTAGCAGTAATCTGACAAGTTGGACACACAAAGAATCCTTTTGTATTGATACTGATATTTCCTCCCATACCCTGAAAAGCGTCGGCGGTAATATGACTGCCTTCTAACAGCGTGACAAAATTGGCAGAACTGAAGCCACCAATATTAATATTGCCTCCGTTACCGCTTCCTCCAGCAGTGGCAGATATCTGGCTGTTAGTACGCATTAGTAAGGAATTCGTTTGCAAGGATATGTTACCACCTTCACCTGATGTGGTAGAAGCAGATAATAAGGCGCGATCGCTAAGTCCCACATGACTCGCTGCGATCGTCAATCTTCCACCTGCTCCCGCACCAAAATTGTCGCTAGATATCTGACTATTACCGGATACCTCTAAAGAATTCTGGACTTGTAAATCAATGTTGCCACCTTGACCGCCTCTGGTAGCTGCTGTGATTCCACCTTGACTGTCTAGCAAAATAGAGCCAGCCTTCACCCACAGCGTTCCGGCATTTCCAGTACCATCATTTCTCGCTGTCACCTGTGCGCCATCGTTGACAACCAATTTCCCAGTGTTAATTGTCACATCTCCAGAAGCTCCACTGGGCACTGGAGGTACTCTTAATAGCCGTTGCAAACTCGGATCAACTATGTTGGCTGAGGAGATGATCAAACTAGGATTTACGGAGCCTGGGACTTTGCCACTTACCTCTACACTATCTTGAGCGTTAATAGTGACGCTACCAGCCGGGCCGCTAGCTAAGGTAGAAGCATCAACTCTACCACCGTCTTTGATCGTCAGACGTTGAGTATTAATTGTAACGCTGCCAGCCTTTCCTGGCCCGGCAGTACCAGCAGTTATTTCGCTAGGGGTGAAAACCAATGGTGTAACACCGATCAATTCTACTAACTTCGAGGCATTTATAATTACATTTCCACCTAAGCCAGTACCAGCAGTTATGGAGGCAATATTTCCTCCCGAAAGCGCAGTTAATTGCTGCGTTGAAACTGTCAGACTTCCGGCATTCCCAGTCCCAAAAGTTGCTGCTGTAATATTACTGAAGCGACTAGGGTTAATTGGTGAAAATCCTGACACTTCCAACAAATCGCCAGCTTTAATATCGATATTTCCACCAGCAGCAGGTGTGTAAGTAGCCGCAGAGATGGCTGCTCCATCCTGAATGACTAAGCGGGGGGTGTTAACAGTAATATCTCCACTTTTGCCACTGCCGAGAGTTTCTGTAAATAAGTTACTTGAAAGCTGTGCGTTTGCTGTAGTACCCACTAAAGATAAGGATTCAGAGGCATTGACGTTAATTCCCCCTGATGATTGCGCTCCTTGGGTTTGAATTAACACGATTGAGCCATCGCGGATGGAAATGTTTCGCCCTTGCAACTGAATTGAGCCACTACCTGGGCCACTGGTATCTGCTAATGCCTTTTGAGATAAGGCAATATCTTGAAAGTTTGTTACCCCTTGATAACCTAAATTCCAGCCTTGAGGGCTAGGGTTGAGACTTACAAAACCTCCTGCCACACTACCTAAATCAATACGTCCACCCTCGGCGATGAGGGTTCCTCCCTCTGAAATAATTCCTCCTCCCACCAAAGCTAGGGTATTACCTGGCTGCACCTTTAGTCCGGCGGTGTTTCCCCTAGTGAAGGGTGAGAATATCGGACTTTGCAGACTGAGGTTATGCCCTTGACCTTGGACATGAATTCCTTGCGGATTTTGCCCAAATTGTAAACCTACTGGCACACTAATCGTTAGTCGCGGGGAAGAAGTTGAATCGGTAGCACTAAATTCTGCACCATCAGCAAATTTGAGGCTATCTGCCGTACTTGCCAAAAACGAGCCGCCAATATTGAGTTGAGCGTTAGCACCAAAGTTAATACCACTGGGATTGATGAGGATAAAATTAGCACCGTAGTTTTCTCTAATTAAGCCATCAATATTGGAAATTGAACCACCTGTAACTCGGCTAATGATGTTACTAATGTTGCTTAAAGCTGTGGTGTTACTGAAAAAAGCCTGGCCACCAGTGGGAACAGAAAATTCTCGAAAGCTATGGAAGAGGTTGCTACCGACTTGTGTTCCGCCTGTGATTAAAAAATCCAGCCCTGGCGTTGTCCCTGGTGAAACTACAGTTTGTCCATCGGGAAGTGTGTTATCTGAAGAAATTTGTGCTAGAACAGGAAAACCAGTAATTAGACAGCAGATATAAGCACTACTAGCAATTAAAATTTGGCGAAAGACTTGTTTCATTTTGAATAGGGGAAAATCACCCCACGGAAAAATTATTTGAATGTTTTTTTAGTTGAACTTAAGTAAATTTAACTAAAAATGATATTATTATTGAGTTTATATTCCAGCCTGAATTTTGATCGAGAAGGGGGGTTAAGTAATATGAACAAGTGGCCGTCTTGGGTAACTATGGGAACAGCCCCAATATTATCTCTGGGTTTTATAGTAGCAGTCTGTGTACCCAGTAGAGCTAACAATGTACAAATAACCTGCAAGACTACCGATAGTACACCAAAAGTAATTTTGAGTTTGGCTAAAAACGGAACTCCCGAAAATTATATGATGTTGAATTTTCTCCCGAAATATTTCTCAGCGGTGAGTGCTGTGGAAGATTGCCAGAATACAGCTAGAAGTTTACAGGCTGTCTATGATACGGGAAGTTCTAAATATTTAACGGCTGATAAGCTTAACGAGCAAGCTGTTGTGTGTGCTGTAGAACGCAGAGGCATCGGTTGCAACCATTACAGTGCCCAGGTTTTATTTATTCTGAAACCGGTTGATAACCCCTCTCAGGCTTTATATGAAATGTTGGGTAGCGATTTTAAGCAAGCACAGCGTCCCGATGCTCGGACTCTTAGTCGTACTTACACAGACACCAGACCTTGGTGGTGGCCATTATAACTAGTACAACAAGGCGTAAATAAACCACCCATTTCAAATTAATGAAACGCTTACGCTGCATTCATTTTTAATTTTTAATTCCGCCTTGCGGTACTAGTATTACGAATTAGTAAATTACTTTCGCACAAGTTTCTTTTCCTCGTTTTGCGGGTTGGTAATTAGGTTTGAGCTTCAAAGCTTTATCGAAAGCCACGTTCGCTTTTTCGGTTTGCTGGAATTTACACAGGCTCAATCCCAAATAGTACCAGACCTCAGCTTTTTGAGTATCAGTTAGCTGATGATGATCTAGAAGAAAATAAAATTGTGCGATCGCTTGATCGTCTTGCTTTAAGCCTTGTAGTGCAATCCCTTTACCCCGTAAAGCTACAAAATATTGGTTATTGTATTTTAATGCCTGTTCGTAGGCTTTTAGAGAGCCTTCATAATCTTGTTTTTGCAATAAAACTTTACCTTGATAGCTAAAAGCAATGGCTAACTCTTTGGCGTTTGCATCTTTATGTTCAACTTCCCAAATTTGTTTTAAAAGCTCAATTCCTTGATTAATAGTATTAAGGGCTGCATCTGGTTGCTTTAGTGCTAGTAGTACTTCAGTTTTATTAATCCAGAATACAGGATCTTTAGAGTTGAGTATAATCGCTTTATCAAAAGCTGCGATCGCTTCCTGATATTGTTTGAGGTTATATAAAGCTTCCCCTTTACAATTCCAGGCATAAACGGCTTCTGGATTAATGATAGTTGCGGTAGTGCATGATTCTAACATCTGGTTGTAGTCTTTGAGTCCAGCCAGTGCATAGCCTCGGTTAGTCCAAGATTGGTAGTAATTGCTATCAAATTTTAAAAGGTTGTTATATTTTGCGATCGCTTGTTGATAATCTCCTTGCTGTAATAAAACATTACCTCGCTTGAAAGTTATTTCTACTTGTAACCATTTGAATACATTCAGACCAAAAAACATCAAGCCAGAACCACAGACCATTAAACCAGCTATTGCTAGCAATATCAAAAATCGTTTAGTTATTCTAGATTCAGGACGCGCAATCAGATTGCTGGCATTGAAATTATTAGCTGGTGAGATGGTTGTATTGGCCAATGAGGCAGAAAGTATTTTCTCTAGCTCCAGGTTTACCCAATTGCGATTAAAAACTGCTTGGTAAATCCGGTTCCCAAGTTTTAGTTTGTCTTGTTCTTGGATTATTAATCCTAGATGCAGCAGTTCTGCCTGTTCTAGACTATCTTCGGTTGGTAATTCGCCCTCTTGCCAAATTTGCTGGTACATTTCCAACAGAGATAACGGATCGCATTGCTGATTGTGGAGCATCCTTTCATGTATCTCTTGCAAATGCTCGGCGGCGACTTGAGTTTCCCAATTGTTAATCAAGTAGGTTTGTACTACTTGATTAACAATTGCTGCTTCTGCACCTGCGGCAATATGATTTGGCGATTCTGCAAGCAATTGACAAATTTTTTCAGTGAGAGTCGGTTGTCCATCTGTCCAGAATTGTACTTCTGCCAGCAAAGCTTTCGGACAACTAGCTATTTCATCTAATTTGAATAATTCTATAGTACTAAGGCTAGACACTCCTAACCCTGCTGATTCTTGCTCTCCCGAATTGAAAGTAAAAACTGAATACTCAATGGGGTTTGAGATTTTAAAATTGTTCTGCTGTGGTACTACCATTTTCAAATGCAGTTCTTTCTGCGCTGACCTGTGATTATTTGAAATTTCTTCCTGCTGATGCAGTTGGGATTCTAAAGCAAAATTCTCCAGAAAAAATTTAATTGTAGTAGGCTTCAACCAACCCTTAAGTACTGCTAATTCCCCAAAAAGAAGTTTATTCTGTGGTTGTTCAGCAAGTATAGTTATGATTTGGTGTTCATTTAATAGGCCCGCTTCTTCTAAATATTTACCCAAGGGCTGTTTTGGTTTCTGCTCTACAAAAGCCGGCCACTCCTGAGAGAAAAAATCAGCCGTTTCTTGTTTAAGCCATCCATGCAAGACTAGAATTTCACCAAGCCTCAACCCAGCAACTTGGGTCTGCTCTTTGAGAGCAATCTCTACCTGCTCAGATGAAATAAGGTCAGCCTGTTGTAAAACTTTACCAAGGGGCTTCATAATCAAAGAGAATATATTAAATTATGAAAGTAGAAAAACAGATTATTTTTTATTTGAGTTATCAAAGACTTATATTATCATTCATGTAGCAATTTTGACTATTCTAAATTTATTAATTAATACTAATGCTTTATAAAATGACGTTTGGGCTAGGTATATCTGCGTTTAGGTCTGTACAGGCTGTGGATATGCGACATCTACTTTTTTGATTATCATTATTATTTAGCAAATATTGGAGTCGGCGATCGCTGACAATTATTCAGTTTACATAGTTTGTGACCTTAAGCGAACCCTATTGTCTCATCTCATCTACAATCATTCTTATGAATCTGCCTTCATTTCTTTGGTTGTGGAAAATAGCCGCCTGGTCAATGGGGTTATCCCTGCTGGCATATCTGATGTTAGCAGTCAGCGGTGTTTGGATGTTTCGGGCGAGAACTTCGCAGCAATTCTCTTTTATTACCTCATTTATGGGTGGAAATAAAGGAGTGCGATCGCTCCACTATACAATGGGCATCAGCATGGTAAGTTTAGTGTTACTACTGCTAGCAATAGGTATTGTTGGTACTTTAGGACACTTTGGTTCTTTAGGTCACTCGTCACACCTTATCGCTGGATTGATCGTGGTAGCACTAGTTTTACTATCTGCTTTCAGCGCGACGCAAATTAGTGCTAGACAACCTTGGGCTAGACCCTTACACATCGGCGTAAATATTATTTTGTTTGTTGGATTTGCCTGGGTATCCCTGACTGGTTGGATTGTAGTACAGAAGTATTTACCATGAACTACCACACATCAACTACTAGTCTGTCAATAAATAAATAATTGATGGATAAATAAATTCCTTGTAGAGACGGCGATTTATCGCGTCTCTCTAAACGTCAAAATTAATTTGACAGACTACTACCAGGGATATAGACCTAACCTACAATGAAAAAAAACATTGTAATTGAGCCGTGACAGCAAACTCAGCCACTATCTCACCTTCTGTTTTTCGTCTGTCTCCCTTGATTCGGATAACATTGCTGAGTCTATACATAGCACTCACAGTCCCATTACCCTTTTTATCGCAGGTAACAGCTGCACCCGTACCCCCAGAATTATTGTGGATAGGGATTAGCATCGGCTTAGTCGCCTTGTATGCGGTCTTGACAGAACAAGTAATAGTAGATGAGCAGGGAATTAAAGTTACTTACCCCGCCTGGGTTCCTAGCTTTTTTCGTAAAGGGTGGTTTTTACCTTGGTCAGATATCAAAGAGTTAAAACCCCGCAGCACGGGTCAAGGAGGCTTAGTTTATTACTTCCTCAGCCAAGATGGCAAAGCTTATTTACTACCAATGCGTGTAGCTGGATTTGCCCGTCTAGTGCAAATTGTCCAAGCAAAAACGAGCATTGACACTACAGATATTCGCCCTTTAGCACAGCCTTGGATGTACCTAATTTTACTAGGATTCACACTGCTGCTACTATTAGTCGATGGCTGGGCGATCGCTACAGCCTTAACTACCAAACAATTAACTTAAAATTGGATATGGGGCATAGGGCATAGGGCATTGGAAGGTGTGGGGGGTGTGGGAGGAGAGGGAAGAAAAATTCTCATCTCCCCACACTCCCCACACTCCCTCATCTCCCCAATCCCCAGTCCCCAGTCCCCAATCCCCAGTCCCCAATCCCCTTGAATACAGCAAAAGCCACACTCAGGCTAGAGCAAGTTAATCTGTTTACAAAGCTGAAAACCCAACTTCCTGGCAATCAACAGGGATACCCTATATTGCAGGATATTTCCTTAGAAGTATTCCAGAGCGAACGCATTGCCATTGTAGGCCCAGTAGGCGCTGGGAAAACTTCGTTATTATGCCTCCTCAACCGCTTAATTGAACCCACGAGTGGTAAACTCTATCTAGAAAATCAAGAGTATCGCCAGATTCCTGTCATCCAGTTACGGCAGAAGGTTGTACTTGTATTACAAGAGTCAAAGCTGTTAGGGATGACAGTTGGGCAAGCCTTGGCTTATCCTTTAGTTTTGCGTGGTTTACCCAAACAGACAATTCAGCAACGAGTCAATCATTGGACAGAACAAATCCAGATTCCCAATGAATGGTTAGGGCGAACAGAGGTACAACTTTCTGCCGGACAAAGACAACTAGTAGCGATCGCTCGTGCCTTAGTCATCCAGCCTAAAATATTATTATTAGACGAGCCAACCTCTGCCCTTGATGCTGGTACAGCTCCTCATCTAATGCAAGTACTAACCCAGTTGAGTCAAACTCATCAAACCACGATTCTGATGGTAAATCAACAACTGGAACTAGCTCAGATGTTTTGTACTCGGTTATTACACCTACAACAAGGTCATTTATTCGCAAATCAAAAAGTCTCTGAGATAGACTGGGTTGAGTTACGAAAAAGCTTAATTAAAGCAGAAGCTCAAGACGATTTTGGATTTTAAATTTTGGATGGATATTAGGTATTAGGTATAAATCTTCCCAGTCCCCAATCCCTAATCCCCAGTTCCCATCACACTTGACTACTACTAAGTGTTGAACGTTGATTATTAAATCTCTCTCTTGCTAACTTTGTTGTTTGTGACTGTGAAATGTTGGTATTCAAAATTTCCATATTAAAACGGTATCCAACATTACGGATAGTTTGAATCAAATTAGGTTGCCGGGGGTCAAGTTCAACCTTTTTCCGCAGCGATAAAACGTGAGTATCAATGGTACGAGGGTTATCAATAGCGTCCGGCCAAGCACGACGCAATAATTCCGACCTACTTAGAGGTACTCCCCCAGCTTGTGCCAAAACGTATAGCAAACTGAATTCCTGGGGCGTTAAGTCAATGAACTCCCCCTGAAAACGGACGCGGCGCTGAACTAAATCGATTTGCAAAGTGCCATAATCCAAATAAGCTGGTGCAGTAGGTGTGCGCTTCCGGCGAATTAGTGCCTCTACCCGTGCCAAAAACTCTTGCATCCCAAAAGGTTTGCTCAAGTAATCATCTGCACCCGCCTTTAAACCTGCAACGATATCAGCTTCACTATTACGAGCAGATAGCATTAAGATTAGAGGCTGTTGCTGACGATGCAACCAACGACAAAACTCAATGCCATCACCATCAGGTAGGTCTGCATCTAAAATTACCAGTGTTGGTTGATGGCTTAAAAATACTTCCCTTGCTTGATAAATACTGGCAGCTTGATGCACACGGTATTCCAGTTGTTGCAAGTGCCAACCCAACAACGACCTCAGATGGGGATTCCCCTCAATGATTTCTATACAAACCGAACCCACGGTGGCAAGACCCCTTAGCGTCTGATGACTTTCAAAGTAACAAGCCCATCTCTAAGGTTTTGTAGCCTTTGTTACTTCAATTGCTATTAACTTTACATTTCCTAATAAAAAGCGTGTCAATATCTTTAATTTAT